>JAGBLN010000017.1 GCA_017635395.1 Lachnospiraceae bacterium
CCGACTGTCCATCCTTGCACAGTCCCAGTTGCAAAATGTAGTCATAAAACTCCTGCGGATAGATATCCCTATACTTCGCATAATCTTCCGATGTTTTACCCCAATCAAATGACCTGCCTTTATCAATATTCTGAATAATCAAAGCAACCTCCTCTTCAAAACAACATTCGCATCCTTCGCTTCCACCTCTCAACCTTTTACTGCATTATATTGCGAGATAAAAGGCTATGCCCTCATCCCGACAAATTCGAATTTACTTCCTGCATAAGCAATGAAGGATTGTTCCGTCTTCCGGTTTATAAATGCTTCCCTTTTCAAAAAAGCCATAATCTTCTTTCATGTTTGTTTTTCAATATGCTACACTCAAATGTTTTACCCACTTTGGGTACCCAAAACGGTATCTGTTTCCCTATTTCTGACAGAAAACGACGATTTCGTCATCTTCCGATGCTTCATCGGCTCCCCAGCCATCCTTAATCTGTGCCTGCAGGAACTCATCCATGTCTGCCCGGATCTGTTCTTCATACTCTTCAAAATAACCCACGGTTATTTCGACAAAGCCATCCTCTTTGAATGTCATCGACATCTTAAAGATTGCTTCCATTATCGGATAGTACTGCTTCAGATTGTCCTGTTCAAATCTCCACTCCAGTTCCTCACGGAAATCGCCAAGCTTCTCATACGCCTCCGTTCCTTCCGCATATTTGCCTTCCGACAAATATACATAGAATGGATAGCGGAATACCTGATACTTCCCATCCGTAGGCGCCGTTGCGATATGGGGTGCTCTCTTCTCCAGTTCCTTAAACAGTACGATACTGTCATCGTTCACATCTGCATCTCTGCTGTTTCCAAAAAGAGTGCTGTCAGACAGAACATATTTCCGGCCATCCTTAGCCTCTGCACAGATCAGATATCTCCCCTTCGCATATGACGGCATACCGTATTTGCGTTTTGCATTATATCCATAGACACTGCAGATATCCTCGTATCGAAATGCCACCTGATCGTCATAGTCCTTCATATAATCTGTCCGGAGTCCGACCAGCATATCTTTGGTCAGATAAACCTTTATCGAGCTTAACCATCGTGCCCCTTTCTTCATAGACTCCCTGTCGATGTCATCTGCGGTGATTCCTGATAAGGATGTGATACGGCGTATCCCCTTCAGTTCCTTTCTGAAACCGAGCAGCAGGGGCAGACCGAATAAGATGATAACGCCACCGAATATAATATTGACAATATAATTTTCCACAAACATCGAGATATAGTTAAACTTCGTAAAGGTGATCTGAACAGCGCCAAGCTTATCCTGCAGATTGTCCGCCGTAATATTTGCCCCCAGCTCCCTTGATACGTTTCCGGCGACCTCCTCACGCTCATCTTTATCCGCAATATAATAGGTTATACCTTCCAGTTTATAAGATCCGTTCTGCTGAAGCCACCCGCTTATCTCATCACACTCGTTATCGGTCATTTTGGAAATGATATAACGCTCCCCGTTGGTGACCAGATAATAGTGACCATGTTTACCGTTTCCGTATTCTCCGACCTTTACCGGATCCTCCACGACCTCAAATGTAGCCGCATGCCCTGCAAGATTTCCTTCTTTTTCCAACACTTCCTCATAGGTACACTGATTCTTCATCAGGCGCGGCGTTGCCAGCAATCCGTACCCGATCAGTAAAACAGCTATGATCGTCATAACCATACCTGCCACAAGAAAGCCATATTGAAGCGAATACATATCCCAGATCTTTTTATTTTTATATTTTTTCATTTCTTGTATCTCTCTTTAAGCTGTCATTCCCGCCCCCTTACAGTTTCTTCTGCATCAGGAGCAGATCACGCATCACAATTGTATCATAACAGAAAAATCACAAAAGATTTTATTTCGGAAGAAACGAATAATGACAGAAAAAATCCCCGAAAAAAGGAATCCCCATAAATCAGGGATTCCCGTTTATTTATGTACTTATTTTGCTACCTCGCAGATCAGGTCAACGCTGCCTTCGATCCCGAGTGTGGAACTCTTTACACATAAGTCATAGTAGGCAGCATTTCCGAACTCGGTGTTGGTATAGTACTTGCAGTATTTTTTTCTTGCCTTATCTACTGAACGGATACGGTCAAGAACTTTATCTTCCGGAACGCCGGCCATCTCTTCCTGCATTCTCTTTAACCTGAAGCTTTCGGATGCTGAGACAAACACATGCAGGGTTCTGTCAAATTCTTTGAGTATGATATTTGCATTACGGCCCACGATCACGCAGTCGCCTTTTTCTGCAACTTTCATTATGGCATCCCTCTGTGCCGCAAAGAGCCTTTCATCAAGGGGCTTGTTGTAAAAATCAAAGAGGCTCTGGCCAAATCCCCATTCCCTCGGGACGCGCTCATCATAATAATTAACTTCTTTCGGTGAAAGATTTCCGCTCTCCATAGCAGCCCTCAGTATCATGTCCTTATCGCAATAGTAGTAACCGAGCCTGTCTGCAACTGCCCGGCCTATGGTGCCTCCGCCGGCACCGAACTGCCTGCTGATAGTGATTATATTTCTCATGAGACCTCCATTGTTTTAAAGAACCTTGTTTAAGAAATCAATGGTCCTTTCCTCTTTAGGATTAAGCAATACTTCCTGGGGAGTGCCCTCCTCGATAATGTAGCCGCCGTCCATGAATATGACTCTGTCTGCTACCTCTCTTGCAAAGCCCATTTCGTGGGTAACGATCACCATTGTCATGCCCTCTGCCGCAAGGTCCTTCATAACCTGCAGTACTTCACCTACCATCTCCGGATCCAGTGCGGATGTAGGTTCATCAAAAAGCATTATATCCGGCTGCATGCACAGTGCCCTTGCAATGGCTACACGCTGTTTCTGTCCGCCGGAAAGCTGTTTTGGATAACTTCCTGCCTTATCTTCAAGACCGACTTTTTTTAACATATCCTTAGCTCTGGTGGCAGCTTCCTCTTTTGAACATTTCTTCAGCTGAACAGGAGCAAGTGTAAGATTATCCAGTATGTTAAGGTTATTAAAAAGATTGAAATGCTGGAACACCATTCCAATGTTTTCACGGACATGGTTGATGTTCACCTTTTTCTGTGTAATGTCAGTTCCATCAATTATTATCGTACCGGAAGTAGGACTCTCAAGCTTGTTAAGGCAGCGAAGGAATGTGGATTTTCCGGAACCGGAAGGTCCGATCACGCATACCACTTCACCTTTAGTTATCTCTGCGGAAATATCCTTGAGAACCTCAAGACTGCCAAAGCTCTTTTTCAGATGATCGACTTTTATTTTGATTTCTTTATTATCTGCCAACGCTGAGCCTCCTTTCAACAACCTTTGCACTGCGCGAAAGGATAGTTATAACAACCAGATACATTACGCCCACGATAGCCCATGTCTGGAAAGACATGAACGTATTCGCCTGAACATTTTTAGCAGTATTAACAAGCTCAGGGAATCCGATTACCGACAGAATGGAAGTATCCTTCAGCGTAATGATGAACTGATTGATAAATGTAGGTATCATAGTACGGATAGCCTGTGGAAGAACAACTTTTCTCATAGCCATTCCGTATGTAAGACCAAGTGACCTTGCAGCCTCCATCTGGCCCACATCAACCGACTGGATACCGGCACGGACGATCTCAGCCATATATGCACCGCAGTTAAGAGCAAGACAGATAGTACCTGCCTGAAGTGCCGAGAGGTTTATGGAAAAGCCGCCGATTATCGTATTAAAGAAATAAGGTATTCCGAAATAAACGAAGAAGGCGAGAACGATCATGGGAACGCCTCTTATAACATCAACGAAAACCTGCGAGATTATGTTGCAGGCACGGTTCTTTACTACGCCCATGATACCGAAGATCATGCCGATGATGCATGCAAAGAATAATCCCAGCAGCGCCAGCAGCAAAGTTCTGCCAAGAGCTACCAGCAGCAAGCCTCCATAAACTGTAATAATTTTGATCATAATACCTCTTTCTGCCGCTTAAGCGGCTACGCATGGCGATCAGAGAACATTGGGCCGTTTTTCCGGCTGGTTTATATTAAACGAATTAAGTACTTGCTGCTTTCGTGAGCAGACAACACTTTAATCTAAGCATCATCCGCCACGAAAGCGCAATAACTAAATGCGTTTAGTATAAAAAGATATATTATTCGCCAAGATATTTTGCAAGTATCTCATCATATGTTCCGTTAGCCTTGATGTTAGCAAGACCTGCATTGAACATATCAACAAGTTCCTGGTTCTCAGGATTGAATACAGCAAAACCGTAAGCTGCAGGATCATTTCCTGTGCCGTCAACCAGTTTCATTGCGATGCCTGTATCCTTTATGTTTGCTGCCATGATAGGGGTATCATCAAATACAGCTGCAACCTGTCCGCCTACAACAGCCTGATACATAGTAGGTGAATCCTCGAAATAAGTGATTGTGAAACCATACTCATCAGCAAGGCTCTCAGCATATGTTGCACTCATGGAACCTGTCTTTACAGCAACAGACTTACCGCTAAGATCGTCAAAACCGTCAATATCTGATGAAGCTTCTACTGCCATGCTCTGATTTGCATCATAGTAACCATCCGAGAAGATCCAGCCTGATTCCTTTCTCTCCTCTGTGATGGATGCGCCTGCGATCATACCATCAGCCTGTCCAGCCTGGCATGCTGCGATGGATGCGTCCCATCCAAGAACCTGAAGCTCATACTCGAATCCCTGATCCTTAGCAACAGCCTCAAGGATATCCATATCGATACCTACGAAGTTACCGCTGTCATCTGTGTACTCAAAGGGCTTGAAAGCGGTATCAGTAGCGATCTTCCATACCTTTCCTGAAGTATCCTTCACATCTGTCTGTTCAGCTTCCTCTGTCTCGGCAGCCTCCTCGGTTACTTCTGTCTCTGTGGTCTCAGGTGTGGTTGCAGGCTCTGTTCCGGAACCTGTGCAACCTCCTGCTACAGCCACCATAAGACAACTCATTACCAGTGCCATCATTTTCTTTTTCATAGTTTTGTTCTCCTTCCTTTTTTGCATTCTTCTACGAATGCCTTTAAAATTTTTTTGCTTTCCTCATTATTCATGTAGGAAAACTCCGGGTGCCATTGCACTCCTATTGCAAAACTGTGATCATTCACAGCAATTGCCTCAACCAGTCCGTCTTCCGAAACGGCCATTGCGGTTACCTTGGGGGATAGCTCTTTGACTGCCTGATGATGATAGCTGTTCACCTCATGGGTTCCGTTCCCTATTATACCCGCCAAAATAGTATTGTCAAAAATTTCTACAGTATGAGCTGTTCTGTCATAAGGCGGCGACATATGATGTTCCACTTTGCAGTCGTATTCCGTTGGCAGATCCTGATACAAAGTACCTCCAAGATGGGCGTTTAAAAGCTGTATGCCGCGGCAGATACCGAGGAACGGCTTGTCATCATCAAGGCATTTGTCGATAAGATAGCCTTCCATGGAATCCCTGTCATCACATGAAACTCCGCAAGATTCTTTCCTGCTTTCACCATAAACATCAGGTGATACATCATGACCGCCGGTAAATAGGATCCCATCACACAGACTGTATACTTCATCAAGCTCTGCACTGTCCACAGTAAGCGGAAGCATTATAGGCAGTCCGCCGGCATTTTCAATGCCCTGCATATAACCAGGAAGCATCCAGTAGCTTTCTTTTTCTTCGTCATATAACGGTATCAAACCGATAACAGGTCTCAAAGGATCCACCTCCCTTCGAATACGCATCGAAAAGGGCGCCTACTATATCCAGCAGACGCCCTTGTCCTTTTCAACAACAAATATTTTAGACGATTTTCACATTTTTTGCAAGACTAAAAAACCAATGCTCTTTAATGCTCTTTAATGCAACTTCTAATCAGGTAGAAGCCTCGTATACTTTTCTACTGCCTGATCAGTGTCATTGCAATGTCCAGCCTGTTCTGTATATCCTGGCGGTAGTATTCAGCCATCTTACCCAGCATACCATCCACATTGCCGGAAGCCTCTCCGGAACGAAGGAAATTGATCAGATCCCGGGGAAAAATATGCTGTGCCTCAAGTGCATCAGACAAAGGATTGCCCCTTTCTACAACTCTTGCAGCCTGCAGAACTTTCGCCTTCAGTGCCTCATATCTTACAGATTCAGCACAGTACCGCAGTGCTTTAGCCGGTGAAACACCGCATGAATAAAATACTGCCATGTTGTCTGCGAGATCTGCCAGCTCAGACTGCATTATGATCCGCCCGCAAAAAGGCGCATGTATAAGCACATTGCCCACCACCAGACTCTTCCGGCTCAGTTTCTGGCCACCATAGCGTAAAAATACTGCTCCAAATATGACTGCGAAAATGATCCCTATAAAAGCAAGAGCCTGGGGAAGAAAATGCCACACGGCCGCTACCGCAATCAAAGATCCGATAAACACGATCAGTACTATAGACGGATAAATTGCAGCCTGCATAATTTTCCTTGAAGTCTCATCGCGCTGTTCAAAACGGACAGCCATACGCTTAAAAGCTATATCATAGTGTCCTGTCTGTTCCGTAATGTATATGAGATTAACCAGCTCAGGCGTGAAAACCCACTCATTATTCCGCATTGATTCGCTTAAAGCTTTCCCGCGCCGCAATCCGCCTATACAGTCACTGACAGCAGTCCTTAACAATCCCCGCTCTTCATCCTTCATTACCAGCAATGCCTTTTCAATGTCAAATCCGGCATTCAGTGCATTATTCATTTTGCGGCAGAAAACTGCCAGTTCCCTGTATCTCGACATATGACTTTAAGGAGCACTCTTTATGTTTGGGTAACAGTTCTTTTACGATTTCAGTTCAGCCTTCGCTTTATCCAGTACGCTGATCACCCTGTCGCACCATTCGTCAAACTCCGGATCTTCCACCTGGCATTCAGGATGCTCCAGCACATACTTGAGTGCGATGCGCACGCCCTGGTCATAACGGACTGTAGTCCTCATATCAGGTACTGCACGCTTAAGCTTGCTGTTGTCAAAAACAACGGATACTGCCTTGTCCCCGATAAGGCTTCCTTCAAAATCAAAACCATAAGGATCACCGACCGCCGACAGGAATTCCGAAGACACATGATAAGCCTTCAGCTCTACTCCAAGCGCATCAGCAATGGTCGCATAGATCTGGTTCCAGCTTAAGGTCTCATCACCTGTTATCTGGAATGCTTCACCGATAGCATGCCGGTTACCCATAAGTCCCGTGTAGCCTATTGCAAAATCTTTATTAAAAGTAACTGTCCAAAGTGATGTTCCATCCCCCTGAATGATGACAGGCTTTCCGTCCATCATACGCTTTATAACCTGCCAGAAACCTTGCTTTCCGTGAACGCCCAAGGGAATATTTCTCTCATCATAGGTATGGCTGGGTCTCACTATGGTAACCGGAAATCCCTCTTCCCTGTACTTCTTCATCAGGAAGTCCTCACACGCTATCTTATCCCTGGAATACTGCCAGTGGGGATTAGCCAACGTTGTACCTTCCGTAATAACATAGCTTGCCGCAGGCTTATGGTATGCGGATGCAGAGCTTGTAAAGATGTACTGCCTTGTCTTTCCCTTGAAAAGCCTGTAATCCCTTTCCACATCCTCAACCTTGAAACCGATAAACTCGCACACCGTATCAAAGGTCATCCCGCTGATTTTTTTTGCCACATCATCTTCATCATGGATATCGGCAACAATGCTGTGAACACCTTCCGGAAGTTCTTCATTCCTGTTACCCCGGTTTAAGAGCCATACTTCCCAGTCAGTCTCCTCTGCCAGACGCTTAACAATAGCCATGCTGATCTGTCCTGTTCCACCAATAAACAACGCCTTCATTTGCCGATACCTCCTTTTTTTTGATATGTTTTTGCATCAATTATTATTATAAATTACTTTTCTTATATTTATAATCTATAATACAAAAATGTTGGCCATTTTCTTTTTTGAAAAATATATATCAGAACCTGAGAAACCGGAGATTGTAAGTGTTCAAAGTACAAATTGAGCTAATCGTCTATGTCAACAGGTATTAGGATAGCTGTTGTTTATCACCGGTTATAGCGTTAAAATATCACCAGAATAAAACTCTGCGAAACCTTATTCGAATTTACTGATATGCGGTGCCGATATAAACGGCGGAAAGAAGAGAAAATGATCTCAACAAGAGGACGCTATGCCATAAGGATCATGATAGATCTGGCTGAAAATAATGACGGAAGCTACATTCCGCTCAAGGATATAGCCGAAAGGCAGGAAATCTCGAAAAAATACTTAGAAATCCTGGTCAAAGATATGGTGACCGACGGACTGATCGTAGGACACAGCGGAAAGGGCGGCGGCTACATGCTCTGCAGGAAACCGGAAGAGTATACCGTGGGTGAGATCCTCGATCTCATGGAAAAATCCATGTCACCGGTTGCCTGTCTTGCTGACAAGGATTATGTCTGCGACAGGAAAGACAGATGCCAGACTCTTCCCATGTGGACAAAATTTGACAATATGGTACATGATTACTTTTACGGGATAAAGCTTACAGATCTGCTGGAATAAAACAGCCCACATTTTAAAATCTGTTTCGCAAGAAGCGCCACCGGTATGATGATCGCAGCATATGAACTGATAGCAGTTCCCAATACCACGAAACCTATCATTACAAAAAGCGCCGAGTTAAGTATCCCTTCCAGGATTTCCCAGAAATTCTCATAATAATTCTCCGGATCTATTACTACCTGAATCCAAAATCCCCCAGGGAACTTATGATGCTCCTAAGGGACTCCATCGGAAACAAAGCCTGGATCACTAACAGAATAACTGACAAAAGAGATGAAAATAACACCATCGCTATATCGCTCTGGATATGAAACAATTTGTCATTAACCGTTCCTATTATTACTATGTATGCAAGTATGATAATAAGTAGGATCTGTATGCTCATAGATGTCATTATAATGTAAAAACAGATTTTTGTCTTAAGTCAGCTTCATCGTTTTCTGTAAGGCACATGTTTTTTACCTCCGCCTATGCCTCCAGGGCATCAGCGATTTCCTTAACCTGCTCATAAGGGTAATCACAGAAATCAACAATTTCTTCAACGGTTTTACCACGACGCAGCATATCCGTAATCTTTTCTTTGTCACGCATATCTCGCCCTTCTGCGAGTCCTTCTTCCTTGAACATCTGCATTGTTTCGGCTTCGTTGTATTCTGTAAGACACATATTCTTTACCTCCGCCCTATTGCCAAGAAGAAATTCCCTAATATAAAAATCCTCAGGCATCTCTTCAAGGGTACAGTCCACGGCTTCCTCCAGGGACATTTTCCCATGATCCTTCTTATTTCTCACGCTGTCAACAAACCACGAATATTCCTTAAGCGGCCTGCAGCTTTCAAGCAGTTCTTTATTCTTCCCTAAATTGATGTTTATCAATCTGACGCTGACTTCCACATCCGACAGCTCAGCGTTCTCCGAAAACGAATCGCTTAAACGCAGTATCTTGTCCTACACATCTTCCCTTCCGTTGTAGAAAGTTACAAGCTTAGGCACCGGTAACTTTATCTGTCTCTTACCATAAAGATTCTGCTTTGTGGCATCAATGTACTTGTCATACAAACGCCCGAGATACATCAGCTGCCTTACCGGCATATTTGGGTTATAAGTACTCTGCTGTTCGAACAGGCTTATGAACTCCGTGATGATGAACGACACATCATTGTGCATGCCCATATAGACTGCATCCGACATGGTCGTGATCTCTATCGCATTCTCATCCGTATAGTCCGTTCCGTTTACCGCATTATACAGCGACAGCGTCCACTTCCTGTTCTCTTCCCTGCCAAAAATAAATACAAAAAGCCGGTCCTTGTACTCCCTGTTGATTTCGCTCATTCATTTCTCCTTTCATTATAACATAGTAAAAAAAACAGCAACTGCAATTTCTTGGAAAAATGTGGCGAATGCCTTAGATATTTCCAGAAATGTAAGAACAATATATCACACGGACTAAATGATGTAAAGTGTGACACTTATTGACTTGAAATGTCCACACATCTCATCATTACAAAATTATCCACAAAAAAAAATTAATTTTTTATAAAAAATGCTACAAATCTTATTTCGACGGTGCTATAATGCGTGGGCGTGCCTGACTCAGACACATGTGTGATGTCAGCCATAAATAATTAATGTGAACACAAAAACAAATAAACATAAGGAAAAAACTATGAACAGCAAAGACAAAATAAAACCCATGCTATTTAGCACAATGAAGCACTACAGCGGAAAGCAGTTTGTTACCGACCTGGTAAGCGGTATCATCGTGGCGATAATCGCCCTGCCTCTTTCAATAGCCCTTGCGCTTGCCTCCGGGGTGCGTCCTGAAGAAGGCCTCTATACAGCCATCGTTGCAGGCTTCATCATTTCATTCCTTGGCGGAAGCCGCGTACAGATTGCAGGACCAACCGCTGCCTTTGCTACCATAGTTGCGGGAATTGTTGCAAAGAACGGAATGGAAGGCCTTATGCTGGCTACCATCATCGCCGGCATACTGCTGATACTCATGGGTGCCTTCAGACTTGGCGGCCTGATAAAGTTCATTCCTTATACTATTACAACCGGTTTTACTTCCGGTATTGCTGTTACAATACTTATAGGGCAGCTTAAGGATTTCCTTGGACTCACCTATCCTGCAGGAACCGAGACCATAGAGACCATGGACAAGATAAAAGCCGTTGTCTTCAATATATCAACATTTAATCCTTATACATTGCTTGTCGGCGTCATAAGCCTTGTAATTCTTATACTCTGGCCCAAGGTAAGCGAAAAGATCCCCGGCTCGCTGATAGCCGTTATCGTAGGCATCCTCCTGGTAAAGTTCACATCCATGCCAGTCAACACGATAGGCGACCTTTATACCATAAGCAACAGCCTTCCCACTTTCCACATGCCTGAATTAAGTCTTGCAGCGGTAAAGGAAGTAGCATCTGACGGATTTACCATAGCGATCTTAGCCGCTATCGAATCCCTGCTTTCCTGCGTAGTAGCAGACTCAATGATAAACTCACACCACCGTTCCAATATGGAGCTTATCGCACAGGGCCTCGGTAATATCGGTTCTGCATTCTTCGGCGGAATCCCTGCTACCGGCGCTATCGCAAGAACTGCAGCCAATATAAAGAATGGTGGCCGTACACCCATTGCCGGTATCGTACATGCCATAGTCCTTGTACTTGTTCTTGTAGTACTGATGCCCTATGCATCACTCATACCTATGCCGACAATTGCAGCCATACTCTTTATGGTTGCTTACAATATGTGTCAGTGGCGTACCTTTGTACATCTGTGCAAGACCGCACCCAAGAGCGACATCATAGTCCTGATCACCACTTTTGTACTGACAGTTGCCTTTGACCTGGTAATAGCGATCGAGGTTGGAATGGGAATCGCACTGATACTCTTTATGAAGCGTATGAGCGAAGAGACACACATCGAAGGCTGGGTTTCCTATGACCCGGATGAAGACCCCGACGGAATGAACTTAAAGCCCCTGCCCAAGCATGTCCGCGTATATGAGATCTCAGGTCCTCTTTTCTTCGGTGCAACAGACCAGATTGCCGCTATAGATTTTAGCAAAAACACTAAAGTCATCATCATGAGAATGCGAAGCGTTCCTGCCCTTGATGCATCCGCTATGCACACTCTTGAAGAATTCTACGGCAGATGCAAAAGCGCAGGCATCCAGCTTGTATTCTCACATGTTAACGAACAGCCCATGCACACAATGCAGAAGGGCGGTTTTGTAGAACTTATCGGTGAAGAGAATTTCCGTCCTCATATCGACGATGCCGTAGACTGGGCCGGAGAGCTGTTAAAAAAGAAAGACTGATCATTTAACCTTCAGCGTCTTCAGATACGCTTTCTGCTCTGCCGTGATACGGTTGCTTTCCACAGCCTTTTGTATAGCTTTGTTGTGAGTCCATACATCCAGCCTTTGTTCCAAAATAAAAGGAAGTATGGTCTCATACTGCTTTGCAAGAGCCGTGGCAAAGTACCAGGCGATCATCATATTGATGTAGTATTCTTCAGACCGTATCTTTGCAACCATTTCAGGATATTCAGGATCAAAGTCATCATCCAGGTAATGTTCCATTAGCATTCCTATCCCAAACCTTACAGTATATGCATGATCACTCCTGATCCATTCCCGGATCTGATCCAATAGTTCCGTCCTATGCTTTTTGAACACCTTCGGAGACATCTGGTCACAGGTAGCCCAGTTGTCAACATACGGAAGAAAGCTGTTCAGTTCCTCAACACAGCTTTCATAGTCCTTCATCCCTGAGATGATAAAAGCATGGAGCTGGTTTTCATCGAAATATTTATGTGGCAGGGAATTTAAAAATACCGGGGTATCTTCCTGCTTTGCCAGGGCAGATGCATACTTTCTTAAATCAGGTGTGCGCACACCGATAAAGTATTTCGCATCCACCGTAGGTATCAGCTTTGACTGAAAATCCCGGTACTCCTCATCCTGCATCTCAAACAGATGCGCCTGTATTTCTTTACACTTTTTTGAAATCCCCATCTATCCCCCATAATCAAATTAGCTTTGATAATTATTCCTCATCCAGATGGCGTAAAAGCTTTTCATAAAAGTCCGCAGTTTCAGTTCCTGTCACCTCGCGTCCCGAGACAAAGTACCTGACATAGCCTTTATCCTCGCTCTTAGCGCCTTTTTCTGCCATAATGTGCTGAAGGTTTTTTATGGTTCCTTCCGCACCGTCTATCATTATCATTTCTTTCCTGAAGAACGGTCTTAATGCCTTTTCAAAATGATTGAAATGAGTACAGCCGAATACAAGGATGTCATAGTCCTTCAGCTCCACATCATTTTCCGCATGTTCGGAAATATACTTATTCAATTCTTCTGAGATATACGAAGTGACCTTTTCAGAATCAAACTCACCACGCTCCGCAAAGCTGACCAGTTCTGGAAGCGCAAGCATATCCACCTTATGCCGGTCATCTACCCGGTCTAAAAGATCCCTGAATTTCTTTTCCCTTACTGTTATGGGCGTTGCTATCACAAGAATGCGCCCATCGGAATTCATTTCCACAGCAGGCTTAACTGCCGGCTCTACTCCGATGATAGGCACAGAATATTTTTTTCTGAGAAGATTTGCCGCAACGGAGGTTGCAGTATTGCAGGCTATAACAATAGCTTCGCATCCCTGTTCCAGAAGGAATTCAACCGCTTCATCGGAATACTCCGCAACCTCTTCCTTGTCCCTGAGTCCATAAGGAACATGATCAGAATCCGCATAATAAAAGTATGCCTCATCAGGCATAATCTTTAATGCTTCATGAAGTAATGTGAGTCCTCCGACGCCGGAGTCAAACATACCTATTTTCATCTATATCACACTTTCCCCTTTTGGAGAGCTTTCTTTAATGCAGCCACCTGCTTATCATCCAAGATACTGTACTCGCCGGGCCTTAAGTCACCCAGCCCTACATTTACTACCCTTACGCGCTTAAGGGACTTTACCTCGTAGTTCTCAGTCTTCCACATGCGCCTGATCTGCCTGTTAAGCCCCTGGGTAAGCACCATACGCACCACATTCCTGCGTATCTTCTCTATACGGCAGGGTCTGGTCTTCTTCTGCAGGTCCGTAAGGTACACGCCCTTGGAAAGACGATCTATAGCCTCCTGTGTCACTTCATGATCCAGGTAAACTATGTATTCCTTCTCGTGGGCATTCTTCCCGCGCATCATCTCATCAATGAGCGATCCGTCATTTGTAAGCAAAAGCAATCCTTCGGAATCCTTATCCAGCCTCCCTGCATAAGTCAGTCTTTCGTTTAAGTCAATATAGTCGAAGACGGTTTCTTCGGCATGCTCATCTGCTGCCGTAACCGTGACGCCCTTAGGCTTATAAAAGGCTACCACTATCTTCTTCTCCGGACCGCGGACAAGCACGCCGTTTGCGATGATATTCTCATCACCGGTTACCGTATCGCCAAGCTTTGCCTTTTTACCGTTGACGCTTACCTTGCCGGCCTCAATAAGACGGTCGGCCTCACGCCTGGATGCAATGCCGCATTCCGCAAGATATTTATTTAATCTCACCTGTCCGGATTCCATAGTTCATCCTCTGCGCATTATTTTGTAAGACTTTCAAATTCAGGGAAGCAGTCTAAGGTTGAAAAATAATCCTTAGGTTCTTCCTTACGCCTTATAAGCTGCACGCTTCCGTCTTCCTTAAGCAGAAGCTCCGCACTCTTTAACTTACCGTTGTAATTATAACCCATTGCAAAGCCGTGAGCGCCCGCATCATGAATGGCAATATAGTCGCCGATCTCAATTTCGGGAAGCATACGGTCAATTGCAAACTTATCATTATTTTCACAAAGCGATCCGGTCACATCATACTTGTGGTCGCAGGGAGCATCTTCCTTGCCCAGCACTGTTATGTGATGATATGCGCCGTACATTGCCGGACGCATAAGGTTTACGGCACAGGCATCCACTCCGATGTAATCCTTGTATATCTTCTTCTCATGGATAACCTTGGTAACAAGCATACCGTAAGGTCCTGTCATGAAACGTCCCATCTCAGTATAGATCTCCACATCCCCAAGGCCAGCCGGTACAAGTATCTCATCATAAACCTTGTGAACGCCTTCACCGATAACCTTTATATCATTAGGTGTCTGCTCAGGCTTGTAAGCTATTCCTACTCCGCCTGAAAGGTTTATGAAATTAAGGCTTACACCTGTCTCATTCTTTATCTCAACAGCCAGTTCAAAAAGCTGCTTTGCTAGTACAGGATAATAGTCGTTAGTAACGGTATTGCTTACAAGGAAAGCATGCATACCGAATTCCTTTACGCCCTTATCCTTAAGTATCTTATATGCCTCAAAGAGCTGTGCCTTTGTCATACCGTACTTTGCATCGCCGGGGTTATCCATAATGCCATTGCTGATGGTAACGATACCGCCGGGATTATATCTGAGGCTCAGCCTCTCAGGAAGCTTGCCCAGTACCTTTTCAAGGAATGCTATATGCGAAAAGTCATCAAGGTTTATGGTTGCCCCAACCTTTGCCGCATATTCAAAATCCTCTACGGGCGTATCATTGGAAGAAAACATTATGTCATTGCCCGTGATGCCGCACTTTTCAGCAAGCATAAGCTCCGTAAGTGAAGAACAGTCGGAACCGACGCCATACTCCTTTAATAATTTCATGATAAAGGGATTGGGCTCAGCCTTTACCGCAAAAAATTCCTTGTATCCCTTATTCCAGGCAAATGCCTCCTTTACTGCTGCCGCATTGTCACGCAGTCCCTTTTCATCGTAAATATGAAAAGGCGTGGGATAGGTCTTAACGATCTCTTCGATCTGTGCTTTGCTAAAAAACGGTTTCTTTTCCATAGTTTTCGTTCTCCTTAGTTTTATTCTCCCCTGACCGCTTTCCGGTCAGTAATTAAATACTTCGCAATTTTCATAGCCTGCCCTTTTGCATCCTCATCAGCAGATGCTTTAGGTGGTTACAGTCAGTCCTCTATCTGCCAGTCTATTTCTTCTACCCCATGGGCTTTCAGGAACTCATTCGCCTTGCTGAAATGCCTGCATCCGAAAAATCCTCTGTATGCGGACAAGGGGCTTGGATGCGGTGCCCTCAAAACCAGGTGTGCCGGGTTGTTAAGCATCTCTGCCTTTTTACCTGCAGGACTTCCCCACAGCATAAAGACTATGGGCCGTTCTTCCTCATTAACTTTCCTTATCACGGCATCCGTAAATGTTTCCCAGCCTATCCCACGGTGCGACATTGAATTATGCGCACGGACGGTCAGTACTGTGTTCAGCAACAGTACTCCCTGCTCTGCCCACTTTGTCAGATCACCTGATGCAGGTATGCTGCATCCCAGGTCGTCATGAAGCTCCTGGTAAATATTCTGCAATGAGGGCGGCGGATCTGTAGGTTTCTTTACGGAAAAACACAGACCGTGAGCCTGTCCTTCATTTATGTAGGGATCCTGCCCTAATATCACCACCTTGACCTCATGCAAGGGTGTCAGGTGAAAAGCATTGAAGAGATCTGCAGCCGGCGGATATATCAGATGGGAGTGATACTCATCCTTAACCTTCTGATACAGGACCTTATAATAATCTTTTTTAAACTCGTCCGACAGAGCTTCTGCCCAGTCATTGGATATAGGTGCCAAATTCCCACCGCCTTTTTAAAGCCTGACGGATACTCCGCGGTCTCTTAAGTATTTCTTCAGATCCTTTATTTCCATCTCTTTAAAATGGAAAAGTGATGCCGCAAGAGCTGCATCAGCACCACCTTCTGTAAGAGCATCATAAAAATGATCCATTGTTCCTGCTCCGCCGGATGCTATCACCGGCACAGAAACATTTTCGGATATTGCCTTGGTAAGCTCGATATCGTATCCTGCCTTGGTTCCGTCGCAGTCCATGCTGGTCAGAAGTATCTCGCCGGCACCTAAGCTGCAGGCTTTCATAGCCCATTCCACAGCGTCGATCCCCATATCGACTCTTCCGCCATTCTTGTATATATTCCAGCCGTCGGAACCCTCACGCCGCTTTGCATCAATTGCCACTACCACGCACTGGGAGCCAAATTTATCTGCAGCTTCTGAAATAAGATCAGGATTCATTATGGCCGCAGAATTAACAGATATCTTATCAGCGCCTTCTCTAAGCAGTGCCCTGAAATCATCAACAGTACGGATGCCTCCTCCTACGGTAAAGGGAATAAAGACCTGCTCTGCAACCCTTCTTACCATATCCACTACAGTAGCCCTGGCATCGCTTGATGCAGTTATATCCAGGAAAACCAGCTCGTCGGCCCCTGCAGCATCATAGGCTGCAGCAACGCTTACCGGATCACCGGCATCCACAAGATTGACAAAATTTATACCTTTAACAACACGCCCGCCGTTAACATCAAGACAGGGTATTATCCTTTTAGTGTGCATTGGAATTCACCTCAAATCTTTAAAAAATTCTCCAGTATCTTAAGTCCCACTGTTGAGCTCTTCTCCGGATGGAACTGGGTTGCAAAAACATTTCCCTTTTCCACGGATGCATGGATATGCGTCCCGTATTCTACGGAAGAAGTAACTATGCTCTCATCCTCTGCTTTCAGATAAAATGAATGGACGAAATACACATATGCACCTTCGTCTATTCCATCCAGGATGACTGACTTGTTTTCCAGATGCAGTGAATTCCATCCTATCTGGGGAACCTTTATCCCGTCAGCTGCCGGTATCTTCAGTACCCTGCCCTTAAAAATACCAAGGCCGTCTACCCCCGGCGATTCCTCGCTTCCTTCAAAAAGGAGCTGTAAGCCAACACATATAGCCATAAAAGGAGTGCCTGCATCTATCACCTGATGTATAACAGGTACCAGGCCATACTCCTCAAGCTTACCCATAGCATCGCCAAAAACACCGACACCCGGGAGCATGACCTTGTCTGCCCCTTTGATAACAGCAGGATCCCTGGTGACAACAGCTTCTTCACCAAGAGAAATCACTGCTTTCTCCACGCTTTTTATATTGCCTGCATCATAATCTATTATGGCTATCATATTTCTCTTCCTGCTCCTAAAACTGCTCGCTGTCTATCTGCACCTGAACATTATCGTCAGTATCAACAATTATGTTCGTTGAATTCTGCTCTGCCGTGTTATCTTCAGGCTGGTTATTTTCCGGAGCATTGTCTTCATCCGTATTCTCTTCAGTGTTTTCTTCCGCAGCATTCTCCTCAGGTGCTTCCGTATCATTCGGTACATTAGTATCCGTACCGTTCTCAAGTATGTACTGTTCTTCTTCCGGAAGCATGTCAGGAAGTCCAGGATCCGCAGCATCACCTTCTTCCGGTGTTTCCGGCTCTACGCTGCTGCTACCGCCAAGACCATACATTGCATTTACAGCGTCCTGCATCTTCACATAAGGCTCACCCATCAGTATGGCATTTACTGCTCCGGTGTAATCAGTCTTGCTATATCCTATTATTTCCATAGCTTGCGCTTCCGACACGCCATAGTCATTCTGCAGCGCAAGAAGTATGTTATTCCTGGTAGCATCAATGTCACTGAGCACTCCCAAGGTTTCCGCATCCGTTTTCAGTCCTTCATAACGCTTTAAGCCCTGGAAAAGCGCATCAAGAGCTTTATCATTCATACCCATAGCCTTGTACTGGCCATAGGACTCATACTTACGGTCCATAAGGATAATCGTCTTGGAACGGTCATATATCAGCTGATCGCTCTCATTCAGCTTCTTTCCGTACATGGAATAAAAAGCTTCCTTATAATCCTGGTCATAGTACGCCGCTCTTGCAGACTTCATAACATTTGCCTTAGGTAGAAGCACAGCAAGGACTATAGCTGCAGCCAAAACAGACACTGCAAAAGCAGCAGACCTTACAATGTATTTCTTTGGAATCTTCGGTCCCTTTTCTTCTTCTCCTGCAGGCTTTTCCTTTTTAGGCTTCTTTTCCTTAGGTTTCTTGGGTTTCTTTTCCTTGGGCTTCTTTTCTTTCTTTTTCTTCTTTTTCTTGCCCTTTTCTTCGCCCTCGGCATCAAGCTCATTCAGGATCTGCTTGTTTTCATCGCTAAGCTTTGTTGCACTTTCTTCAGGGGATCCTTCTTCATCTTCCTCGTAAAATACAGCCTCTAAAAGTGCCGCGATCAGGCCTTTCTTTTTATCGCCCTTTTCCTTTTTCTTCTTTTTCTTTCCGGATGCGTCATCTGTTCCGTCATCCTCAGCAGCATCCCCCTCTGATGCAGATTCTTCTGACAGGTCACCAGAAATATCCGACATATCATCCAGAAGATCCATATCAGACGATTCAGCTGTATCAGCTTCAGCAGGTTCAGACGGCGCTTCACCATCAACCTCAGCTTCTGCATCTTTATCTTTTTTCTTTTTTCCGAACAGCTTTGCAAAGAAGGAATCGCCTTTTTCCTTCATTTTCTTTTCTTTCTTTTTCTTCTTGGATTTCTTTCCGCCCTCAGACTCTTCTTCATCAGAATCGTCATCAAAGCTATCCAGACCGACATCCGGCTCCTTTAAAAGATCAGCATTCACTGCCTCATTGTTGTCAGATTTTTCAAGAACATCCTTTATGTCTCCCAGATCGCCATCCAGCACATCCATGTCAGAAAGCATATCCAGGATATCCGCATCCCCCTCAGTGCTGGGCAGGCTTTCGCCTGGAACATCCGCTTCAGCGGCAGCTATGCGCGCCTCCAGGTCATCAGGATCCATATCAGCCAGTTCACTTAAGTCACTCTGTATGTCATCCCCGGCACCATCACCCTTAAGCAAAGACATAAGGTCATCAGCTTCGCCCTCGGCGTCAACAGTCTCAGAGAAGTCAGAAATAGCCTCATCATCAATGCTTCCGGCCTCTTCAACTGCCGATAATAAATCATCGACAGCATTTATATCATCGATATCACTGATTCCATCAGCTGCCTCGGTTTCTGGAACATCATTATCAGCGAGTCCATCTTCCGGTGCAATATCGCCAATCTCTTTCTGAACATCCTCAGGGATTTCATCTAAGATTTTATTTACTGCATCATCTATTTTTTCTTCGTCTGTACCATCAGCCGAATTTTCTTCGATAGAATTTTCTTCGATAGAATTTTCTTCATTAACAGCTTCTTCACCAGAAGTTTCTACGTCAGCCAAGCCGTCCGTATCTTCTTCGTCAGCATGATCCTCGGGCATCTCCGCTTCCATGTCAGGCTCGGCATTTTTCGGTATGTCTATGCTCTCGTCCTGTCCTTCTGCCTCAGGCATATCAGGAGTTTCAGGTAAACCGACATCCTCTGGCGCAGCATCCATATTGCTTACAGATTCAGCCATATCAGGCATAGGACTGCCTTCACTTGCCGGTTCTTCAGTTTCGGACATTCCAGCCACATCAGCCCCTATATTTTCAGCATCAACTATAGCCTCTGCGATTTCAGGCATATCTCCGGGCACATCATAATCGGCACTTTCACCGGTAGGCAGAACGCTGTCGTCTGCATCTTCTTCAAATGCCTCGATCTCGCTTGCAAGCTCATCCGCGGAAATCCCATCCAGATTGAAATCCTTCGCCCCCTGGGAATTAAGATCAAATTCCGGAACATCAGCCGGTTCTGGCACGTCAAAATCACCGGAAACAGCCTCTGCTGTGTCAGCTTCTATGACAGTATCTGATGCAGTCTCTTCTATTCCAGAACTCATTACAGATTCTGTTCCAGACTCTGTCACGTTTTCCACCGCTGTTTCAGCAGCGGCATCAGCTGGAACGGCCGCATCAACAGGCTCGTTCTTTTTTTCCGGTTCCTTCTTTTCTTTTTTCGGATTTAATGCTTGAGCAAGTAATTGGTCAAGGTACTCTTCTTCTGAACTCATCTCAAAACCCTCTGTGCCACAAAACACGCCAATTTATTTTACCACAAATCTATGGGCATTTGTAATAAAAATGTCATCGATCAGGGGAACTCTGCCCGATAATGCGATACCTTTCAAACAGGCTGAAATGTAAAAAGCATCCCATCATCAGACGGGATGCCTTACATAAATGCTAACAACCAAAACTCTTATTGTTCTTCTTCAGCGCTTGCTGAGTTAATACCAAGAATAGTATCAATAGTGCGTACAAGATTTCCTATCTCAGGCTTGGTAAGCTGTGCATCTGCACCAAGCTGCTCGCCCTTGCGGCGCATTTCCGTATTTATCAGGGATGAGAAGATTATAACAGGAATATCCTTTAATTCATCATCATCCTTTATGAGCTTTGTAAGCCTGTGACCGTCCATCTGAGGCATCTCAATATCAGTGATAACGCACTGGCAGTTCTTTGCGATGGTTCCCTGTGACTTCCACATTACGAGATGATCCCAAGCCTGCTGGCCGTTCTCGGTGTGAGTGGTATTAACATATCCGGCCCTGCGAAGGCTCTCAACTATAAGCTTATTAAGAAGGGCTGAATCCTCAGCTATAAGGATAGGTGTCTCATTTCTTGAGCGCCTGCCCATCTCATCGATTTCCTGAACCTTAAGGCCGGTCTCAGGATTGATATCCGTAACGATCTTCTCGAAGTCGAGGATGATTATAAGCTTTCCATCCTTCTTTATGATACCGGTGGATACGCCGTCTTCGGTATTGTTGATGGTTGAATCAGGCTTTATGATCTCTGTCCAGGATACTCTGTATATTCCGATAACGGAATCAACATGAAAAGCCATATTAAGTCCGTTAAAGTTGGTTATAATGAAAAGTCCCTTAGGCTCTGACTGTCCCCTCTGAAGGCAGTTCTTAAGGTCTATTGCAGTGATCATGCTTTCACGGGGCATGAACACGCCCTCTACGGAAGGATGTGAATTGGGAACCGGAGTAACTGCCTGGTAAGGAATTATCTCACGGATCTTGGCAACGTTTATTCCGTAGGAATTGCCATCAAGCATGAACTCAAGAATTTCCAGCTCATTGGTGCCGTTTTCAAGTAGTATCTTTGTATCCATACGCTCCACCTCATCTGTTTTTTTTAATTAAGGACCAGTCCCTAAATTAAGTTACTGTTCCTAAATCGCTCACAGCTATTGCTCACGACATCATAAACATTATACAAAACATTGTTTCAAAAGTCCACTTGTTTTGTCTATTTTTATCAAATTGCTGCTAATCCAGAGATAATTCTGCACGGTCGCTTCCGTTTCTCATCACCATTGTCACCGATGAAACATCTGCCTTTGACTCCTCCACTTCTATCAAAAGCACCAGTTCGTCGCTTGCACCGGCCGCAAGTGTCTCACGGCAGGATGAAAAGTCATTCAAGAGCAGCGTGGTAAGCGCAGCCTTGGTGCTGCCGTCTCCCAGTTTAAAAGCAAAATGCGCATCCATTGAAGCCATATCCAGCAGCTTATCTTCTCCCGATGAATTAACCGCAGAAAACTTAAATACAACAAGCTTATTTCCGGGCGAGGCAGTTACGATTCCCTGCCAGTCACCCTCAGCCGTAGCCTCCGGATACTTATCACAGACAGTATAGCCTGCGCTTTCTATATCTATGCCACCTATACCGAAAAACTCATCAATATCCGTATAAACAGGTTCCGGCGGCAGCACTTCACCTGAGTCTTCGCCGGAACCCTCATCGGCGCTGCTGTTCTCTTCCTGCTTTGCAGCTTCCTCCTGCCTGCGCAGTTCAGCCGCCTGAGCCTGCATTGCCGCCTTGCGCTCAAGTTTTGCCTGCTCTTCCGCATACTCTTCGGCCGTCACCATAGATTCTGAGTAATTTGCATCATACTTCAAAAGCAGCCCTGCAGCATACTCCTCCACCTTCCTCATATCCTCTTCCGGAAGGTCGGGAATCGCATTACCGCAGCCGCACAGACATACCGCAGCCAGACTTATGATTATAAACTGAATTGCTCTTTTCACTTTTTTCCTCGGTTTATTTTTTGTGTCACTGCTGTAAGCACACTTTTACAGCATCCACTGCTTTGGACACTTTAAAACATTTTATCATTTGAAAGTTGCTTAGACAAGTATGCTATTTTGTGGCAAACTCGCACCAGAATTCCACACCGTCATCGTAGTTTACTACACCGTACCTGCCCTTCATGGATTCCATTATTGCTTTCACGATGGAAAGGCCAAGGCCGCTTCCACCATACTCCCTGGTTCTTGCCCTGTCCACCTTGTAAAACTTTTCCCAAAGCCGGTCTAAACTTTCCTCCGGAATAGGAGACCCGCTATTGAAAACACTTATCCTTACAGCATCTCCCTCGGTCCCCGCCTTTATGTGTATTTCTTTTTTTCCGCCACAGTAATGTATGGCATTGCTGATATAGTTTCTCAGCACTTCCTCTGCCTGATACTCATCAGCCCATACGAACAGCCCCTGTTTCTCAGTATAGTAAACTTTTATTCCCGATTCTTCTGTCACCATGTCAAAGGACTGTATACAGTTTACGATAAGCTCATTAATGTCAAACCGCTCCATCACCATCCCGTCCCGGCCGCTCTCCACCTGATTCAGGAGTATCAGCCGCTTTACAAGATGGTCCATTTTCTCCGCCTCGTCCATTATGACATCACAGTAGAATTCGCGGCTTTCAGCGTCATCATTTACGCCTTCCTTTAGCCCTTCCGCATATCCTTTTACAAGGGCGATGGGTGTCTTAAGCTCATGGGAAACATTAGCTATGAACTCTGACCTGCGTTCATCTGCGCGCTCCCGCTCTTCAATATCCTTTAATAGTTCCAGCTGAGTACTCTTAAGATCCGATATAGTGGTTTCCAGCTTCTCAGACATTGTATTAATATCAGCGCCCAGCAGCGCTATCTCTTTTGCGCCTCCGCCGTCGTATTTCTCACTAAAATCAAGTTCACTGACCTGCCTGGAAATCCTTGAAAGCCTTTCCACAGGATCCGTTATTTTTTTTGCGACATACCATATTACCAGGGCAGATATCAGGACGGCAGCAATGCCGACTATATGGAAAAAGCGGATGGACATCCTTACACTTTCCCTTATACTTTCCATAGGCGTCCTAATCAGGAAGAAGTTGTCAACATCCATATTTCCCCATATTATCAGGTACTCGCTACCACTAAAGGGATCCTTTACTTTTGATATCACATAATTCTCAGCACTTTCTATAATTTCAGACCTGTTCTGCTCCCGCTCAAATATCATGCCCCTGAGCTGCATCGTGATCTGTTCCGAATCGCCCATTGTAGAATACACGGTATTAGATGCAGCATCCGTTATTATAAAATCCATATTATTGATGCTGCAGATCTTGATCATCTCGGAATTGAATTCATCAGTTCCTATAGTGCCTGCATCATAACTGGTTTTAAGCGCCTTGTAGGTTTCTACTAACTTTTTTTCTTTATCCCTGAGATAAAAATCTTCCAGAAAAAAAGAATTAACAATACCGCAGACAACCAGCGTCCCCGTAAGCAGCAGCACAAAAATAATAATAAGCTCTTTTTTTAATGAGATTCTGTGCTTATGGCATCCTTTTAGCAGCATAACAAACTCACTTCTCAGGTTCAAACTTGTATCCAAGTCCCCAGATTGTATGTATATAGTTACCCCTTGCTCCCAGCTTGCTCCTGAGCTTCTTTACATGGGTATCAATAGTCCTGGCGTCCCCGAAATAATCATAATTCCATACGCTGTTGAGTATCTTTTCACGGGATAAGGCTATGCCCTTATTCTCCATAAAATAAACCAACAGCTCAAACTCCTTAACGCTTAAGTCCACTGTGGCCCCGTCCACATAAACTATGTGGGCAGTCTGGTCCACACGGATCGCGCCGCATTCTATCATCTCCTCGCTCGCAGCATCAGATGTACGCCTGAGTATCGCCTCAACTCTTGCCACAAGGATCTTTGGAGAAAACGGCTTAGATATGTATTCATCCACCCCCAGCTTAAAGCCTAAGAGTTCATCCTTTTCTTCTGCCCTTGCGGTCAGCATTATGATGGGAAGGGATGATGACTTCCTTATTTCCTTGCAGACCTCCCAACCGTCCATTTCCGGCATCATTACATCCAGGATCATCAGCGATATATCCTTTTCCTTATAGAAAATATCAAGTGCCTGCTTTCCGTTCTCCGCTTCCAGCACGCTATACCCTGTTTTCGTAAGAAAGTCCGAAAGAAGCTTTCTCATCCTGCTTTCATCATCTACTATCAGTATTGTCTGTTTTGCCATTTATATCACCTTCTATCACTGAGCCTGCATTTCAGCCGCCCTTTCCCTAAGCTCGGCCTCACGCTCCGTCAGTTCCGCATCCCATGCTGCATACTTATTCTGGAGCGCTGTTTCATAATTCAGAATATTAGGAGTATCGCTCTTAAATGCTATTATAAACATTACAACGATCGCCGCAGCAAGAAAGCCTATTACTATCCTATGGGACAATATTTTATTCTTACTTTCCTGCTTTTCCTTTTTTAGGCTGCGCCTCAGCTTGTTGAAATTTTCTTCTGTAAGCTGCTGGTCATTTACAGCCTCCGTTTCACGAGTCTTGGTTATTCCTGAAAACATCTCCACAGGAATTCCCCTAAGCTCATGGTCCAGCTCCGTGGAATGCGCCTTAAGGAATCCGTACATTTCCGACATATATATCAGGCCTTCCGGAGTACGCAAAGAAGAAGAATTTATAATCTTGTCATAAAGAAGATGCACCACTTTAGGCTTGGAGTAATCTATCTGCTGCTCAAGCTTCTGTATGCGCTTAAGCTCCCTTTCGGCATCGTCCGCAATCACTTTGTCCGCATAGGAAAAAGCCCCCAGCTCAAACCGTTCTTCTTTTTTTTCTGAATCCTTATTTTTCATTCTCTTCACCCAAAATCATATGCCCACGGTATAGTTACGATTATACCAAAAAATTTGTAAATAAATTTCTTATACATTCCGATGGATATAAAAAAGCTCTTCTGCATGGCAGAAGAGCCCTTTTCATCCTCACAGATCAGATACCGAGCGTCTTTTTCAGCTCGTCAACAAACACATTAACATCCCTGAATTCCCTATATACAGATGCAAATCTGACATAGGCAACAGCGTCGATCTCTTTGAGCTTGTTCATAACCAGCTCACCCACAACACTGCTTGCAATCTCCTTATCCTCCATAGAGAAAAGCTCTGTCTCGACCTCATCCACTATGTTGGTAAGCTGATCCGCACTTATGGGACGCTTATGGCACGCCCTGAGTATTCCGTCCTCAATCTTTCTTCTGTTATACGCTTCACGATTATTATCTTTCTTGATAATGATCAGCGGTATGGTCACCACTTTTTCAATCGTTGAAAAGCGCTTATTGCACTCAAGGCAGATCCTGCGGCGTCTGATGGAAGAATCATCATCCGCCGGTCTTGAATCTGATACTTTTGTTTCTGCATATCCGCAAAAAGGACATTTCATAAATTCTACCCTCTGTTAAATCTGTGAACAATCCTTGATGGAGAAGCTCATGCGACCCATCTTATCCTTACCGAGACAAACAACCTTAACCTCATCGCCGATGGAAAGTACATCCTCCACCTTGTCGATCCTGCGGTCAGCAATCTTGGAGATATGAACCATACCTTCCTTGCCGGGTGCAAACTCTACAAAGCAGCCGAATTCCTTAATGGAAACTACCTTGCCGGAGAAGATCTGACCTGCCTCGAAATCAGTCACGATGGTCTCGATCATCTTCTGTGCCTCAGCCATTGCATCCTTATCTGTACCGCAGATGCTTACTGCACCTTCCTCATTGATATCAATCTTCACGCCTGTGCGTGCGATGATCTCGTTAATGGTCTTACCTCTCTGACCCACTACATCACCGATCTTCTCGGGATCGATCTGGATGCGGTTGATCTTAGGAGCATATGCATTGACTTCCTTCCTGGGCTCAGCGATAGCCTTCTTCATGCAGTTCTCCATAATGAAGAGTCTTGCATCACGGCATCTTGCTATAGCACCCTCTACGATAGGACGAGTAAGACCATGGATCTTGATATCCATCTGGATAGCCGTGATACCATCCTTAGTACCTGTTACCTTGAAGTCCATATCACCGAAGAAATCCTCCAGACCCTGGATATCGGTAAGCAGTACGAAATCATCATCAGTCTCACCTGTTACAAGACCACAGGAAATACCTGCTACCATCTTCTTGATGGGCACACCTGCGGCCATAAGTGACATACAGGATGCGCAGGTAGAAGCCATTGATGTGGAACCGTTAGACTCAAATGTCTCAGACACTGCCCTTATTGCATAAGGGAACTCTTCCTCTGAAGGAAGTACCGGAAGCAGGGCACGCTCAGCAAGTGCACCATGTCCGATCTCACGACGTCCGGGTCCTCTTGAAACCTTTGTCTCACCTACAGAATATGCAGGGAAGTTGTACTGATGAATATATCTCTTATTCTTTACGAATTCGTCAAGTCCTTCAACCTTCTGAACCTCTGAAAGAGGAGCCAGGGTGATGACATCACAGATCTGAGTCTGTCCTCTGGTAAACATAGCAGAGCCATGTACTCTGGGGATTATATCAACCTCAGCTGCAAGAGGTCTGATCTGTGTCAGCTCTCTTCCGTCAGGACGCTTGTGATCCTTGAGGATCATCTTACGAACAGTCTTCTTCTCATACTGGTAAACAGCCTCATCGATAAGAGGAAGCCACTCTTCCTTATCTGCAAACTTCTCTGCAAGAGTATCCTTGAGATTTCTGATACGAGCTTCCCTTTCCTGCTTCTCAGGTGAGAACATAAGAACTTCCATATCTGCAGGAGGCTCAACCTCTTTGATAGCTGCAAAAAGTTCTTCCGGTATAGCACAACTTGTGTACTCGTGCTTCTCCTTGCCAACCTCTGCCACAATTCCCTTGATCCACTCGATAAGCTTCTGGTTCTGGTCATGAGCCATGTAGATAGCCTCGAGCATCCTGGACTCAGGGATCTCGTTTGCACCAGCCTCAATCATTATTACCTTCTGTGATGTTGATGCAACGGTAAGCTTTAAGTCACCCTTGTTCCAAGCTTCCTGACCGGGGTTGATGATGAACTCGCCATTCTCGTCCATACCAACCTGTGTCATTGCGCAGGGGCCATCGAAAGGAATATCAGAAATGCACGTTGCGATAGCTGCACCAAGCATAGCTACAAGCTCAGGCCTGCACTCAGGATCAACGCTCATTACGAGGTTGTTAAGTGTAACATCATTTCTGTAATCCTTCGGGAATAAAGGTCTCATAGGACGGTCGATAACACGGCTTGTAAGTATCGCATTCTCAGAAGCCTTACCCTCACGCTTGTTGAATCCGCCGGGCATCTTGCCTACTGCGTAATACTTCTCCTCGTACTCAACTGAAAGCGGGAAGAAATCGATACCGTCACGGGGTTTTTCAGATGCAGTTGCTGTAGAAAGCACTGTGGTGTCCCCGTAATGCATAAATGCCGCTCCGTTTGCCTGGGCAGATACTCTTCCGATGTCAACGGAAAGTGTCTTGCCGCCTACTTCAATACTGTAAGTTTTAAACATTTTTCCTCCTTCTGCCATTTTATTGGCTTCTTACGGAATCCGGCCTCCCGAAAACACTGAAGAAAATATTTATCGATATTCTCTTCAGTGGTCTCGCGAACGGCCGTCCTCCTTTTTTCATATATGCAAAAACGGATGGCAACAATTTATTCTGCTGCCAACCGTCTTTAACATTCGAAACTATTATCTTCTTAATCCAAGCTTCTCAACGATCGCACGATATCTTTCAATATCAACATTCTGAAGGTAATTGAGAAGTCCGCGCCTGCGACCTATCATCTGGTACATACCACGTCTTGAGTGGTGATCGCCGGGATGGTTCTTAAGGTGAGCTGTAAGCTCCTCGATCCTTGCTGAGAGTACTGCGATCTGTACTTCAGGTGATCCTGTGTCACCTTCTGAACGTGCATACTCTTTCATGATTGCCTGTTTCTTTTCTGCTGAAATCATTTCTTTTTCTCCTTTGTTTTTAATTCGGCCGGATCCGTGAGTACGGTCGGAATTCCATATTCTCAGAACCGGTTAGGTTAACGTAATGCAGACGCCATGCCCACACAAGTGGGTATTATACCACGCTGTTTTTAAAATGTAAACAACAAAGTAATTGTTGCAGCACCTTCAGGAAAGCCTCAACTCCCGTTAATTCTAAGGAAGCAGCGACACCATCTTGGCAGGCTGCCTGTAGTACATGCTGGATATCTTTATTCCGGTCTTCGGACTTGAGGCATGCAGTACCTGTCCGTTTCCAATGTAAATGCCCACATGGTTTATACGGCCGCCTTTTGAATAAAAGATCAGATCTCCGGGACGTATGGTAGAATCATCCACCTTGGTTCCGTAATTTGCCTGAGTTGCAGCATGATGTGGAAGCGTCACCCCGTATTTCTTATATATACTGAGGACAAACCCCGAACAGTCACACCCCTTTGTAAGAGATGTACCGCCCCATACATAGGGGTTACCCACAAACTGCTTTGCATATTCTACCAGGCTTACTCTCGTATCGGATATACCGTTACCGTACAGAAGTTCCTTCATGGTAACTGCTGTCGCAAGTTTTTCTTCTATGCACACATAATCAAGTGAAACATAGGCAGTCTCATCATCAAGCTCGAACTGCACCCAGCCATCCGCATATCCCGTCACCAGCATTTCCTCGCCCTCAGGGATAAGAGTAATAACCGGAGCCTCGGTATTAGGCTCTTCCCTTACCCTCAGTGTAGTGGTATTTACTACCGCAACGGTATCTATAACCTCGCGTGCCTTTGCAAGAGCCGCCGTTCCCGTAAGCAGATAATCCGCACTGACATAGCCTTCTACAGAGCCAGACTTTATATGAGCCCATCCGTCATCAGTAACATCCAGGATCTCACATGCGGCACCGTTTGACATCTTACCAACCAAATCACCGTCAACCGGCGCCTTACGAACATTCAGGTGATTATCCACAACCGCTATACCGAGATTCTGGTATCCGTAAATGCTGATTTCCTCTTCTATGGCATTCTGTCTTGAGATAACAGCGTCAATATCGGCTTCTATTCCCGCCAGCGCACAGGGGTTGTCTGCGTCAACATATCCTGTAACACCTACAGCCGCATTCCTGCTAAGGGCCTGCATTATAGGAAGGTCAACTACTTTCAGGGTTTCGTCTTCCGAAACGGATCCGTCAGAAATATCAACAGCGGACAGACCGTCCTCTGATACAGCAGGAGCGCCGGCATCCTCTCCCAGCCATTCCTGTCCGAACATTAGAACCATTAACAAACATATAACCGCAATGGAACCAGCCACAGCGGTAATTTTAAGTCTCTTTCTATTCATGATGTATATTATATACTAAAACTTCCCACTTGTTATATTCTGCTTACTTCCTCACACCGGCAGTCTGCCAGACGGTGGTGCGTTTGCACTACTCACTTAAACACCGGCAGACAAAACTTCCCACTAACTGAACTACTTAGAACGACACTCGCAATTGCGCCGGAACAATCACGATGCGTTGTTAGCCGAGGGGAAATCCAGTGCTTACAGCCCGTTGTTATCCGGTGCAGGGCTGCGAGACGGTATGCCCCTAGCCGGCTCGCATGTAACGGATAACTACGGGCTGTTAGCAATTAGTTTCCCGAGGCGTTGCATCGGTTCCGGTGCATATGCGAGTCGTCGTTCTCTTTCCACAAACTATATGCGGGAAGTCTTAGTTAGTTAGATACCGCTACAGGACTGTGTTTGATCAGGAATTGCGGCATCCTTATTCCGTATTATCTCTCTTTATGATGTAAACCGCGATATTAAATGCATGGTCTCCCACCCTCTCAAGCGCGGTTGCAACATCCGAGAAGATCATTCCCGCTTCAGGTGAGCACTCCTGTCTTGTGAGCCTGTCCACATGATGCTGCTGAATTTCCTTTTCCTTGGCATCAATGGCATCTTCCATTGCAGACATACGCTCCATATCTTCCTCGCTGCCGGAACCCACAATGACTTTTATGGCCTGTCCCATCAGGTCATTTACCAGGTTAAGCAGCTCTGTCATTTCCTTTATGGCATCATCACTGAATGTCGCCCCTATTTTCTTACGGCGCTCCGCAAACTCAGCAATGTTTTCCGCATGGTCGCCGATACGCTCAATATCGTTTGCCACATGGAAAAGTGAGCCTAAACCCTGCAAGTCGTCTATAGGAAGCGGCGACTGGTTTATCTTTATAAGATATCCTGTTATGGACTTATTCAGGAAGTTGATGTTTTCTTCCATGTCACGGACTTCCTGTATATCCTCCTCGTCCAAAGTAACGAGCGCGTTCATGGCGCGGTTTAAATTGTCGCTGGCAAGGGAAGCCATACGCTCCAGTTCCTTAAGACCATCCACAACAGCTGTCGAAGGATTAAAGATGACCTTGTTACCGATATACTTAAGCTGGAAGGTATCCCTGTAACCAACCTTCTCGTCTTTTCCGGGAATAACAAGATAAGTAAGCTTTACTATCCAATTTGAGAAAGGAAGAAGCATTATAACCTGTGAAACCTTTATGATAGTGTGCGCATTTGCCACAAACCTTCCCTCATCTGCTGAGAAACTATGCAGCCACATCGAAATGGGATCAATGGCAATCTGAAAAATAATGAACATTATCACTGTACCGATCACATTGAACAGAAGGTGGATCATAGCCGCACGCTTTGCATCTGTCTTACCTGCAAGCGATGCCAAAAGTGCAGTGGTGCAGGCACCTATGTTACATCCAAGCACTATATACAGACAGATATTTACATCCCCGAATAATCCCTGCTGTGCCATAAGGAGTACCAGCGATACTGTAACAGAAGAGCTCTGTACAATAGCCGTTATCACCAGACCTGCTATCACAGCCAAGAACGGATTTTCAAGTCCTGAAAGAAGATTTATCACCTGTTCGGAATCCTTAAGAGCACTCATACCCGAAGACATGGTGGAAATACCTAGGAAAAGTACGCCGAAGCCGGCAACGATATCAGCGATTCTCTGTACAAACTGATTCTTTGCCACCATTGATACCACAACGCCTGTGATAAGTATGATAGGTGCATATGCTGAAAGATTAAATGAAACAAGCTGTGAAGTAACGGTAGTACCGATATTGGCACCGAATATGACACCGGCTGCCTGAAACAGAGTCATAAGGCCTGAGTTAACGAAACTCACGACTAAGGATGTACAGGCTGAGGATGACTGCATTATCGCAGTGAACACAAGACCAACTATCATTCCGGTCACCCTGTTCGTGGTAAACATCTCCAGTATGCCACGAAGCTTTGCGCCGGCTGCCTTTTCAATACCCTCACTCATCAGCGTCATGCCCATCAGGAACAGTCCCAGTCCTGCACATAACGACATTATCTCTGCGAATCCCATCTCAATCCTCGTCCCCGGGGCTCACCCGGAATTCTAATTCACTCTTATCTTATCCACTCGTCCTACTCGTACATCCTAAAGTTTAGTTTATAGTTAACAAAGTGGCAATATGTATTTTTACACAAAAGATTTTCCCTGTCCGCGCTTTTCGTAGTAAAAATGCTAAATCCGGCGGCCTGCTATATCCGCCCGCAGCACATTCTTAAGCTCATACAGATCCGAAAATTTCTGCTCCGGCCTCCTGAACTCACGCAGCATGACAGTAATCTTCTCGCCGTATATATCGCCGGAAAAATCCAGCAGATACGACTCTATATTCACTTTTTTGTCATCTTTCACAGTCGGCTTGCAGCCTATATTGGTCACAGCCTTAAATATCCGCCCGTCCGAAAGCTCCACATCAGAATAATATGCGCCATAAGGCGGTATCACCCGTCCAGGAAGGGGATCAATATTAGCCGTAGGAAAGCCTATTGTCCGTCCCAGCTTTTTCCCCGTATTTACTATGCCGCTGAAGGAATAGGGCCGGCCCAGCATTTCTTCCGCTGTATGCATATCCCCCCCTGTCACCGCATTCCTTATTGTAGTAGAACTGACCACAAAGCCCCCATGCCGCACCTTGTCCACCATGACTGTTTCGTAACCAAGCTCTGCCTTCAGGCTGTCCAGCAAGGCAAAATCACCCTTACCGCCTTTTCCGTATGACAGGTCTGCCCCTGCAGCAATAAAGCCCATGTTAAGCTGTTCCTTCAGGCATTTCCTTATGAACTGTTCCGGCTGGACTGAAGCAGTCTGCTCATTCATGGGATACTCTATCAGCATGTCTATGCCGCAGGACTCAAAGTATTCTCGCTTTTCATCCCTTGTCATAAGCACGCCACAATCCGGCGCGCCGAAAAAGATTTCCGGCGAAGGCTCAAAAGTAAATATCACCTTCTTGAATCCGTTTTCACCGGCTTTCAGCACTTCCGAGAGTATCTTTTTATGCCCGATATGAATGCCGTCAAATTTACCTATGGCAACGGCAGTTTTTTCCTTTACGCTGATTCCCTTAGGATCAGTAACTATTTCCATACTCATAAAAACATCTTTTCCGGGACAAAGGCCCCTCTGTTTAATTTATAGGAATAAACCGCCACAAAATTCCCGCGGTCATTTATCACCCTGATCCTGTCCCCGTCTTTTATTTCAGATTCCCCAATAACTTCAAATGCGTCAGGCGGGAGCATATTCCCGTTGTCTATGGCTACCGCCATTTCAGGCTTAACCTTAAGCGCCGGAATATCCCTGAAAAATGTTTCAGTAGGAAGTATCAGATCATCAAGGTTTCCGTTTTTTGCAGCCGCCTCAATTTCAGACAGCCTATAGGATTTATCGATATAAAAATCACCGCTGCGTGTCCTTAGCAGATGCTCCATAGCCGCACCGCAGCCCAGTTTTTCACCTATATCTCTGCAGAGTGACCTTATGTATGTACCCTTACCGCATTCTATACTCATGGTCACCCTGTCACCGTCAATATCCTTTATCTCAATGGAGTAAATATCAACATGCCTGGGCGTGCGCTGCACTGTCCCCCCGACCCTGGCGATATCACAGAGCTTCCTTCCGTTTACTTTCAGTGCCGAATACATAGGGGGCAGCTGGTCATACCCGCCCACGAACGACATGACTGCATTCCGTATGTCATCAGGCGTACAGTCAACTGCTGAAGTCTTAAGCACCTCGCCGCTCATGTCCTCGGTATCGGTTTCTACGCCCAGGCGCATTACGCATTCGTAAAACTTCACCTTATCCACCAGCTGTTCAACAAGCTTTGTGGCATTTCCCAGACACACCAAAAGCACGCCCTCCGCATCCGGATCGAGCGTGCCTGTATGACCGATTTTTTTCTGATGAAGTATTCCGCGAAGCTTAGCGACTACATCAAAGGAAGTAAAACCGGCTTCCTTATAAACATTTATTGCACCGTTATACATATATCACAGTTGTTAAAGCTGCTTGGCAATCTCTGTCAGAATGATATAAACCATATCCTCCATTGCGCCCTTATATTCACAGCCCGCAGCCCGCACATGACCGCCGCCGCCCAGGCTTTCCGTAACCTTTGCCACATTTACCTTGTCAGACGATGCCCTAAGACTTGCCTTGTAAAGTCCAGGGGTCTTTTCATAGATAAAGACAGCACATTCTATTCCGTGGATATTCCTCAGCTCATTAACAGCACCATCAGTGTCATCCTTGCCGGCACCCATGGCATCCATGAACATCTTATCAGCCGTTCCCACAATTACCCTGTCTTCCAGGTATCTCCTGGCATTCAGAAGCACCTGAGCCTGAAAACGGCTCTGAACATAAGTCTTTACATAAAAGGTCTCGTCTAAGAGCATCGGGAAATCAAATCCGTAAGAAATAAGCTTTCCGGCAATTTCCATAGTCCTCTGTGATGTATTTGAAAACCTGAACACGCCGGTATCATGAGCCATGCCCATATAAATAAGTTCAGCAATGACAGCATCCACCCTGCTCTCGTCCATCAGGTCATACAGAACTTCTGCACAGGAAGAAATCTTGGGGCAAACATGGTTAACCATCGCCGAACCATCCTTATTGCTTATGTGATGATCTATGTTTATGGTCTTGGTGGCAGGCTCAAAGTATTTCCATGCCTCGCCTATACGTTCCTTGCTGCCGGTTGTGTCGCATACGATAAATACATCAAAAACATCCCTGTCAGGAAAATCACAAATCAAACGGTCACGCTCCTTGATATGAGCAAAAGACCTGCCGGGATCCTCCAGAAACACTTCCGTTTCTGCATCCGGCATACAGATTTCCAGATAATGCAAAAGAGCCAGGCAGGAACCTACACAGTCCCCGTCCGGCCTTACATGTCCTGTTATGCCTATTCTTTTTGCACCTTCCAATTCCTTCAGAAGATCCATAAATGCCTCCTAAAAAGCCTATAATAGCTCAGTCCTAAATAGCTACCAAAGACTAAGCCTCTTCTTCACCGCGCTTCTGACGCATCATTGCATCTTCCTTTGAAACCTTATCAATCACACTGTTCATATGATTGCCGTAGGCGATGGAATGATCTGCAACAAATGTAAGCTCCGGCGTATTGCGAAGGTTAAGCTCCCTTGCAAGTTCCCTGCGCATGAAGCCCTCAGCACATTTAAGCCCCTTCAGCGCTTCCTTCTCCTGCTCTTCATCGCAGAGAAAACTCACCCATACTTTGCATGTCTTAAGATCCGGCGCCACTATGACATCCGTAACCGATGTAAATGCCGGCACCCTGGGATCCTTTATCTCGCTGCGTATGAGCTCAGCCAAGACCTTCATGACTTCGGAATTGATCCGCGTATTTTTTATACTGTCTTTTTTCATTCTTCCTCTTTATGCCGTAATTCTTTGCAAACTCAGTCTCTCGGAACCTCAACCATGATATAAGCTTCTACCATATCAAGTTCCTGTATCTTATCGAATCCATCAAATACAAGACCGCACTCAAAGCCTTCCTTAACTTCCTTCACGTCATCCTTGAAACGCTTAAGCGATGCCAGGGGACCTTCGAATATCTGCTCACCCTCTCTGGTAATCCTCACCTTGCAGTCGCGAGTGATTCGGCCGTCTATTATGAAGGAACCTGCGATGTTACCGATAGCAGATGCCTTGAATATCTGACGCACTTCCGCATGGCCAATAACCTTTTCCTCATAGATAGGCTCAAGCATACCCTTCATGGCAGCTTCCACATCCTCGATAGCCTGGTAGATGACTTTGTAAAGCCTTATATCAACGCCTTCACGGTCTGCAGTCTGCTTAGCCACAGCATCAGGCCTTACATCGAAACCGATTATGATGGCATTTGATGCGCTAGCAAGCACTACATCAGACTCATTTATGGCACCTACGCCACCGTGAATAACCTTAACCAGTACTTCGTCATTGGAAAGCTTCTCCAGAGACTGCTTAACAGCCTCAACTGAACCCTGGACATCAGCCTTAACGATAAGGTTGAGTTCCTTAAGATTACCCTCCTTGATCTTATCGAATAGATCATCAAGGGACATCTTAGCCTTGGTATCAGCTACCAGCTTCTCCTTATTCTGTGCCACGAAGGTAGCGGCAAAGCTCTTAGCTTCCTTTTCGCTGGAATGACAGATGAATACTTCACCCGCATTAGGAACATCGCTTAATCCGAGTATCTCAACAGGCGTTGAAGGTCCTGCCTCCTTCACCTTGTTGCCCTTATCATCAATCATCGCCCTTACTTTACCGTGTGATACTCCGGCTGATACGAAATCGCCCACACGAAGGGTTCCCTTCTGAACCAATACGGTTGCAACAGGGCCGCGTCCCTTATCAAGCTCTGCTTCTATAACAAGACCCCTTGCCCTTCTGTTTGGATTAGCCTTAAGCTCAAGCACATCCGCAGTAAGGAGGATCATCTCAAGAAGCTGCTCGATACCTTCACCGCTCTTAGCCGACACGGGAACAAATACTGTGGTTCCGCCCCAGTCCTCAGCTACCAGTTCATACTCAGTAAGCTCCTGCTTTACCCTGTCGATATTTGCGCCGGGCTTATCAATCTTATTAACAGCAACGATAAGCTCTATGCCAGCTGCCTTCGCATGGTTTACAGCTTCTACTGTCTGAGGCATAACACCGTCATCAGCTGCAACTACAAGAACAGCTATGTCTGTTGCATTTGCACCACGCATACGCATTGCCGTAAATGCTTCGTGACCAGGCGTATCTAAGAATGTGATCTTACGGTCACCAACCTTAACAGTGTAAGCACCGATCTTCTGGGTAATACCGCCGGCCTCATGATCTATTACATTGGTCTTTCTAATAGCATCAAGCAGGGATGTCTTACCATGGTCAACGTGTCCCATTACGCAGATAACAGGGGGACGCGAAACCATCTTGGACTCATCCTCTTCGTCTTCCTTGAGAAGTTCTGCGATGACATCAACCTTCTCTTCCTTTTCGCACATGATCTCATAATCAAGCGCGATTTCTTCTGCCTCTTCAAAAGAGATCTCCTGGTTAACTGTCACCATCTTGCCCTGCATGAAAAGTTTTTTAACTATTTCAGCAGGCTGGATATGCATGCGCTCGGCAAACACCTTAATGGTAACCATTTCAGGAAGCTTTATGAGCTTGATATCCTCAACAGGCTCTTCCACCTTCTTTGCAACAGGCTTAACGAACCTTCCTGCATTACTGTTACGGTCTCTTCCACGTCCGTCATCATCCATATATCTGGAATCACGGCGGTTCTCACGGTCGCGATCCTTCTCAGAATGCTTATTTCTTCTATTATCCTGAGGAACAGGAGCCGCCTCAGTTCTTCCTGCCGCCGGCCTTCCGCCCTGCATAGGACGTCCGCCGTTCGGCCTTCCGCCGGCTGCCTGGTTCCCGCCAAAACGGTTAGATGCTCCCTGCTGCTGACGATTTCCCTGGAAACGGTTCTGTCCGTCGGGTCTGTTTCCCTGATAGCGGTTTGCACCGTTATTCTGTTCTCTCTGCTGAAATCTGCCGGCCTGGTTCTGAGGCTGACGTTCCGTGTTCTCACGGCTTACAGTTTTGTTTTCTGTTGCAGCCGGACGTTCCGTTACGACAGGCTTGTTTTCAACAACAGGTTCCTGCTGTGCTGTCTGTGTATTTTCAGCAGCATCTGCTGCTGCCTTAGCTGCATTTTCCTTCTCAGCCTCAGCCCTTGCGTCTTCTTCACGTCTTGCTGCTGCTCCGGCCCTGTCAATCATATTCTCCCTGGGCCTAATGGGTCCACGTGCCCTGTTATCGGCACCGCGTCCGGGATAGGATCCATTTCCCGAAGGCTTGCTGTAAGCTCCGGTCTTTCCGCCATCCCTTCCCACTATAATAACGCCTGATAATTTCTTTTTCTTAACCGGCTGGCCGTTACCTGCCTGTGGCTGTCCTGCAGGCTTCGGCGTGGCAGGCTTACTTGCTTCAGGTTTAGCTGTTGCCTGTTTTGCAGGCTCGGGATTCTTTTCCGCCGGCTTTGCAGCAGCATCAGCCTTTTCGGCCTCTGCCTTTACAGACTGCGCAGGCTTCTTTTCTTCCTGCTTTGTTTCTGCACTTTTTCCCGCAGGCGCTGCAGCAGGCACATCACCGTCCTCAGCATTTCTATAGCCCTGTGCCTTAATATCTGGTATGATCAAGGCTACATCTGCGTCCTCAATATTGCTGCTGGCGGTTTTTCCCATAACGCCATGCTTTTCCAGAAGGGATATGGTCTGCTTGTTGCTCAAAGCATCCCCGTTTTCGTTTACCCACTTCTTAGAAAAATTACTGATTCTCATTGCCATTGATCTGACTACCTCCTGTATCTGCTGCATTGAGCTGCTTAATTACCCCTTTTGCAAAACCTGCATCATTGACGGAAACCGCAGCTCTGTATTCTTTTCCTATAGCATGTCCCAGACTGTCCATATCGCTGTACTTGTACAGCGGCACTTCATAGTATGAACACATATCCCTGTATTTTTTTTCTGAACCTTCCGATATATCTGAGGCGATAATAACCAGACTTGCCAATCCGCTCTTCACACTCTCACTGACTTGGAAGGAGCCGCCGGAAATCTTCCCGGCCTTCTGTGCCATCCCCAAAAAGGACAGAACTTTATCACCCTTCATCCGCAAACTCCTTTTCCAGCCTGTCATATACTTCAGACTGTATCTGCATGGAAAAAGCCCTTGCAAGCCCGTTTCTTTTTCTGAGTTTTTTCATGCACTCTGCATCCCGGCAAACGTATGCTCCCCGTCCGTCAGCTCTTCCCTTAACATCAAGGATAATCTCGCCGCCAGCCGTCCGTACAATACGCATCAGTCCGGATTTATCTTTCACTTCACCGCATCCCATGCATGTTCTCTGAGGGATTTTTTTCGGCATTTCCTACCTCTTATTCTTCAGTATCACCGTTACCGCCTTCTGCGGTTTCCTCTTCATAAACCTCTTCGGCAGGAGCCTCCTCGGAATACTCAGTTTCATATTCTTCCTCGTAGTACTCTTCCTCACCGTCGCTCATATAGTCCTCAAGCCTGAAGCCGAACGCATCCTGAGCCTGGGTCTCTGACTTGATGTCGATCTTGTATCCTGTAAGTTTTGCAGCAAGCCTTGCATTCTGGCCAGCCTTGCCGATAGCAAGTGAAAGCTGATTATCAGGAACAACGACATTTGCTGTCTTCTCTTCAGGATTTGCAAAAACATTTACGATCTTTGCAGGTGAAAGAGAATTCCTGATAAGCTCACCGGGGTTCTCATCCCAGTTGATTATATCTATCTTCTCGCCATAAAGCTCGTTAACTATAGCATTTACCCTGATACCGTTAACGCCGACACAGGCACCTACAGGATCAACATTCTCATTATAGGATACAACGGAAATCTTTGTCCTGCTGCCGGGCTCTCTTGCGATATTCATTATCTCAACAGTACCGTCCTTGATCTCAGTAACCTCATCCTCAAAGAGACGCTTAACAAGTTCCGGATGAGTCCTGCTGACAGTTATCTTTGCACCCTTGGTTGTTTCCTTTACTTCCAGAACATATACCTTTACACGGCTGCCTGTCTTTAAGTGTTCTGAAGGAACAGTCTCTGAATCGGGAAGCAGCGCATCAGTCTTTCCTAAGTTCACGCTCCAGCCCTTATTTACCCTACGCTGTATAACACCTGTAACAACTTCACGGTGTTTCTGAGCAAACTGATTGTAAACAGTAGCCCTTTCTTCCTCGCGCAGTTTCTGGGTTATGACATTCTTGGCATCCTGAGTAACAATACGGCTGAACTTCTTGGGATCCACTTCAACCTCTATAAGGTCGCCCACATTTGCATCTGGCTTAAGTGCCCTTGCATCCTCAAGGCTTATCTCTATCTCGTCATCCCTTACAACCTCTTCTTCGCTGAGGACTTCCTTTTCAGCCCAGACATGGTATATGCACTCTTCCTTGTCAATCTCTATACGGATATTTTCCGTGCTGAGAAAAAGCTTTTTGCAGGCTTTCATAAGAGAATCCTCTATAGCCGCAAAAATAGCATCCCTGCTGATATCTCTTTCCTGTTCAAGATAATCCAGCGCATCCTTGAGTGTTGTTTCAGTAGCCATTTTCTTTTTTTCCTCCTGAAAAAGTTTGTTAAATGTGTTTATTCAAAATTCAACGACTAATCTTACCGTCGATATTTCTTTGCGTTTGAAAATCATTTCCTTTGCTTTGGATGTAACAGCCTCGGCTTCCGCCTGGGCTTTCTTTGAAGGCTTCCTTCCCTTATTGTTTTTAGGCGGTACAAGCACTTCTGCATCACTCACAGTGATGCTGTCCGCATCGTAAGACTTTAAAACTCCTGTAAATTCCTTACTACCATCCATGGCCTCGAAAAGCTTTATCTCTACCTTTTCGCCAAGGCTCTTTTCAAAATGGCGGTCTTTCTTAAGCTTCCTGCCCAGTCCCGGGCTACTTACTTCCAAAATATATGCATCCGGTATCGGATCAGCTTCATCAATCTTATCTGAAAATGCCCGGCTTACTGTCTCGCAGTCATCTATGGTCACGCCCCCCGGCTTATCAATATATACACGAAGATAAAACTCACCGGCTTCCTTCACATACTCCACATCGTAGATATCTATGTTCAAGGGATCCGTAATGCCCTTTGCAATATCTTCTGCTATTTTCTCGTAATCTCTTGCCGCCATACTCTCCGTGGACCTATAAAGTCCCTACGATAAATAATAAGAGTAGGCGGAAAGCCTACTCTTAATAACAACCCTACGCTTGGAATTCTAACACTATGCGTAAGCAAATTCAAGTATTTATTTTATGGACAGTCCTAAGCTTATGCGTTTACGATCTGGCCAAAATCAGGCTTTAAGGAAGCGCCGCCGATAAGACCGCCGTCGATGTCGTCCTTGGAAAGCAGCTCTGCTGCATTGCCTGCGTTCATTGATCCGCCGTACTGGATACGTACAGCTTCAGCTGTTGCATCATCATAAAGCTTTGCGATAAGGTCGCGGATAAGCTTGCAGACTTCCTGAGCCTGGTCAGCTGTAGCAGTCTCGCCTGTTCCGATAGCCCAGATAGGCTCGTAAGCGATAACAAGCTCCTTAACCTGGTCAGCTGTTACGTCTGTAAGATCCCATTTGATCTGTCTCTCGATCCACTCTTTGTAAGTACCAGCCTTACGGAGTGCAAGTGACTCACCGCAGCAAAGGATGGGCTTAAGACCTGCAGCGAATGCCTTCTTAACCTTTGCATTGATAAGGATATCGTTCTCGCCGAAGATATCTCTTCTCTCCGAGTGGCCGATGATGATGTATTCAACACCTGCATCCTTGAGCATAGGAGCGGAAATCTCGCCTGTGAAAGCGCCCTTGTCCTCGATGTAGAAATTCTCTGCACCAACCTTTACGTTAGTTCCCTTTACAGCCTCAACAACAGGTACGATGTCGATAGCGGGTACGCAGTAAACTACATCCACATCATCATTCTTTACAAGATCCTTAAGTGTAGCACAAAGCTCAACTGCCTCAGAGGGAGTCTTGTTCATCTTCCAGTTGCCGGCTATGATTCTTCTTCTTGCCATTTTTTCCCCTTTCTGCCGCTTTAGCGGCTACGCGAAGAGAATTTGTGAATACAAATTCTCCTTTTATCCTTTTAGCTATTCTATCCGAACCGCAGCCTCACATGTTCCCGTTTGCGGACCAAACAGTAAATTGCCCTTTATCCCACAAATGGAACACACGATCCGGTGCAGTCATCTGTCTGCAAAATATCAACAGACAGTTCTATTATTTGTCGTCAGCTGCGTATACGCCGGGAAGCTCCTTACCCTCAAGGAACTCAAGGGAAGCGCCGCCGCCTGTTGAGATGTGGCTCATCTTGTCAGCAAAACCAAGCTGGTTGCATGCAGCTGCGGAATCACCACCACCGATGATGGTAGTAGCATCGGTCTCAGCAAGAGCCTTTGCAACAGCAATAGTACCCTTTGCAAGAGTAGGATTCTCGAATACGCCCATAGGTCCGTTCCAAACAACAGTCTTAGCTTCCTTAACAGCGTTAGCGAAAAGCTCCTGTGTCTTAGGTCCGATATCAAGACCTTCCTTGTCAGCAGGGATCTTTGTAGAATCAACATACTCTACCTGGATCTCAGCATCGATAGGATTAGGGAATCCGTCAGCTACTGCAGTATCGATAGGAAGGAGCAGCTTCTTGCCAAGCTTGTCTGCTTTCTCCATCATTTCCTTACAATAGTCAAGCTTCTCGTCATCAACAAGAGACTTACCGATCTCATATCCCTGAGCCTTAAGGAATGTGAAAGCCATACCGCCACCGATGATGAGAGTATCGCACTTCTCAAGAAGGTTATTGATAACGTTGAGCTTATCAGCAACCTTTGCACCGCCAAGGATAGCAACGAAAGGACGAACAGGATTCTCTACTGCATTGCCAAGGAAGTCGATTTCCTTCTGCATAAGATAACCAACTGCATTTGTGCCACCCTTCTCTGTGATGTACTTTGTTACTACAGCAACAGAAGCGTGTGCTCTGTGAGCTGAACCGAAAGCATCACATACATAATCATCAGCAAGGTCTGCAAGCTCCTTAGCAAATGCTTCACCAGCATCCTGGGGCTTTGTCTCTTCCTTGCCGCGGAAACGTGTATTCTGAAGCAGAACAACATCACCATCGTTCATAGCAGCTACAGCATTTGTAGCATCAGCACCGGTAACATTGTAATCAGCGATGAATTTAACTTCCTTGCCAAGCTTCTCGGAAAGTCTCTTTGCAACAGGTGCAAGTGATTCGCCTTCGTTAGGGCCATTCTTAACCTTGCCGAGGTGAGAGCAAAGGATAACCTTTGCACCGTCATCAACAAGCTTCTTGATTGTAGGAAGAGCTGCAACGATACGTGTCTCGTCTGTGATAGCACCGTCCTTAAGGGGTACGTTGAAGTCGCAACGTACAAGAACTCTTCTTCCCTTTGCGTTAAGGTCGTCAACGGATTTCTTGTTTAATGCCATAATCTTTTCTCCTTTGTTTTTGTAATGTACATCAAAAGGCCCGGCCCTTGCCGGACCGGGCCCCTACTTCATTTCCAACAGCTTCCGCTAATGTAACTGTTCAGAACCTATCGGTTCTTCCAGTTACGGCATCCCGCAATGGAAGATTTGCTTCGCAAATAGCGGGCTGCCAGCGTAAAATTAACTCTTTTGTACGCCCTCAGCAGTAAATGCTTCGGGCTACACTAAACAGTTAATCGCTAATTACTTAAGAAGGCTACCGAAGTGCTTGATGGTACGAACCATCTGAGATGTGTAGCAAAAAGTGACGGCCAGCAGGATAGAGGTGCGGTATTTTTTGAAGGCCATGGAGACTTCTCTCCTTATTATTTGATTTTATTGAGGCGCTCTGCCAGAACGCTGGCACTTTCATCACTGCTGTTGCAGGTGATGATGGGCTGCTGGCCCAGCATTACCGTGTTGCCATCAGCATAAGCATTGGCTTTGTTGTGGCCGTTATGGTAAGCGGCAGCCAGATTGCCCATGACAAAGTAGGCTCGTTCTTTGGCACTCATGTCACCGTGGGCTGCGGGCGTGCAGAAGTCCTTGGTGTTGATTTTGATGGTGCCGTCCTTGTTGGTGACATGGCCGCCGCTGTACTGGTTCAGCAGTTTGGCGTAAGTATCGCGGCGGTCATCGTTGGCCGGATGGTCGGA
>JAGBLN010000003.1 GCA_017635395.1 Lachnospiraceae bacterium
CGATCAGGAAAATATAATCATAATCTTCCGGAAGGTCAGGCTCTATATCCTCGAAATTACCTACGAAAATCTCTACATTCTCTGCCTCACGGTTTCTCCATGCATTGATGCTGCTGCGTTTCTTGGAAAGCTCTACACAGGACACTGAACCCGCCTTCGCTGACAGCATGCCTGTAATAGCACCGCAGCCGCTGCCAACCTCCAGAACCTTTGCATCTTTTTCGATGGGTATCCATTCGATTATATTCTGTCTCTTATCAGAGAAATGATAGAAGACCTCCCAGCTGTTTTCCTTTGCAATGATCTCAGGATATTCGGATGCCTCATGGTCACGGGCAATCTCAAGCAGCCTGTCCTCAATCACACCATCACAGTAAAGATCCTCGCCGGGATATTTTTCAAGATTAAGTTTTACTTTGCCGATAAACTCTTCTTTCACTTTTTATCTTCCATTTCCTGACAATAAAACTTTCAGTTATAAACTTACTCCACCTTCACTTCAGAGCCCGGGTCAAAATAGCCCACGGTATTTTTGTCGGAGATGACTTCCATTGCTATGGCATCGTAGAGCCGGTGATATACCGTGAAGTTCTCGTTTTCAAAACCTGTCACCCCAAAGGAAACCAGATAGTTTCCGCCCTGAAGCATCATCTTCTGCCTGAAGGTTATGATCTTTTTCTCGCCGGCTTTAACAGATGAAAGAAAGGCCTTTTCGTACATGGTATTGGTACCGGTTATATCCGTGCCTTTTACATCTTTGATAGTATATGCGAATATCGGTGCCGGGCATTCCTGTGAGAAAGACACATTCATATGGATGGTATAATAGCTTTCCTTTACGACTGCATTTACCTTTCTGTCATTTTCGTCAGTAAGGTAAACATCTGTAATAGTTGCCTTGCCACTGCCATACTCAAGGGTATCTTTCTCTAAGTTAGAAGGACCACTTGAAACACTAGTCTCATTTTCTGATGAAGTATTATCTGACTTAGCATTATCCGTTTCTGCAGCCTTATTTAAATCTTTGCCAGAATCATTTTGAGATCCTTTTTTCTTCTTGTTCTTTCTGCGGTTCTTCTTATTCTTCTTTGAATTATTTTCCTTATTGCTTTCATCTGCCTTTTTTTCTGAAGGCTCAGCTTTATTACCGGCGGCATTCTCTCCGGTGCTCTTCACCGTATCTTCCATCACAGACTCTTCAGCCTTGTACTGGCCCACCAGCACCTGCTTATAGATATCGATTACTTTCTTGGAATCGCCTTCAGCAAGTTTTGTTCCCTTATCAAGCAGCACCACTCTGTCGCAGTACTTGCTTATGCTGGACATATCATGTGAAACAAAAAGTATGGTCTTGCCCTGCTCCTTGAATTCCTCAAATTTATGATAACATTTTGCCTGAAAAAATACGTCGCCCACAGACAATGCCTCATCCACTATAAGGATCTCTGGATCGATATTTATGGAGAGCGCAAAAGCAAGACGCACGAACATACCTGAGGAATAGGTCTTTACCGGCTGATAAACATAGTCACCTATATCCGCAAACTCAAGTATGGCGTCCAGCTTTTTATCTATCTCTTCCCTGGAAAAACCTATCATCATTCCGTTGAGATAGATATTCTCTATGCCGTTATATTCGGGATTAAAACCCGCACCAAGCTCTAACAATGCGGATATGCGGCCGTTGATCTCCACAGTTCCCGCAGTAGGCGTAAGCACTCCTGTAATGATCTTGAGAATGGTGGACTTGCCGGAACCGTTTGTTCCGATAATTCCCACACACTCGCCGGTACCCACGTCAAAACTCACGTCCTTTAAGGCATAGTGATCCTTATGCCTTTTCTTAGCCATAGGAAGCAGAGCTTCCCTAAGCCTGTCCGAACGCCTGTCGTACAGCTTGTAGATTTTTTCTATATGAGATACTGTGATCGCTTTTTCGTTTTTCTTTACTGCCTCAGACATTTTCACCAAATCAAATTTTTATCTCTAAGTGTAATTCCATCATATTTCATGCTTATGATCACACTATGTTTAATACATATTTACAGCACATCCGCGAAGTGCACTTTAAGTCTCTTGAACACAAATGCACCGATCACAAATGTCACTATGGTAAAGCCCCAGAAATACATGGTTCCGGAAAGATCCTGCCAGAACCAGGCTGTCCCGGCAACAGCATCCCTGTATCCATTTACAATGTAGCACATGGGGTTTAACTCAAGCACAAAAGTAAGCTTCTTATGGCTTGCAACATTATTGATATTCCAGAGAATCGGCGTAGCCCACATTCCTATCTGCAGGCCCACCTGAATCAGATGGCTTAAATCCCTGAAAAAAACCACCACTGCCGAAGTGGCATAAGATATTCCAAGCACCAGTATAAACAGGCAGAAACCATAATAGAAAATCTGCAATGTATAAATGCTAGGGTACATGCCGTAAACTGCCGCAACCGCCAGCATTACCACAATGAAAAATGCATGGACAAAAACCGCCGCCGTAACTTTGATAAGCGGCAGAATGCTTATCTTGAACACAACCTGCTTTACAAGAAACACATACTCCAGCAACGCATTAGTTGCCTGCTGCAATGCTTCTGTAAAGAAAAACCAGGGCACAAGGCCAGCGGTGAGATATACCACATAGGGAAGTTCTATTCCTTCCTTTACTAACTGTGCCTTCTGTCCGAAAAAGATATCAAAGACAAACCAATACATAAGAACCGTTACAACCGGCGGTACCAGTGCCCAGGCAAATCCCAGGTAAGATCCGGCGTAACGCTTCTTGAAATCATTCCATGATAATTTCCATATCAATGCTCTGTTGTCTATAAGCTCTTTTAAGAGTGAGACAGGCTTCATCAATGCTCCTCTTTATAGTTTGCAAAAGATTCCCATTTGGTGTCCTTGTCGGAAAGATTGAGTTCCACACCATCCTTAAAGGGCCACTCTATCCCGATATCAGGATCGTTATAAGGCAGTCCTCCCTCGTCATCCGGATGATAAAAGTCCGTACATTTATAGCAGAACTCTGCATAGTCCGAAAGCACTAGGAAACCGTGTGCAAAATTCTTCGGAATGAAGAACTGCTTTTTATTCTCCTCGGAAAGAACTACTCCGAACCACTCGCCGAAGGTCTCTGATCCTTTCCTCAGATCCACAGCCACATCAAACACTTCACCTTTTATGACTCTTACCAGCTTATCCTGAGGGAAGTTTTTCTGGAAATGAAGCCCCCTCAGCACCCCGCCCTTTGAAGCAGACTGGTTATCCTGCACGAAAGTACAGTCAATGCCTGCTGCCGCGAAATCATTATAGTTATATGTCTCCATAAAGTATCCGCGCTTATCCCCGAACACTGTAGGAGTAATGACCTTCAGGCCCTCAATATTGCATGTCTCAACCGTAATCTTTCCCATATTATCCTCCTTTAAAATCACCTGTTCCACACCAGATCCAGATCCACTCTTGTATTAATCCCATCGATAGTTCCCGATGATGTGTACTGCCAGAGTGCGAAATCACCAGTGTATAACGGTGTCTTCCTGTATTCCGCAAGCCAGTGGGTAATGTCATTTAACTCACTGTCGTTGAGTTTGTTGTAGTACCATGACCGGCAGGTATATATGCCGCCGTGATAGCCTGCATTTTCAACTGTCTGGCAGAAAGCCCTGCAGACTGCCGTCCTTGTAGCATTGTCCAGTGAATCGGCACGGCCGCCGCTGGACTCCACATCTATGAAGATGGGGAAGTCAATCTTCTGCCCCTGAAGAAGTGCAACTGCCATTGATGCTTCTTCAACGGCTTCCACTTCGTTTACTGCCTGTGAGAAGAAATAGAGCCCAACATCTATTCCGGCCGCCTTGGCTCCTGCAAGGTTCTGCTCAAAATACGGATCCACCACCAGGCTTCCGCTGGATGATCCCCTGTATCCGCAGCGGATGATTGCAAACTCAACACCTGATGCCGCAACCTTTTCCCATGCAATGTCCTTCTGCCACTTAGAAACATCTATGCCGAATACGGCATCAGACCCTTCCCATCGGGTACGGACCTCCGTGTCGTCCACATCCTCTATCTCGTTCTGCTCCTCCGTATCCTCCACGGAAGCGTCTATCTCGCTTTCATCATGCATATAGAGACGGATGTCATCTATCACTTCATATTCAATCTGATCCTTAACCGCCACACGCATGGGTTCATCAGGAATGACATAACCGTCAACGGGCTGCAGCGTCACGAAATAATCTCCTGCCTTTATCTCCGGAACATAGATCATTCCGTCCTGGTCCAGGTCCTTGTACTCGCCCAGCCCCTCTATGCTGACATAAAAAGACTGACCTGTCACCGGGTTTCCCCTGGAATCAGTAACAGTCAGTCTGATATCCTGCATCACGCTATATCCCTGAAGATAAAGCCTCGGCACAGATTCCGTCTGTGACTGATCTGACCGCGATACCGGATCCGGATCAAAAAAATTTTCATCCTTCAAAAAGTCCCTGTAACTGTCATCCTCTTCCAAGGCTTCCTGTACATTTGCAGGCTGCCCGTCAGCCGGAGTGGACGGTTTATTCGTATACCACACCAGCGCAAAAGCAAAGAGCACGACACTCACCGCCGCCACAATGGCAAAGAACTTTACCTTAGAGTCCATTAGCAACCTCTGTCAGATATTTGCCGTAAGCAGTCTTCATAAGCGGCTCGGCAAGTCCCAATAGCTGTTCCTTGGTGATAAAGCCTCTCTTATACGCTATCTCTTCAATGCATGAAATATACAGGCCCTGCCTCTTCTGGAATGCAGCCACAAAATCAGCGGCGTCCAGCAGCGCATCATGATTTCCTGTATCCAGCCATGCAAAACCGCGTCCAAGAGGTTCAACATGAAGTGTACCTCTATTTAAGTACTCATTATTGATACTGGTTATCTCTATCTCGCCTCTTGCGGAGGGCTTGACATTCTTAGCGATCTCCACCACGTCATTATCATAGAAATACAGTCCGGGAACAGCATAATTGCTCTTAGGATGTTCCGGCTTTTCCTCAATGGAAACAGCCATGCCGTTCTCGTCAAACTCTACTACGCCGTATTCCCTGGGGTCACGGACATAGTAACCGAATATGGTTGCTCCCTTTTCCCTGGAAGCTACTTCCCTTAAAAGTTTAGAAAAGCTCTGTCCGTAGAAAATGTTGTCACCCAGGATCAGGCATACGCTGTCATCGCCTATGAAATCTGCACCGATTATAAATGCGTCAGCCAGCCCTCTGGGTGTTTCCTGAACCGCATACTCAAAGCGCATTCCCAGCTGCGAACCGTCAGACAAAAGCTCCTCAAATACCGGCAGATCTCTCGGTGTGGAGATTATCATCACCTCCCTGATTCTTGCAAGCATAAGTATGGAAAGAGGATAATATATCATAGGCTTGTCATAAACAGGCATTATCTGTTTTGACACTGCCTTTGTTAACGGATAGAGTCTGGTGCCGGACCCGCCGGCCAATATTATTCCCTTCATCATTTACCTCCGTACACAGTCATTAAACGTTAATCATACATTGTACATTGTCTCGTAGTACTTCATATAGTCGCCGCTGGTGACATTCTTCATCCAGTCCTCATGCTCAAAGTACCACTTTATGGTAAGCTTTATGCCGTCCTTGAACATGGTCTCAGGCTCCCAGCCGATCTCTGCCTTTATCTTGTCAGGAGCAATGGCATACCTTCTGTCATGCCCCTTGCGGTCCTCCACGTATGTGATGAGGTCTTCGGAAACATTAGCCTTCCTGGGATCAGAATCAGGAAGCATTTCCTTTAAAGTCTCAAGTATGATCTTTATTATCTCTATGTTCTGCTTTTCATTGTGTCCACCTACATTGTAGGTTTCGAAAAGCTTTCCCTTCTCCTGGACCATATCGATAGCCTTTGCATGGTCGCGGACATACAGCCAGTCACGGACATTCTTTCCGTCACCGTAAACAGGGAGCTTCTTGCCCTGAAGCGCATTATTGATAATAAGCGGGATAAGCTTCTCCGGGAACTGGTATGGTCCGTAGTTATTGGAGCAGTTTGTTATGTTTGCAGGGAAATGGTATGTATCCATATATGCACGCACTAACATATCCGATCCTGCCTTACTTGCAGAATAAGGCGAATGGGGTGAATAGGGTGTAGTCTCATAGAAATAGCCGTCACCTTCAGGAAGTGATCCGTAAACCTCATCCGTTGAAACATGCAGGAACTTCTTGTCCGGCTTGTAGTTTCCCAAAGGATCAGGACCTTCGGGCAGCTCCCATGCTTCCTTGGCACAGCCGAGCATCACGCCTGTTCCATACACATTTGTCTTTATGAAAAGTTCAGGATCCTTGATACTTCTGTCCACATGGCTTTCAGCCGCAAAGTGTACCACACGGTCTATGTCGTTCTCTGCAAAGATCTTTGACACAGCTTCCTTATCGGTAATATCAGCCTTAATAAATGTATAGTTAGGCCTGGACTCAATATCCTTGAGATTTTCAGGATTGCCGGCATATGTCAGGGCATCCAGATTGATGATACGGATGTCATCCCCGTATTTTTCAAACATGTAATGAATGTAATTTGATCCGATAAAACCGGCACCGCCTGTCACAAGATAAGTTTTCATCTGCTGCATGTCTCCTTCTTTTTAATATCCTAAATAACTTATGTTCATATCCACATTGCCTTTTATTCCGTCTACGGATCCTTTGGCGGTATGCTGCCAAAGGTCATACTTTCCGCTGAAAGTGGGCTTTGACGCGTACTGGGCAAGCCAGATTTTGTACCCGCTCAGAGAACCGAAATTAACGTTATTATTATACCATGCCTTTGATGCGTATACACCCGGAGTATATCCCCCGCTCTTTATGGTCTCACAGAATGCCCTGCAGACTGCAGTCCTCTGCTCTGCGCTTATTCCGTCAGCCCTTCCGCCACAGGCTTCCGTATCGATGAATACGGGATAGCCTATGCCCAGTCCCTTTATAAGGGAAAGGGTCATGGAAGCTTCTTCAACAGCCTCTACTTCATTTATCGCCTGGGTAAAGAAATAAACACCTACCTTAAGACCGGCTGCCCTTGCCCCCTGGACATTGCTCTTGAATTTAGGATCGGTTACCAAAACGCCGGTTGAAGATCCTCTGTAGCCACACCTTACTATTACGAAGCTTACGCCGGAATCCCTGACCGCATTCCAGTCTATGGTGCCGTTCCACTTTGACACATCTATACCAATAGAGCCGTTCTTATCAACAGAAAGAATGCCCTCATCATTGAACTTGTACTCTACGCCCTGGATGATCTGGGTGCCGGTAACCTTATTGCCGTTCTTGTCATAGTAATATACGTTGCCGTTTATGGTCTGCCATCCCTTGTAGACGTAGGCATCTTCATTCTTAATATAAAACTTCTCTGCAGTATAGTAATCTGCTACAACAGCCTCCCTGTACTTGCCGTCTTCCTTTACGTATATCTGATTGCCCTTGCTGTCCTTAAGAAGGGTCTTTTTGTCATCCATCCCCTTGGGCGTGGGCGTAGGAGTTGCCGTCACGCTTGCACTGGGGCTTGCGCTGACACTTGGTGTTGCAGTTACTGACGCTGATGCAGATGCCGAAGCTGACGGAGTCGCTGTGGCACTAGCCTTTGGCGTGGCTGTTGCCGTAGGAGTAGGCGTAGCTGTCGCCTTTGGTGTCGGCGAAGGTGCCGGTGTAGGGCTCGGCGTCGGTGTAGGAGTAGGAACAGGAGTTGCCGTAGGAGCCGGAGTAGGTGTAGGCGCCTTTGTAGGCGTAGGCTCAGGCGTACTCGTTGCCGTAGGTGCACTTGTGGCAGTAGCCTCGGGAGTACTTGTTGCCGTAGGCTCTTCCGTAGCCACAGTGGTAGGATCTCCCTCAGATGTCTTGACCACCGTACCCATCACATATTTTTCCCCGCAAGGCGAATCAGCAGCCATGGCAGGAAGCGTAACATAAGCAGTGTTCATCGCGCTGCCGGCAGGATCCGGTATGTCATCCTTGCTTATTTTCTCATATTCGTCCGCCCCGGTCTTTACGCTGCGGCTTGACTCTACATATTCAACGGTATCGCTAACAGTAGGAGCTTCCTCAACCACTTGCGGCGCACTGTTTTCCTTATCTTCAGCAGCAACATTGACTTCAGCTTCAGTCTTTATCTCCTGTGTAACATCTATCTGTTCATATACAATCTTGTCTTCCACATGAATCTTTGTATCATATTCCGCAAAAACAAGACCTTCCACAGGATCTATTTCCACCGTGTAGTCGCCGCTCTCGACATTTGTCTCATAAATGATTCCGTCCAGGTCAGAATCCCTGAATACCGTCTCCTTATCATTCTTGTCAGTAAGATGAACGGTAAATTCCGTATCCTTGACAAGCTTGTCGGTCTCATTGTCTATGAATTTTATCTTGAGGTCTTTTTCAAGCGATGTGAAAGTGACTTTTACTTTCGTGCCGTCATCATCGTCTTTATCATCCTGGCCATCATCTTCTTCCGGCTGGTCTTCTTCCGCTTCAGCTGCCAGCTTAGCCGCAAGCTTTGAATCAGCCACAGCCATAAGCCCTGCCTCGCCGGCCACGGAAACCTTGCCAAGCATTGCCCCAGTGTCGGCAATCTGCTTTGACATGTGCCTTTGGTTCCTGCCTGAATTGATGGAAAAAACTGCAACAAGGCACACAAGAAGCAGGACAACAGCTGCAATGATGGATGCGATCTGCTGAGTCTTCTTGTCATGCATCAGCTTATCAGCAATGAAGGTAACCTTTTCTTTGAAATCCTTTTCCTTAAAGGGCTTCTCTACAACGCCGTTCTTGTTCTTCTTTACAGCCGGATCAGTCTTTTTCTTTGCCGAGGCAGCTTTGTCTTTTTTATCCGAACTCTTTTTAGAAGACTTTTCTTTATCTTTCTTTAACTTGCTGTCAGCAGGCTTTTTGACCTTCTTAACTGCAGCATCTTTTTCTTTACGTTTCTTATCTTTGCCGTCCGCTGACTTTTTTTTCTTTGTATTTTCTGTATTATCTTTTTTCTTTGTTTTTGCAGACTTCTCGTCGGCATCATCAGACTCGTCTTCATACTCTTCATCTTCTTCATCCAAGTCATCATATTCGTCAGAATCTATATCATCCTCATCAAATTCATCAGCGGATTCATCATACTCGTCTTCCGGAGCTTCGCCGTACTCATCATCACGGTCATCGTATTCAGCATCACCAAGGTCATCCTCAGGATTTTCAAAATCATCATCTCCGAACCCATCGTCTATTTCAGGCAGGTCATCTTCTCCGAGATCATCCTCCCCCTCAAACACTTCGGGCTCATCATATTTATCCAGATCTGCAAATTCGTCGATTTCAGGCTCATCCCTGCGTACCCTTCTGACTTTGCGCCCCTTCTTCGAAGTTGCCTTCTTCACAACCGAGCCTTCTTCCGGCACAATATCATCCACCAGGACATCCTCTAGGATCTCCCCCTGAAAGACTTCACTTCCGGCATGTTCCTCGTCCGTTCCGCCATTTTCAAAGGCTTCAACATGACTATCGTACTCCGGCTCTTCCTCGGAATCCTCATAATCATCAAAACCCTCGTCACCGTTTTCGGCGTAATCCTCGTCCAGGAAATCCTCATCATTTAAAGGTTCCGGTTCCTGATCATAACGCTCGTCAGAAACCATGCGCTCAAGCACGCCGGTGTCGTCAATATCTATGAATTCAATTTTGTCCTTATTCTTACCCATAAGATGTTATTTTATCATAAATGGCCTATTTTTTCCATCTGTACGAGGTTATCTCGTTTCAGCTGAGCCAACTACTTTGCCGTTAGTCGGCGCATACTGGTATATGTTGTATCCTGACACCTCCGCTACACATCTGAATGCATAATGTCCGAAAGGCCGTTTAGGTTTCCGGTCCGAAGGAAGCACAAGATATTCCGTACCGGTATGTATACACTTCTGCTCCAGCTGAGAAAAATCCGCCACCTCGCTGCTCATCAGCAAATAAAATTCCGCCGGCCGGTCAGAATCCACCACACTGTAACCATACGGCATTATAATATCCGCGTCATATTGCCGCACATAAGGAAGGAATTCCTCAGTAAAAGCCACATGCACCACTTCCTCGTCAGAAAGGTCATGAAGCCTGTCCACTACCTCCACCACCTCTGTCGGCATACGATAAACATTTGAAAGATTGGTAAGTTCATCATCCTCTATTGATGTTGAAATAAATTCACCACCGAAAAAGAGCACCACTAACACAAGTGTCACGCCACTTACCGTATGCTCCCGTATGAGCTTGCTGGCTACATAGCCCAGACCTATTCCTATGGGAAGCATCCAGAAAAGCTGCCAGTATGTCCCACTGTCAATGAACTTCGTATAAACATAATAAATAGGCGGCAGGAATATCCCCAGCAAAAGCAGAGCGCTGACATCCACCAAAATGATGCGTGTCCCGGCATTCTTTTCTGTCGCAGCAACATAAACCAGTCCCACGAAAAAGATGATCATTATCACACCGCTTCCGCTGTACTGGGAATATGCTGTAAAAATACCATTAAGTATCTCTGCCATTACACACCTCGTTCATAAACCGTCAGGTCAGATAAAACATCATGCAGGCCACTCCCGGAATAGCCGAGATAACCCACTTCAGCACCATGATAGGCCGTTTAATTCTCACCGCCAGCAGCACCATCAAGACAGCTTCCATAAAAAGCATCATGAAAACGGTTCCCGTGCCTATGAGCGCCGCCGCCGTATTCAGTATGAAAAGCATAACTCCAAGACCGTTCAGGGATTCGTACGCAGTGTCATCATTCCCTGCACTGCAGCGCTGTGAAATGATGCATAGAATCAAAAACGCATACAGCACAAAAATTCCTGCAGTCAGTCCTTCGCTGCATTCAGCAAAAATCCCCTGATAAACCTCCCTGGTGTATTCCGAATATCCCCCAAGCAGGTTTATCATACTCATTATCATCATAAAAACAGGAATTTTTCTTATACTTCCATCAAAAAGCCTTATGGCAATTTCCTTATATATGATGCATGACACAATACCAAGAAAAACCGGCATCACCGTATGTGCTATTATCAGAACATGCAGCCCGCTGACATTTGAAAGCATGGCAACGAACATGGGATAAGGCGAAACAATATCCCTTAACAGATGTCCGCCTGGTATTCCCGTAAATGGGTAGACTGCATACATTTCACCGCCTGACGATGCCGCGACAGCATCAGCAATCCAAGCTGCGTCATCTGTATAAGATCTGGCCGCAAACAATGAAAGAAAAAGCTGCAGGGCAAAAACCACACCAAAAACCAGCCAGACAGCTACATCAGCAAACCTAAATCCCTCAAAGGATGACAGGCGAAAATATGTATTTATTGTTCTGGATGCAAATGCATAGGTTATGATAATAACTGAAGCAATACAGAACACCGTCATTACCATCATTACCGTTACAGTCAGGAAAACAAGACTTTTATGCAACAGAATACACGGAACAGCACAGACTTCAAAAACTGCGAACATAAGGAAGAGCCCGCAAAGATATATCTCCGCCAGGGACTTGTCCCTTTTTTTAATAAACTCAGAAGGGACAATCCCTGATACAGCCGGAAAAATAACCAGCCATACGACGAGGTTTATTATTGTCTCCGGGCCCAAAGTCAAATCAGAGGTACTCCTCTCTGCCTTTGCTCCTGAGTTCCTCAAGAAGTTTCTTTATGTCAGCCGTATGTTCAGCCGAACATATAAGAGTCGCATCTTCTGTATCCACAACCACCACATCCTCAAGCCCTACTACAGCCACCAGCTTGTCTCCGGCCTTAACAATAGTTCTCTTAGTGGAAGTGCTCTCAACATTTCCCATGAATACATTCCCATTCTCATCAGGAGTGTTAAGCCTGCTGAGGGCCAGCCAGGAGCCAACATCATCCCAGCCGAAATCACTTGGGCAAACATAAATGGAATCTTCCTTTTCAAGGATGCCGTAATCCACCGACTGGGAGGGCATTGCCTCAAAAGCAGACTTAAGCACCGCATCCTCGTCAGCTGTTCCTATGGCAGCCTCAATATCAGTAAGCCCCTTATAAACCTCGGGCATATTCTTTTCCATGGAAGACAGTATTGCCGAAACCTTCCATATGAACATGCCGGAATTCCAGAGATAGTCCCCTGATGCCAGATACTGCTTTGCCTTTTCAAGATCCGGTTTCTCAACAAACTTTTCAACCCGGCATACGCCGTCAGTCTCGGAAGACTTATCGAATTTAATATAACCGTAGCCGGTCTCCGGCTCATTAGGTGTAATGCCAAGGGTAACAAGGCGCCTCTCGCCTTCTGCCCCATTTTCCGCAGTTTCAACAGCTTTCTTAAGGATTTCCGTATATTTATCCTCATAAGCGATCTGATGGTCGCTGGGAAGAACCAGCATTACTGCATCACCGTATTTCCTGCGCATATAGACAGCCCCTAAGCCTATGCCCGGTGCGGTATTCCTGCCCACAGGCTCACAGATTACATTCTCCTTTGGGAGTTCAGGCAGCTGCTCATAAACAAGCTGTCTGTATCTCTCGTTAGTTGAAACATAGATATCTTCCATATTTACTATAGGCAGAATGCGCTCCACGGTGTGACGTATCATTGTCTTGCCATCCCCGGTAAGGCACAAGAACTGCTTCGGGTGGGAAGTCCTGCTTCCCGGCCAGAATCTCTCACCTTTTCCTCCTGCCAGTATCAATGCTGTAGTCTTCATACTTCTCCCTTCCGCCGCCTTAACGGCTAAAAGAAATGCCCCCAGACATTTCATCAAATCCGTAGGAAGATTATACCATAATTGCCCGGTTAAATTAAGAATATGGAAAAACAGCGGCCTGATATGGTAAAATAAGGGCAGTTATTCTGAATGCCCGGCGGTATCGCCATAGCCGGCATATAAAAAATGACAACGGAGGTTATTATGATATCTATAGTTGTTCCTACATTCAACGAAAAAGGAAATATCAATCCGCTTCTTGAAAGGATCGATAAGGCACTTCCCGGGATAGACTACGAGGTCATCTTTGTTGATGACAGCAATGACGATACCCCTGAAGTAATAAGGCAGGCTGCCGAAACCAATAAGCATGTGGTACTCCACCACAGGGAAAACGAAAAGGGCCTGGCTACTGCAGTAGTTAAGGGCTTTAAGCTGGCAAAGGGCGACTTTGTAGCCTGCATGGACGCAGACCTTCAGCACCCGCCCGAAGTTCTCCTGGACATGTATGCAGCAATGCTGGCCCACGCTGATATGGCTATCCCCAGCCGCCTGATCCCCGGAGGTTCTGACGGAGGACTGGACATAATCAGAAAGATCATATCCGGCTCTGCAAGATATATTGCCAAGATTATCCTGCCCTGCTTAAGGCCTATATCAGATCCCACCAGCGGACTTTTCATGGTCAGAAGGGAATTGCTTGAAGGTGCTGACCTTAATCCCATAGGCTGGAAGATAATGGTGGAAGTAATCTCGCAGTGCAATGTGAAGAAAATCCTGGAAACACCCTATTCATTCCACGACCGTGAGTCCGGCGAATCCAAGATTTCGTTAAAGGTAAGCTTTGAGTTCATCCAGCAGCTTTTCAACCTAAGGTTCAACGGAAAAAACGACGGAAAAAATATGAAGGTCGCCCGCTGGAGTCCTTCCAAACTGGCTGAAAAGAAGGCAAAGCTTATAGCTGAATAACGTCATGTAAATTAATTTGACATCAAAAAATCCGGCAATCCTGCCGGATTTTTTGTGATTTAATCTATACTAAAGCTTTCATTACATTCCGGAAAGCTTTATCTCCCTGCTTACCAGCGCCAGGTCTGTTGATACCATTCTCTCTACCATCTGGTCAAAGCTGATCTCCCTCTTCCAGCCAAGCTTTTCTTCAGCCTTCTTAGGATTACCGATGAGAAGCTCTACTTCTGCCGGACGGAAGAAGTCAGGGTTTACTTTTACTACAACCTTGCCGGTAGCAGTATCCGTTCCGATCTCATCCACGCCTTCGCCGGAAAACTCGACATTCATTCCTACTTTTTCAAATGCAATCTTTGCAAAATCCCTTACTGTCCTGGTTTCGCCTGTTGCAACTACGTAATCATCAGGCTCATCCTGCTGAAGCATTAAATACATAGCCTTTACATAGTCCTTGGAATGTCCCCAGTCACGCTTTGCATTGAGATTTCCCAGCTCCAGGCAGTCCTGGCATCCCAGCTTGATCCTTGCTACGGTATCAGTTATCTTCCTTGTAACGAATTCCTTGCCGCGACGCTCACCCTCATGGTTAAAAAGAATACCGTTACAGGTAAAGAGATTGAAGCTCTCCCTGTAGTTCTTTGTTATCCAGTAGCCATAAAGCTTGGATACGCCGTAAGGGCTGCGGGGATAGAAAGGTGTATTCTCATCCTGGGGGATAGCCTGCACCTTACCGAACATCTCCGATGTGGATGCCTGGTAAAAACGGCACTTGGGATTGATCAGTCTGATGGCCTCAAGCATATTGGTAACGCCAACCGCATCTATTTCAGTTGTTGCTATGGGCTGTTCCCAGCTGGTTGCAACGAATGACTGTGCGGCAAGATTGTACACCTCATCAGCCTGGGATATGCGCATAGCATTGATAAGGCTGACAACGTCTGTCATATCCGCATAGATGAATTTAATCTTATCCTTTATATGTGCTACATTTCCGTAATCGACAACAGACTTTCTTCTGAGTATTCCGTATACGGTATAACCCTTTGAAAGCAGCAGCTCAGCAAGATAGGAGCCGTCCTGTCCGTTGATACCTGTTATCAGTGCATTCTTCATTAAATAATTCCTCCTGTTTGTATGGGTGAAACCACTGTCCTAAATTCTACCATAAATATCAGCTTTTTTCCATCATTTATACTTTATGGGAAAGTATCTAAAAAGCAGTGCACACTATGCCTTTTTTAAGACCACCCTGATAATGAATTCCCTGGCTTCCCTGTACTCGCCAGTCCAATGAAAAGCTGCCCAGTATAATAACGGGATCAAAACCACACAGATTACCGAACGTATCAGGAACGTCAATATCTCACTTTCATAATTTATCAGGCAGCATACCGAAAACACCAAAGCTCCGGCTAAGAATGTAAATGCAAGCATGATAAGCTGGATGCCGAGATATTTTTTCATGCCCTTCTCAAAGTAATGTTTAAATGCAACATGCGTTGATCCTAAAAAAGCAACAAAGAAAACTGTCACTATCGTTGCGGCCAGTATGCCCACTACCCCGAATAATTTTCCTAAAATGTAGTTCAGAAAAATATTCAAGGCCGCCTCTGCAACATATCTCCACCGGTTTTCCCAGAACAGTCCTGCCGCATCAGCATATACCCCGCGGATATCTCCCATTTTTGTCATATAAAAATATATTGGAAACAAGATCATGATGTGGTTTGGATATACATTTTCAGGTCCCATCCATTTTGACATAAAGGGCTGATACAAACACAGCATGCATATTGCCATGGCACCGGCAATAAACAGATATATGTTATTCATCGTCATCATATCTTTATAATTCTTCTGCTTGCTTTCCAGAACAATACTGTTTCCGACACCGCCAAGCAATGCACCGAGAATAACAGACGTAAAACTGTTTAGCGCAATGATAATATAAAAATAGTTTGAATATATCGCAGTCTGTGTCCATCCCAGGAAAGCAGAAATAAAGATGCTGTCAAATGTATTCCTGGTAACACCGCATACCTTTCCCGTTAATAAGCCCAGCACTTTCTTTTTTATCTCAGCTACAGCCGCTTCCCCTACCTGCCCTTCACACTTTATTTCCGGATATAATCTCTTAACAGCAACATAAGTGATCAGGTTATTCAATACTGTAGCAAGGACCATTACAACCAGGAAGGCATAAAAATCCTTCCAGACGCACAGAACAAAAATCTGTACAGAAGATGACACCACAAGCGTTATCGTGCTTATATTGCTTATCACGTCATATCTTTGATATGCATTCAATACGGATGCCTTATATGAAAACATCCAGTATGATATGACCGTATTAGCCAGGTATAACAGATACACCAGCGTAAGGCTAAGATCACCAGGACATTCTTCCTTTACTATGATATCTAAAAACGGGATAAGGGCTAATCCTATGATCAGGATCACCAGTCCGATGATCCTGTAGATCTTTCTGTAAAGCTTTAACAGGGCATTTATTTCTTCTTTGTTATCTTCTGCTATAGGTTTGTACATCGCATAAACTATAGCGCTTCCAAAACCCAGCTCAGCCAGACTGAACACTGTAAGAACCGAACTGAACAGACCCTTTACGCCTATGTATTCAATCCCTAACCTGTGTATTGTTACCGTTTGAATGACAAAGGGAAGCAATAACCCTACTATACGATTAATGGAGCCATACACAAGACCCTTTTTAGTGTTTTTTACTTTCTCTAATTTCATGACACCGGGCTCTTATAATGATTTCAAAAAAGAATACTCTTCCGAGCAGATCAGGCTGCAGCCTGTCAGACCCGGATACCAGGCATAAATATACCCTATATTGTTTTGTGCAAGGACACTCTCTATTTCCTTTAATGTATCCTGCTCACCTTTTCTGTGGGTATCGTCCATGATGATGACAAACTTATCTTCCAGTATTCCCGGGAGACATTCAACAATGTCCCTCCTTGAATATCTATCCGAACCGTAGGGTCCGTCTATCGATATCACCTCATACTTATCAGAGCCGACGATTTTGTCAAAATTCTCATATGCATGGTATTTGTGTTTCTTATATATTTTATCTTCACAATTCGTTAAAACTATATCAGTACAGTCAGACAGCGGATTCTTCCTGGTATAAAAATCTATCCACTCCTTGTTATGTTCAACGATAGTATGCTTGCCGGGCTCTGCTGAACGGCCACGGAAATAGCATGCGATCAAGGTGCTGGATATTCCCAAACCCATTTCCAAAACCTTGTCAGGCTCAACCGCTTCCAGCACTCTGGTCATGACATATATATAATTGTATCCTACAGCCCACCTTCCGGGAGATATGCTCGGCATATCGTCAAGCCATCTTATCCCTCTCCGCGTATCATCCCACACCCGGGCCCACATCAGGTCATAATTTGTATTTTCTATTCTTTTCAGGTAATCCTTTATTATCATACTTTTCAGCTTTCCTTATTACAGTGCAGTTTTTCCTTAATGCAGATTTTCCAGTTTAACATTAAAGACTTGGTACAGATTGCAAATTTATCCATTCTGCTTAATTCATTATAGTGGATCCACTTGTATGAATTATCCATATTCTTATTACGTGCTTCTTCGCTGTACTCCGCTAACTCTTCACTGTTTATCTGTTTTCTGATCTTATACAATAAGTACCATGTATGCTTTAACCTTTTTTTTGTTTCCTTTTTCATGGACGGATTTATCTGGTCACACAGATCGATCATGAACATATTTCTTATCTGGTTGATCACGATCTTATCGCTTGTCCATATTCCACTTCCCGTCTGTGAATAAACAGCCCAGGAATAGGGCAAATAATAAATCTTGCCGTATTGTATGACAGAAAAAGTTATCAGGTTATCGTTGAAATTGTTTTCCAACAGTGATACGTCAATCTTTTGGATGACGGAACTCCTGATCAATAGTGAATCAGTATGAAAATACAGACTCTCCCAGTATTCCTTCGCTTCTAGCTTTCCTTCCTTCAGTTCAGGCGATGTAACAGGAACCCTTTCTCCATCCGGATAAAGCCTGTCCGTATTATGTCCGCAGGCAATGCAGTCCTGATTGTTCGGATCGTCCAGTATCTCAATCTGTCTTTTTAATTTTTCATCACAGTCAAAACGGTCATCCCCATCCAAAAAAATAAAATATTCCGTTTCAACTTTTTTCAGAAGATTCAGCCTGTTCCGGGATGCCCTGAATCCGGGAATACACTTCTCCCGGTCCCTGTCCACAACAAACATTTTTATTTGTCCCGGATATTTTTTTATCCACTCCTCAACTTTTTCCCGAGTAGAATCATCAGAACCGTCATCACCTACCAAAACCGTTATGCCGCAGTCGGTCTTTTGATCCATGACACTTTTCAGGGCCTGATCAACATATTCTTCCTGATTATAAAATGTTATCAAAACACTGATTCTGTCCTTCATTTCACCCGTCAATCTCTTTTTATACTATCTTATTAAAACTTCCCACTTGTTGTATACCACTAACTTCCTCACACCGGTAGCTTGCCTGACGGTGGTGCCGTTCGCCAAGCAGTTCTTACGAAAATGCCCTTAGCTATGGTATATTTCCGGAACCGTTCACACGCTACATCCATGTAGCGTTGTTCACTCGTCCCGCCTTCCATGGCGGTCCGTTCCTGGTGTATTGTAGCATTTTCGAGAACTGCTAAGTCTCACTAAAACACCGTCAGACAAG
>JAGBLN010000018.1 GCA_017635395.1 Lachnospiraceae bacterium
ATGTAGCGTGTGAACGGTTCCGGAAATATACCATAGATAGGGGCATTTTCGTAAGAACTGCTTGGCGAACGGCACCACCGTCAGGCAAGCTACCGGTGTGAGGAAGTTAGTGGTATACAACAAGTGGGAAGTTTTAATAAGATAGACTTTTGAAATTTTAAATTATTTTCGGGCGTCGAATGAGCTAAAGGTTTAAGATAATCTGAATGATTCTGAAAGGATAGAAAACATGAGATATTTTCTGACAAATGACAGGATAAAGGTAGAAATCGATTCCTTCGGGGCTGAGATAAAGTCCGTAATAAACAGGAATAACATGAGGGAATACATGTGGTACGGCGACCCGAAATTCTGGGGGCGTACATCACCGGTGCTTTTCCCTTTTGTGGGTAGCCTTAAGGATAAGAAGTACAGCTGGAATGGTGAGGAATATCCTATGGGACAGCACGGCTTTGCAAGGGATAATGAATTTGACCTGATCAGTCAGACAGATGATGAGATATGGTTTTCATTTAAGTCAAATGAGGCGACTCTTGCAAAATATCCTTTTGAATTTGAATTACAGATCGGATATAAGATAGTATCCAAAAATGAGACGGATGATGTAAGCGTTATGTGGAAGGTCTTAAATCCCGCTTCTGAAACTATGTATTTTTCTATAGGAGCGCATCCTGCTTTCCTTTGTCCCTTTCATGGATATGACAGAAAAAAGAATAACTGTAAGACCGGCTACAAACTGTTTTTTGAAGGAACGGACATGATACATCATCACGGCAATGATGTGGCCAAAGGACTGGCAATACGGGAAGACATAGAGATGCCTCTTGATAACGGTTATGTGACGATCACGGATGATTTCTTTGACCGCTGTACATATATGATAGAGGGAAATCAGACAAATCGTGTGGGCATAGCAGACGAGGAAGGAAAGCATATCGTGGATGTATGTTTTGATACGCCGTTATTTGCTGTCTGGTCGCCTGAAAAGAAAAATGCCCCCTTCATCTGCATAGAACCCTGGTACGGCAGGTGTGATGCAGCTGATTTTGAAGGTGATTTAAGCCAAAGGGAATTTACGAATGTGCTTGAATCAGGACAGACTTTTGAAGGCGGATACACGATGAAATTTTATGAATATTACTGGTGACTGTAATTAGATGGAATGCAGATGTCGAAGGGAAGCTTATCTATGACCGGAACGGACAGCTGGTATATACTTCAAATGAAGAACTTGAGTATGATTCGGATTTTGACTTTGAGCTATATTTTTCTTTTTTATCGAAAGGGTATGTTGAGTCAGTGATCAATAATGAACTTCCGGGGATAACTGAACGTATTGAGGAAAAAACGGTTGCTGATGACATCTTTTAAATGAGTCGGCAGATGAACGGTGTCCTGCTTGAAAAGAGTAACTGTGTTGAGTAAAATACCTAGGACTAAGGGAGGCTGTGTATGGCATTTATGGCGCTGGTGATTGCAGGGATTGCTCTGCTGATCCTTGGCGTATTCATTCTTATTGGCATAGCGCTGATAATTATAGGAATAGTACTCAGGGCGCATGACCATAAAGTCGCTTCGAATATCCTTTTTGTCGTGGGCGGCGTAATGATCGTAAGCGTGGCGGTTCTTGCTGTGCTTGTGATCAACCAGCCTAAGGAGATTGATACACCTAACGGTACTGCCTCTGTTAAAAAGAGCTGGATAAGTACTTACGAGAAATCACTGGAAGCGCATGACCTTAAGAAACTTAAGAAGCTCATAGATAAGCATCCGGAGATGATCTACTATTATGATAACAATCATGTGATGCTATTAGATTACGGCCTGTATAACTGTGATGTGGAAATAATGGAAATCGCCGTTGATGCAGGGGCTGAGTTTGATGAACCTTTAAGATACGACCGCATGAATTTTTACTGCTCACTGGATTCGTTTTTTGATGAGCTGGATTATCCCCGCTGGGAAAAAGATGAAAGTGAACGGATTAAGGAAGGCGAAACCACAAGGGAGATGATCGATGCGCTCGAATATGCAATCGACCATGGCGCAAGGACCAGCTGGACTCCCAAAAACGGCTATCAGTATTCTAAATTCGAAACTCAGGTATCTAACTGGATAAAATTAGACGGAGATGTAAGCGAACTTGATATGGAACTGCTGGATATGGTGCGTTCTGCCATGAATACGCCATAAGTTTAATATAATTATATTTTGGGATCATCGGGGGGAGGATCTGCAAAAGGAGGAAAAATGCAGGATACTAATTCCGGTTTCGGAAAAGCCTGGAAAATTCTTACAACGCAAAGGGAAGTACCGAAGATCACAATAATATTTCCTATTGTGATTTATGCATTATTGTCTGTGCTGGTTATCCTGTCGGGACAGATGAGCGGGCAGATATCCCTGGGGTCATATACTGTATCACCATCCGCTTTTACAGGGGCACTGGCATCTCTTGCAAATGTCTGTCTTGTATATATGGTGTTGAATTATAAAAGGCTGGGATTCATTGTCTCTATCGTAGCACTTCTGCTGCAGCTTCCTAAGATAATCATATGGATCTTTGTTCAGAAAAATGCTATGGGAATTCCGGCAGTTTTTACCACTTTGTTTACGGTGCTTATGCTTACCATTATCCTGATACACCATGTGAAGATGGAGAGGGAGCATGAGAGACTGCGCGTTCTTTTTGACCAGACGGCCACATCCCTTGTAAATGCGATCGATACAAAGGACAAATATACTCACGGCCATTCATCAAGGGTAGCCGGATATTCAAGAAAGCTTGCAGAAATGAATGGGAAAACTCCCAGCGAATGCGAGGCTGTTTTTTATGCCGCACTCCTTCATGATGTAGGAAAGATAGGTGTTCCTAGTAGTATTATCAATAAGGACGGCAATCTTTCAGAGGATGAATATGAGACCGTAAAGGCGCATCCTGTAATGGGCGCCCAGATTCTTGAGCAGATAAAGGAGTATCCGTATCTAAGCAAAGGTGCTCGTTATCATCATGAGAATTTTGACGGAACAGGATATCCCGAGGGACTTAAAGGAGAAGAAATTCCTGAAATTGCGAGGATCATTGCAATTGCGGATGCCTATGATGCCATGACATCTATAAGAAGCTACCGTGATCCTATGCCACAGGACAGGGTAAGGGAAGAAATCGTCAAGGGTATAGGAACCCAGTTTGATGCAGATTATGCAAGACTCATGCTGCAGCTTATTGACCAGGATATTGACTATGACATGAAGGAAAAGCCGGATGAGGAAGATGACGGCAAAGACCTTGTAATAACAGAACATCGGAGCATTATTTCAGAGGGAATCCTGGTAACGCCCTATATGACTACTGTAAGCCTTGCTGTTAGCTCGGATGATGAAACATCAGGCATAGCGCCTGTACCGTCCCTTGTGCTTTTTGATTCACTTGACGGTATTACACACAGCAGCGAAAAAGAGATAAAGAGCAGGTGCTATTTCGAGTACGGGGAATTATGGTTTGACGGCAGGAGTGAGTCAACCGGAGCAAGGAAGATACAGAGCAAGACCTATGATTACGGCTCTGCCGATGTAAAGCTTAACGGCGAATATATGATCTCGGCCGTAAGGATCAAGGACCATGCGATGATAAGGATAGCCGGCAAGATGCAGACTATTGAGACTGTCATTGCACTTCCTGACAGCACCAGGTTTATGTATATTGGACTTACGGGTTCCCACTGTAATTTTACGGATATTAATATTGCTAAATCAGAGGAGGAGTGTTCCGAGGATTATATACCTAGAATTGCTGAAAAAATAAGCTATATTGATTTCCCGGAAGGAGATGTTCCCAATATACAGATAGACGGTCCTCGCACGGCTGCATCAAAGGGCATAGAGCTAAAAGACGGACTAAAGATTTCATTCCATACAAAGAGCCTTCCCACTGCAAGGCTTGTATGGCACTGCCCGTTCATTGATATATTCAGCGATGAGGATGGTATTGTTGGAGGTACGGATTACATAGACCATGCCCTGATACGTTTTGACGGTGAGTCCTGGACCTGTGACAAGAACAGCATTGTTGAACTTGATGTAAGGATGGGAAACGGATTTAAGGACTGGGAGCATTGGAAAGCCCTTAACCGCAACGGATATGATGCAACTGTTACATTTGAGGTCAGAGGGAATGTGATAACAGTTATTACGGAGAATGGCGGCATAGCCATTAAGAATACGGTTAAATTAAGTGGAGCAAATAAAAATGTATATGCGGCAATTACCGGCGACCAGGTGGCTGTGACGAATATACGGATCGCAACATGAATTGAAGCTACAGTTACGGGGAGGAAGAATAAATGAAAAAGATAAAGATCATACTGACAGTTTTATCTGCAGTTGCGGCACTGTCTGTTGTCGGGTGCAGTGTGACGCCGGGGTGGCTTGAACCAAACGGATCAGTGGCAACTGTTCCTGCGGACACGGTTACTGAAAGCGGCGGAGAGGAATCTATGGAAAAATCGGTTGAAACAGTTGATGATACGGAACTGAATACAGATGAAGTACCTGAGGCTGACGGGGTAGAAAATGTCACCGAAAGTACAGAAGAGGATGTAAGTGATCAGTTCTATATCACCCCCATAACAGATGAGATATTTGCAAGAATAGAGGGAAAGTCATTCAAGGCTGACTGCACCCTGTCAAGGGATGACCTGCGTTATCTTCATGTGCTGCACAAGGATATAGATGGCAATGTTCATGAGGGCGAAATGATAGTAAACTACCATATTGCCGAAGATGTACTAGATATATTGAGACAGCTGTATGAGGCAGATTATCCTATTGAGAAGATCCGTCTGGTGGATGAGTATGATGCAGATGATGAGGCATCGATGGAGGACAATAATTCCTCCTCGTTCAATTTCAGGTTTATCTCCCATACGACGAAGGTTTCCAAGCACGGTCTGGGACTGGCTGTAGATATCAATACTCTCTACAATCCTTATACAAAAGTCGTTGACGGTGAAAGGATCGTAGAGCCTGTTACCGGCGAACCCTATCTGGACAGGGAGGCCGATTTCCCGTACAAGATCGATGAGAATGACCTTTGCTATATGCTCTTTATAGAAAAAGGGTTTGAATGGGGCGGCGCCTGGGAAGACCGCAAGGATTACCAGCATTTCGAGATACCTACGGAAAAGATTGCCGAATGGTATCCGGATAACTGAAAATGAATAAACGCTTAATCTATGGAATACTTACTGTCGTTCTGACAGCTATAGAAGTGCTGATCGCGCTTTTTGTCCACGACAGTTTTGTACGTCCTTATGTGGGGGACATGCTTGTGGTGATAGTGGTGTACTGTTTCGTCCGGATCATTATCCCTGAAAGGGTCCGTCTGCTGCCGCTGTATGTGTTTTTATTTGCTGCACTGGTGGAGGTACTGCAGTTCTTTCATATAGTGGATATTCTGGGACTGGGAGGCTCGGCATTTTTCCGTACGCTGATCGGCGGCACATTTGATATGAAGGACATAGCATGTTACGGAATCGGATGCATTATTCTTGGCGTGTGGGAGTGGATGTATTTCAGGTTTAAAAAGGGTAGCGATGTCGGGTGAATCATTCAGCCTGGAATGCAAGCTGTGATAAAACAATGAATAGGAGAATTGTAAAATGAATTTTTTAGCAACACCGGTAATATGTTTCCTGCCATTTAAATACCATAAGGCTGTGAAAGAAAAAGGATGGAAGCTCGTGCTGGCTATCCTTTTGTGTATAATTCTGCTTTGGACGATACGCGGAATAAAAGACATGGCAGGCATGTACAAGTTCATTAATGAGGTAACAAAGGAATGCCCGGACTTTGCACTGAAAGGCGGAGTGCTTGAACTGGAGAGGTCGTATCAATTTGATGAAGACGGTGTCTATGTGGTATTTGATGACAGTATTGAACATGTGAGCAGAGGGGATATAGATGCGATTGTGGCAAGCGGCCACGAAGATGTGATGATTGTTGGACGCCGCGGCTTGGGAATGCATAATGATGGTGAGACCCAGGTCATGGATTATTCCGAGTTCGGTAACATAGATATAGACAAGGACAGACTTTGCAATGAGTACATGCCCTGGTTATATCTTCTGGTTATTGCTATGGATCTCTTCAGGCTGATCTGCAGCATAATAGTATACTGTATTGTGGCAGCAATTCTGCAGTTTATTACAGGGCTTATTTCTGATCTTGCATACAAAACAAAACTTGATATGGGAGAGCAGTTCAAGATAACGTTCATGGCGAAGTTCCCGCCGTATTTCATACTGTTTATCCTGGGAACGATCTTCACTAATTTAAAGTTTGTTGCGTTGATCTCGCTTGTTCTTCAGCTGGCATACATAGCACTGGTGCTGTTTTTCTACAGCAAGGCTGCGGAGGACGAACAGAGAATGATGTTCGAAAACAACGGACAGGGTCCCTGGATGCAGGGGTAAGGTGACTAATATGACACGAAGAGAAGCCGCAATGGCAAATTTTAAGAAGGGATATAACTGTTCCCAGTCCATAGTGCTTGCTTTTGCAGACCTGCTTCCTGCTGATGAGAAAATGCTTATGAAAATGGCATCTTCTTTTGGCGGAGGCATGGGAAGGCTTCGTGAAGTCTGCGGTTCTGTCAGCGGCATGTTCATGGTGGCAGGTCTTTTGTACGGTTACGATGGTCCTGAGACAGGGCAGGTAAAAGCAGAGCATTATGCCGGCATACAGGAGCTGGCGCATAGGTTCGAGGAAAAGCACGGCACCATAGTCTGCCGTGAAATGCTTGGCTTAAGCGTGAAACACGATGTGCCTGTTCCGGAAGCCCGCACTGAGGCGTATTACAAAAAGCGTCCCTGCGCTGAGATAATAGGTGACGCTGCCGAGATACTGGAGCAGTATATTGAGGAGCGGGGGCTGTAAGGCTTCCGTTTTATTTCATAGCTAAATCTTTTCTTGACATTTTTTAGTTTTATTTGTTATTCTACGCCATGTAACAGGTGTGAATCTCTGCACTTGGTGTTCAAAAGAAGTGCATCCGAGGAACAATCGTTCCGTTATTCACTAAAACTACTTTTATAGCATGACAACAGGAAGTGGTTATTCTTTTGTGCTGTTTCTTGTTGGTGTAGGGAGGAGAATCATGCAAAAGAGGAAAAAGACTGTTAATTTTGAGTTTGTCTCAAATATTGACACACCCTATTCAGTAGGGTATGATGATTGTACGGAAACAATAAAGAATCATGAAATAATCAGAGGCTTTATAGAGTCGCCGAGATTTCACAGGCGCTGGATTGAACTTGGATTTACTGAGGATGACTTATTGGACCTTCAATTAATCCTCTTGGACAATCCAAAGCTTGGCCCTGTTATGAAAGAAACTGGCGGATTACGAAAAATGCGGTTTGCATTTGAGGGGCGAGGCAAAAGTAGCAGCGTGCGCATTCTTTATGTGGATTTTGAAGAACATGAACGTATTCTCCTGCTGAATGTTTTTTCAAAGAACGAAAAGACGAATCTGACAAAAGGGGAGCGCGGTCAGATCAAGAAGGCAATGAAACAGTTGGAAACAGAATTGTTTGGAGGTGCAAAATGAGTGAATTTTATAACGAAATAATGGCTTCCATAGACGAAACTATAGCGGCATCAAAAAAGGGAGAACTGAAGACAAAAATATTTATTAAGCCCGTAAAACAGTATGATGCCGAAGGAGTCAAAAATATCAGGCTGTCCCTTAATATGACTCAGGCACTGTTTGCGGGAATGATGGGAGTATCGCAGAAAACAGTCGAGGCATGGGAGTCCGGCAGGAATATTCCTATGGGCCCTGCCTCAAGAATTCTTGATCTGTTATCTGAAGATAAGACAGTCGCTGACAGATTCCTGGTGCAAGAATGATCCCGAACAATAGGCGCTGTCCTGCCACTTTGGTGGGGCTTTTTGCATTTGATTTATTGGCCGGTCTGTGTCCGTTCAGCATTAGGCAAGCAGGCTAATAGTGGTATAATATAAGGTGTGAATTTGGAATTACTGATATGTAATGACCTCCTGTCAAGTACAAAATTTCAGAGATCACCACAAACTTATTTAATTGTTACTGAAGGCATCTGGAAAGAGCCTCGGGGTATCAGTTCCCGGCATTGGCCACTCTGATATACGTGGATTG
>JAGBLN010000019.1 GCA_017635395.1 Lachnospiraceae bacterium
AACGATATTTAATTCACACCCCTTTATAAAACATTTTTCAGATAGATATCTGTGCATAAAAAAACCGGCCCAATTCACTACAGCCGGTTTTTAAGTCTTACATCGTTACAGCACTATTCCTCACCCATTAACAATCTCTATCTGGCAAGATCTCATAGTAGTTAAGGCGGCCTCATGAGCCTCAGGCGTCACACCTGCACAGCAGGAAGCGTCAACGCTCACCTTTATCTCCGGGAAAAGCGCCTTGATTATGAGCGCGTTGGAGACTACGCAGATATCCGTACACAGTCCTACCAGCTCAACTTCCTCGAAATCGAAATCCGTCCAGCCTGTGTATCCGAAAGTATTTTTGTTGATTATAGTTGACGCAGACGCATCCAGTTCCTCGCTTATCTCCCATCCCCTGCTCTCTTCGACACAGTGGACAACAGGAAGATGCTTCCCCTCGTTCGTCTCCAGGTAATCATCGTAGTGGGTATCCCTTGTAAATATTACCTCCCTGCCTTCCGCCTGAGCTTCCTCAATTTTTTTCTTTACCTTTGGAACAATGCTGACTGCCTCCTTTGTTCCCAGGCTCCCGTCAATAAAATCATTCTGCATGTCAACAACTATAAGCGCTCTCATTTCTCTTTCTCCTTCCATATTCATAAATTAACCAACAACAATATTCCGTTTTTCAAAAAAAGTTTGTAACATCTTCCATTTTCTATAAACTGTCTTCTGTCATCTGATGCCCTATTCTTCTCTATGAGCCATCTTTTATATAATCACGTTTTAACCAATCTCCGAAAGCTTTATTTTGTGGTGTTTTTGTTATTTGACAAATCTAAATTATATTTTCATCAAGCAACCCGCTGTAACAAAACTGAATAACACTTTGTCATCCGCCTTCATATCCGACCACTTTTATATTCATCCAATTCATTTGACAGTTTTTCTGTCATGTGAAAACAACGAAAAAACACCTTCCAATTGTTACAAAATCACATTTTCAGCTCTTTTTCAGCTAAATCTATTGCCAGATCGATCACTGTATCCATATCATAGTACTTGTACTCCCCCAGACGTCCGCCAAAGATCACTTTGCTCTCCTTATCCGCCAGCTCTTTATACCGCTTGTAAAGATTACCGTTTTTTTCATCATTTACCGGATAGTATGGCACATCTCCCGGTTCCCACTCCTTGCTGTACTCTCTGCTTATGACGGTCTTAGGCAGGTCATTGCCATTCTCGTCTTTACCGAACTCAAACCATTTATGCTCCACTATCCTGGTCCAGGGTGTCTCCCTATCCGTATAATTCATCACTGCATTTCCCTGGTAATTCGGCATATCCAGCACCTCTTCCTCAAAACGAAGAGACCGGTATTCCAGATGACCCAGCTTATACCCGAAATACTCATCTATAGCTCCGGTATAGTATATCCTGTCCGCCAGGGAGTCCAGCTCAGCCTTATTTGCAAAGTAGTCTGTATCCACCCTTACTTCGATTCCCTCAAGCATCCGCTCCACCATCCGGGTAAACCCTCCGATAGGGATTCCCTGATACAGTGCATTAAAATAATTATTGTCGAAAGTCAGCCTGACAGGAAGACGCTTTATAATGAATGCCGGGAGTTCTGTACAGGGACGTCCCCACTGCTTCTCTGTATAGCCTTTCACCAGCTTCTCATATATATCTTTCCCCACCAGGGATATAGCCTGTTCTTCAAGGTTTTTAGGCTCTGTAATTCCCGAAGCAGCCTTCTGCCTCTCTATCTCATCATAGGCTTCCTGCGGGGTCACTACGCCCCACATCTTATTGAATGTACGCATATTAAAGGGAAGAGAATAAAGCTCCCCATGATAATTCGCCACCGGAGAATTTGTATATCGATTGAACTCGGCAAACCTGTTCACATATTCCCAAGCGCGCCGGCTGTTTGAATGGAAAATATGTGCACCGAATTTATGAACATTGATGCCTTCAATTCTTTCCGTATAAATATTACCCGCAACATAAGGCCGCCGGTCTATTACAAGTACCTTTTTCCCCGCATCCGTAACCTGCCTTGCAAAGGTTGCTCCGGATGCGCCGGCACCAACCACAAGATAATCGTAATGCATATTCCCTCTTTCTGCCGGAATTTTTTCAGCCCGACAAAGATAATCCGTGCCGCAAACCAGATATTTTTGCCGCATATACCACTACATTATAATGACCAAATATAACAACTGCAACTAAAATCCCGAAAAGAGCCAAAAAAGAGGAAAGCAACTTAAGCTTTCCTCTTTTGATCCGTTTTTATATTTCTTTTAATACACAGTTCCCGGTATCTGGTCTTAGCAATAATCTTACTTTCCTGCAGCTATAGCAGCCTGAGCGGCAGCCAGTCTTGCAATAGGTACTCTGAAAGGTGAACAGGATACATAATCAAGCCCTATCTTGTTGCAGAACTCTACAGACTGGGGATCACCGCCATGCTCGCCACAGATACCCACATGAAGCTTAGGATTAACAGGCTTGCCAAGCTTGATAGCCATCTCCATAAGCTTTCCTACACCGGTCTGGTCAAGCTTAGCAAAAGGATCATTCTCGAAGATCTTTGTATCATAGTAAGCTTCAAGGAACTTGCCTGCATCATCACGGGAGAAACCGAATGTCATCTGTGTAAGGTCATTTGTACCGAAGCAGAAGAAATCAGCTTCAGCAGCGATCTCATCAGCAGTAAGTGCAGCTCTGGGTATTTCGATCATTGTACCAACCTCATACTCAAGAGATACGCCTGCAGCCTTGATCTCGGCATCTGCAGTCTCGACCACGATCTTCTTTACAAGCTTAAGCTCTTTTACATCACATACAAGAGGAATCATGATCTCAGGCTTCATATTCCAGTCAGGATGTGCCTTGGAAACATTGATTGCCGCTCTTATTACAGCCTTGGTCTGCATCTTAGCGATCTCAGGATAAGTAACCGCCAGACGGCAGCCCCTGTGTCCCATCATAGGGTTAAACTCATGAAGTGAATCAATATACTCCTTGATCTGTTCTACGCTCTTGCCCTGTGAATAAGCAAGCTTCTTGATATCAGCTTCCTCTGTGGGAACGAACTCATGAAGAGGAGGATCCAGGAATCTGATAGTAACAGGACAACCCTCAAGAGCCTCATAAAGCTGTTCGAAATCCCCCTGCTGATAAGGCAGGATCTTTTCAAGTGCAGCTTCTCTTTCCTCAACAGTATCAGAACAGATCATCTCGCGGAAAGCAGCTATTCTTGATTCCTCAAAGAACATATGCTCTGTACGGCAGAGGCCGATACCTTCCGCACCAAGCTCCCTTGCTTTCTTTGCGTCAGCAGGTGTATCTGCATTGGTACGAACCTTAAGGGTTCTGTACTTGTCTGCCCAAGCCATAACACGCCCAAATTCACCAGCTATCTTTGCATCAACAGTAGCGATCTTTCCGTCATAGATATTTCCGGTGGTACCATCGATTGAAAGCCAGTCGCCTTCATGATATTCCTTGCCGGCAAGAGTAAACTTCTTATTTTCCTCATCCATTGCAATGTCGCCGCAGCCTGATACGCAGCAGGTACCCATTCCTCTTGCAACAACTGCTGCATGGGAGGTCATACCGCCACGGACAGTAAGGATACCCTGGGATACCTTCATACCGGTTATATCTTCGGGTGATGTCTCAAGTCTTACCAGAACTACCTTCTCCCCTCTTGAAGCCCATTCCTCAGCATCCTCAGCAGAGAAAACAACTCGTCCGCAGGCAGCGCCAGGTGAAGCGCCAAGGCCCTTTCCTGCAGGTGTGGCAGCCTTCAAAGCAGCCTGGTCAAACTGGGGATGAAGTAATGTATCCAGGTTTCTGGGATCTATCATTGCCACAGCTTCTTCTTCGGTACGCATTCCTTCATCAACAAGGTCACAGGCTATCTTTAAAGCAGCCTGAGCAGTTCTCTTGCCGTTTCTTGTCTGGAGCATATAGAGCTTGCCGTGCTCAACGGTAAATTCCATATCCTGCATATCCCTGTAGTGATCCTCAAGAGTCTTGCAGACGTCCTTAAACTGTGCAAAAGCCTCAGGGAACTTCTCTTCCATCTCAGCGATCTTCATAGGTGTTCTTACGCCGGCAACAACGTCTTCGCCCTGTGCATTTGTAAGGAACTCACCGAAAAGACCCTTGTCGCCTGTAGCCGGATCTCTTGTGAAGGCAACACCCGTACCGCAGTCATCGCCCATGTTACCGAAAGCCATGGACTGTACGTTAACGGCTGTTCCCCATGAATAAGGGATATCATTGTCACGTCTGTATACATTCGCCCTGGGATTGTCCCATGAACGGAATACGGCCTTGATAGCGCCATAGAGCTGTTCCTTGGGATCTGAAGGGAAGTCGCTTCCGATCTTTGACTTATACTCAGCCTTGAACTGGTCAGCCAGCTCCTTAAGGTCATCAGCAGTAAGCTCAACGTCCTGCTTAACGCCCTTCTTGTCCTTCATCACATCTATGAGTTCTTCAAAGTACTTCTTGCCTACTTCCATAACTACATCCGAATACATCTGGATGAATCTTCTGTAGCAGTCCCATGCCCAGCGGGGATTGTTGGATTTCTCAGCAATTACTGCAACAACATCTTCATTAAGGCCAAGGTTAAGGATAGTATCCATCATACCCGGCATTGACGCTCTTGCGCCTGAACGAACGGAAACCAGCAGCGGATTTTCCTTATCACCGAATTTCTTTCCGGTGATCTCTTCCATTTTTACGATATACTCATCAATCTGAGCCTTGATCTCAGCATTGATCTCTCTTCCGTCCTCATAATACTGTGTACATGCTTCTGTAGTGATGGTAAACCCCTGCGGCACAGGAAGTCCGATATTAGTCATCTCAGCCAGGTTAGCACCCTTACCGCCAAGAAGATTACGCATATCAGCGCTGCCCTCTTTGAAAAGATAAACCCATTTTTTTGCCATTCTTCTTATACCTTCCTCTCGTTTAGTATTCTGTGCTGTAAAAAACAAACACTCCTCCACACATATCAGAAATTTTACCATATTTTTCGCTTTTTTGCATTGATTTTTGTAAAATTTTAATAAGAAACAACAAAAAAACATCCCTTAATGCCTTATCCGGCCAACAAGGGATGTTCTTCATTTCTGGATGAAATTATATTATCAGTCAAATATCATTCCGTATGTAAATGTAACAACATAATGTATCAGGTCTGTTACAACTACAGTTATCAGGGTTGCAATCATATATGCCGCCGGTGACTTGTTTTCATTCTTTGCAAGCTTTGCAAATCCCAATATCGCCATAACGCTTATAAATACCGTCAGGCCCGTGTCAATAGACGGAATAAGGCTGTTCCGCAGCACTCCAAGAGGAATCATCCGGCCTATTGTATACAGCACGCTTAACAGCGCCCCCAGGAACTCGCGCATAGCGAGAATAGAAAATACATTATTGAACTGAACCTTGCAGTCCTTCTCCAGGAAATTGATGGTAAATACAGCCACCAGCGAGAACAGGATTCCATAGATCAGTATGCTCCAGATGTCATAACCCGCATCCCTGAAAAATCCGCCGAAAGTCAATGTTGCATCAAAGTCCCGGTCATATTTTATTGCATAATAAATGTCTGATCCTAAATATGTGAAAGGTATGCATGCTATCGAGAGCACAAGCGTAATCAGATAAAGCAGGAATGACGTCAGCACGGATGAATTCTTTGAAAAATCCGCAATGGCATCTACCGGCCTCTTGAAGAAATTCTTAAAGAATTCCATAAGTGCCGCCGGCTTCTTTTCCGTACTTCCCTGAGGAGCTGGCTGAGGCTGAACTGCCGGCATAGCCTGAGCTCCGGGATTGCCCTGATAGCCTGTATTCCCCTGCTGTGCCTGTCCGCCGTTATTCTGTCCGGCCATGCTGCCCTGGGGCGACATTCCCTGCCCTGACATCCCCTGTGCCTGTCCGCCATTCATCTGGGGCGCAGAATTACCCTGAGGCATGCCGGCGTTTCCCGGCTGACCGGAAACATTTTCGCGCCCTGGCGCCATCCCGCCGCCGCTGCAGCAGCTGCATACCGCACCATCATCAACCTTGTTTCCGCATTTTGGACAAAAACCCATTTTTCATTTACCTCACTTCCTGTTATTTTTTAACATCCGTTCCGTTAACAATTACTTTTCTGTGCCATCCGCATTTTTTTCAAAAGGTCCGTACCAGCTGTCTTCCTGATAGATATCCCCCGACACATGAAACCAGTCGGCTTCCAGCGGAAGGAATACATTTCCGTTATTGTTGAATATCACGCCTTCCGAGCCCCACATAATATCCACGCCGTCATTCTTGCCGTCCATGTTTATTTCATTACCAGTATACGGATTCGTAGGATTTTCTACAATCCCCTCAAGAGCAAGGGCCGGAGTATCGCAGTTTGTCATAAATGTATCATCAGTCTTAAAACCCGTAGCATTAAAATCCTTTACCATCAGAAAAGCATTGCAGCTCATGGTATCCACGCCGTTTATCATCATATCCTCAAACTGTCCGCGGGGAACACCATGGTCTGATACCAATATAATTCTCGTATTATCATAGACCCCCTTTGCACGCAGGTCATCAAACCACCGTCCTAAAGCCATCATAGCTACCACATCCGCATGGTACTGAGCCAGCCCGTCTCCTTCACTGGAGAAATGAAGTATCCTTCCGTTGCACATCTTATCATCATACCGGTCCGCATAGGGCGAATTATCTACAGCTTCCGTAACCGTGTAGTCCGGCAGCTGAACTTCCCTGGGCTCATGAGTCGTATTATTGTCAGCTATCAGGAAAAAGCCCTCCAGGTCATCCTCCGCTACAGTCAGGTCCGGAAGCGAATCAAGTATCGCATATGCATCCAGGAAAGTCTGGTTATCCGCCACCTGCTCTACCGACATATAGCTGCCACCGTCATATACTTCATCCTGCCACAATGTGGGCATCACCTTAAACACGCTGTAAAAGAAGAAGTTTCTCTCTACCTGTTTTTTATAATTTTCCTGACCAAACGGCACCTGCAGCCTTCCCTCCATATGGAGTGCATTAACACCCGGATACTGGTCAAAATATGAAAGATCCGACGGAATACGGTAATTTGCATAAGGGGGATCCCACACTGAAACCCTGTAACCGTTCTCATTAAAAAGCCTGGGCATAATGCTTAATGCCTCATTATGTTTTTCCATAAGCGAAAGATTGCTTCTGGCATTAATTGCGGATGTAGTATAGTCATATCCGCCATAGAGTCCCGGTGAACCATAGTTCGTGCAGAGGCCCGTAGCGACCGTATTGGGATAATAAACAAAACCGTCAAACTGTGCTTCCAGTTCCGGTCTTTCCTGCATAATAAAGGGCAGGTACACAGCCATCATGCGGTCCAGCATCAGGACGACAACATTCTCTTCCTCGGTGCTCAGGCGAATATAGATATCCTCATTTTCCCCTTCAGCCTCTGCCCTTATCTCTCGAAGCGAATTCCCTACGCTGATAAAATGATAGACAGACACAGCCGACAGCGACAATAGCAGAACTGCAGCCATCATCTGCAAGGCCTTTTTGCTTTTCAGCCAGATAAGCCATCCAATAGCAAGAACTCCAATAAGCAGCAGCATATTTACCACGCGTACAGGCCTGCTGTAATCAGGTTCCAGGCCAAGGATCAGCTCCTTGCTTAAATTCCCTACATAGGGCCTGAAGCACATATAATCGAGAAGACATCCGGCCAGCATCACAAAGAGCAGGTAAATGTAATAGTTCCTGGCTTTTTTTGAAGCTACCACCCAGATTACGCCGCCCCAAACCAGGAAGACACCTATTGAAACGCAGAACGTCCTTCCGACATAATAAAGCGGTGAAATGTAATGATAAAGATTTACAAAATCTCCCGGAGATGAATAAACCACCGAAACCGGGATATAAAGTCCCATGAGCACGGCAAATGCTGAAGCTATCAAAAGCCAGGTTTTCACATCCACATCTTCCTTGGGTGACATCCTTAATAAGGGAACAAACACGCCCAGCCCCTTCAGCATAGGAACACAAAGAGCTGCTATCACCATCAGATATAACAGCATAGTCTCATAATCACGACCTTTTACGATACCCGCTCCGTGCCCCGACAAAACCAGCCACACAGGAATTACCACAGCAAACACACATGCCAGAACAGACAGCAGTCGTCCCGGTTTTTTTACATGTTTCTGAACCACGTTCTTGAGAAGGGAAAAGATATTATTCATAGTCCAGTACAGCACCAGACCTGACGGGCTTTCGTAAAGAAGTACCAGAAAAACCAAGGCAGTTCCGAATATCTGAATCCGCTGTTTTGTCTCACCTTTTTCAGTATATACCAGACCGGAAATGCAGTTTATGACAGTCATAAGGACCGGCAGTACATGTACTGAAATATTTCCTATCTTCAGAAGCGAATCCGGCTCCCCAAGACTCATTATCGGGCCTAAGCTGCTGGCATTAAGGATTTCCAGATGTGACAGATAATGGTAAGCCGCCAAAAAAAAAGGGATCTGCAGCATCAACGGCAGCACGCTCCTTAAAGCGTACAGCGGCCTATACCGCATTTCCCTATAATACGCTGTCTGAAGCATATACCTCTCATCACCGGAAAAGTTATTCCGGATATGCTTCACCCAGACATCCATCTGTTTCTGTTTTTTTCGCTCATCTTCCTGTATGGAATCTGCCCGCAGATAAAGCGGCAGTACAAGGAAACTCACAAGAATACTTACGGAAATAATAGCCATAGGGACATTGTCCAATATCCCGTACATAAGCCAGAAAATAACTTCAATAAGGTATTCTATAGGTTGTACCAGCAGACCATACAGTAAAGAAACCATGTCCATTATCAGAATGTAAACTTATCTGCAAAATATGCATCCAGATCTGCTATCGCGATACGCTCCTGCTGCATGGTATCACGGTCACGTACTGTTACACATCCGTCAGTCTCCGAATCAAAGTCATAGGTTACGCAATAAGGTGTTCCTATCTCATCCTGACGGCGATAACGCTTTCCGATAGCCTGTCTGTCATCATATTCACAGTTATATTTCTTTGAAAGCTGTGCATAAATCTTTTCTGCACCTTCAGCAAGCTTCTTTGACAGAGGAAGAACGCCGATCTTTACAGGTGCAAGTGCCGGATGGAAATGAAGCACTGTCCTCATATCAGGCTTCTCTTCCGTACCTATATTCTCCTCGTCATAAGCAGCGCAAAGGAATGCAAGCACTACTCTGTCCGCACCAAGCGAAGGCTCAATTACATAGGGCACATATTTTTCATTTGATTCATCATCGAAATATGAAAGATCCTGCTTTGATACATTCATATGCTGTGTAAGGTCATAATCCGTACGGTCAGCTATGCCCCAAAGCTCGCCCCAGCCGATAGTAGGGAACAGGAACTCGATATCGGTTGTTCCCTTTGAATAAAATGCAAGTTCTGCAGGATCATGGTCACGCAGGCGCAGTTCCTCTTCCTTTATGCCCAAGGAGATCAACCAGTCGCGGCAGAAACCTCTCCAGTACTGGAACCACTCAAGGTCAGTTCCCGGCTTGCAGAAGAACTCTAACTCCATCTGCTCGAATTCCCTTGTCCTGAAAGTGAAGTTACCGGGTGTGATCTCATTTCTGAAGGACTTACCCACCTGACCGATACCGAAAGGAATCTTCTTTCTTGTGGATCTCTGAACATTCTTAAAGTTAACGAATATACCCTGAGCTGTCTCAGGCCTTAAATAAACCACATCCTTGGCATCTTCGGTAACACCCTGGAAGGTCTTGAACATAAGATTGAACTGTCTGATATCAGTAAAGTTATGCTTTCCGCAGGAGGGACAGGGAATGGAATTTTCCTTGATGTAATCCATCATCTGCTCAGTTGTCCAGCCGTCAACAGAAGACTCAAGGGTAAGGCCCTTCTCTGCCGCATAATCCTCAATAACCTTGTCCGCACGGAAACGCTCGTGACACTCACGGCAGTCCATCAGAGGGTCTGAAAATGATCCAAGATGACCGGATGCTATCCATGTCTGCGGATTCATAAGGATGGCACAGTCAACACCAACGTTATAGGGTGATTCCTGTACGAACTTCTGCCACCATGCCTTTTTTACGTTGTTCTTAAGCTCTACGCCAAGGCTGCCGTAGTCCCAGGTATTTGCCAGTCCGCCATATATCTCTGATCCGGGAAAGATAAAGCCCCTTCCCTTTGCGAGATTCTTTATCTTCTCAAGTGTCTTTTCCATTTTGTTTATCCTCCTGATGTTATATTTTCAATTCAATACCTAATTTTTGATTTCCAGCTTTAATCCTAATGTATCAATATACCACAAAGTAAATTCCGTCTCCGACTGCGCTGACAGTCTTGGCATCCCCTTTAAGCATTCCCTGGGAATAATACTTTATCTTTGTGGGAGTCTTAACGATTGCATCGCCGTCCAGCACAACAATTTTTTTATCGCCCATTCCCATCAGGTCATTCTTGCCTATGGTATTTTCCGATGCAGATGCCTTGCTAAGCAAACGGTTGAAATCAAATCCTGCCGAATAAGCTTCGCTCACGGTACCGACAAAAATATCATCATCCATATAGTCATTGTATGCGCTGACTGTAGCAAACGAAAAATCAATATGCATCAGCCCGTCTGAAAGCTCATAACTTTCCATCACAATAGAGCCTTCGCCGTGCTTTGAATTGTAATCAGCCAGCTCATCGTTAACCATCTGGATAAGCTCATCCTGGCTGTAATAACTTTCCGCAAAGCTCTCAACAAGCTTAGTCTTTACCGAACCGTCTTTTTCCACAGTGATGACTGTTTTATCTTCCAGCTCCTGATTGCCGTTCGTACATCCGGCAAGGAAAAGAAATGAAACAGCAACAAGACATAATGAACAGCACTGTCTTAATTTATTAAAATTAACCGTTTTCAAAGTTACCTCCAAAAATGCGACTGAAACCTTATACAATACGCACACCATAATATAACACACCCGTCGCTTTTTTTCAATGTAACTATATACATTTTGGTACTATTTCCGCCGGTCTTTTTGTGCATTTTTTCTCTTCTTTTCAGTAATAAGCATTTATGTTATTATTTTTCCGTATGAATTATATAGTTTTTGACTTAGAATGGAATCAGCCGGAAGGCGTGGACAGCAAATCGCGCCCCCTTCCCTTCGAGATAATAGAGATTGGTGCGGTCAAACTGAATGACCGTTTTGAACTGGTCTCTAAATTCAGTCGTGTCATAAAGCCCCAGGTATACAGCCGCCTGAACAGACATATTGTTAAAATGCTCAGCTTAAAACCCGGCGAACTGGAAAATGGCGAAAGCTTTGAAATCGTTGCCGGAAAATTTCTTGAATGGTGCGGCGAAGACTGTATTTTCTGCACCTGGGGAAATCAGGACCTTACAGAGCTCCAGAGGAACATGAACTACTACTCCATGCCGCCTCTTTCCAACGGGCCTTTCCGTTATATTGATGTGCAGAAACTGTACAGCATAATGATAGACGATATGCAGCAGTATTCACTCGAAACAGCGGTAGACCGGATGAAGATCGTAAAGGATGTCCAGTTCCACAGAGCTTTCAGCGACGCCTACTACACTTCCAAGATACTTAAGCTGATCCCCTCTGATATCATTGAGCATAATCCTGCCTATGATGTTTATCACCTTCCTGCCACAAGG
>JAGBLN010000020.1 GCA_017635395.1 Lachnospiraceae bacterium
AAAACTGGCACTGACAGGGACAGAAGATGCGGTTCCGAGAACTTATAAGACCGGCGAAATTATAGCAGAACACTATGACCAGGCACGGAGTTATATAGAAAGGATACAGGCCCATTTCCCGGAAGGCACAGCAAAGAAAAGTTTTTGTATAAGAGAACACTTGTGGGAACTTTGACACAGAAGTCGTACAGAGGTAAAATGATGGCGTTATCGGTCTGATCATTGCATAATGTGTGATTCTTTTTTACTTCTCTATCCAACAATAACTTTACGCTGTCGCCACGGACAGTGTGTGTAGACAAAAAGGGCTGTCTGTGATAAAATTACTTATTGTTTGGCTGTATGTGTTGCAGCCGTTCTGAACGAATATTTTTATCAGGAAAGGATGACCGGTATGGGAAACGGAGCAGGTGAAGAAGCTTTAAAATCTTTGATGGATACGCTCACATCTTCTGATGAGAGTTCGTTGGCTACTGCTAATCAGGTAATGCGCCAGACAGATATTGATTATCTGGTGAGCCTGCTGCAGGAACTGCAGAAGTATAAGGAAATAGGCACTCCTGAGGAGTGCGCAGAGTACAAGCGTAAAGCTCTTTCTGCAGGCTGAAGTTTTTGGTGTTGTTTTAATAAGTTTGAACAATGAAGGGGATACGCTGGGTCGTGCCCCTTTTGTATTTTTGACTATGTCTGACGGATTAAAAAAGTCACTTGTGATACAGGGCTCAATCCTTGCGATGGCCGGGCTTATATCAAAAGTGATAGGTTTCCTGTATAGGATTCCGATGGCTAACATATTGGGCAATGAAGGAAACGGATTGTATTCTGTTTCTTTTGGCATATATAATATTGCCCTGACCCTTTCTTCCTATAGCATGCCCCTTGCGGTTTCAAAGCTGGTTAGTGCGCGTATAGCAAGGGGAAAGTATAAGAATTCCCATAGGATATTTAATATTGCGATTCTTTTTTCGCTGATTACTGGCCTGATTGCCTGGATGGCGCTTTTCTGGGGATCAAAATTCCTGGCGGAGGTATATCAGAAGCCGGGGCTTGAGTATCCCTTAAGGATACTTGCACCGACGACATTTGTAGTGGCTCTTCTGGGGACCTGCCGCGGTTTTTTCCAGGGACACAGGAATATGGTACCTACAGCGATTTCCCAGGTGATAGAGCAGATAGTTAATGCCATTGTCAGCATCGTAGCTGCGGCTTCTTTTGTGAAAGCTATTGGCGAGATAGAAGCGACGCAGCCGGGGCTGTCAGTGTTCCTGTATGATCCTGATACTATGTCAGTTGCTGCGGCCGGGGCTACGGGCGGTACCCTTGGTACATTTATGGGGGCACTTGTGGCTCTTATACTGTTTGTGCTGCTTTTTATGATGAACGAGAAGCGGATAAAAAAAGAAGCTTCGGGAGATGATCTGCCCGATGAGGATAAGCGTCTTTTATGGAAAGCACTGATTGTAACGGTATTTCCTATCATAATAAGTCAGTCAGTGTATCAGCTGGGATATACCCTGGATGACCTGATATTCGGTAATCTTGTGGTCAAGGTTCAGATGGTTTCACAGGCAGAAACTACTGTGATGCAGGGCATCTTCAATACCCAGTACAACCAGATGATAAACCTTCCGGCAGCTATTGCCACGTCTATGGCTTCAGCAACCATTCCTACTATTGTTGCAGCTTTTTCAAGAAAAGATAAGATGGAATTAAAGCGTAAGACTGATCAGGTATTTAAGTTTACGCTGCTGATAGCGCTTCCTGCAGCTGTTGGCCTGGCGGTTATGGCTGAACCCGTTATGCAGACCCTGTTTCCCAGACTGGGGGATAAGATGGACATGGCGGTACTTCTTTTACAGACCGGTTCTTCTGCTGTTGTTTTTTATACAATGTCAACTATTTCATCTTCGGTGCTCCAGGGGTGTGACCGTATGTGGACACCGGTGTTTCATGCAGCAGTTTCACTTAACATTCATGTAATACTGCTGATCGCACTATTGTGTGCTACTGACATGAATGTTATGGCACTTATCATCGGAAATGTTACTTTCCCGCTTATTACTTCAGTAATGAATATGGTAAGCCTTTGTAAGCGTGCCGGGTATTCCCTTGACTGGAAGAAGACCTTTATACTGCCGGGGCTGGCAGCTGTTGTTATGGGGGCAGTGACATTCGGTATATTGTGTATGTTGAAGGCATTGGGTACCGCTAATATTATTCAGCTGGTGGTACCGATAATCATTGCTGTTCCGGTTTATGCGGCTATGGTTTTTGCATTGAAAGCAGTATCGCTTGAGGAGGCAGGCTCGCTCCCTCTCATTGGAAAATTCATCAAACGGATACTCAGGCTGTTCGATAGAAAAAAGGGGAAAAATAAGAGGTGACAAAGCGGCCGGAACGCTTGAAAAAGGCACTGCATTGTGCTATAACAGGCTTGAGTGAAAAATGATAGGGAGTATGCTTTATGAAAGAAAATGTTCTTTTGTTTGTTACTTCAAATCTTGCAGTCAGACGCCTTGTGCCTGACGATGCGGAACTGTTATACAAGTATTCGAAAGAGGCTTCCAACAAGGAGCTTCCCAATGATATTTTTGAAAGCCTTGAGGATGCCAAGAGGCGCCTGGACCTGGTAATAGCAAATTACAGAATAGAACACCTGCCGGTATATTTCGGGGTAGTCCTTAAGAGTGAAAATAAGCTTATAGGCGTGCTTTCTTATAAACGCATGCCGGACTACAATATCATGATTAATTTTTCCATTGCGGAGGAATACCAGCATCACGGATATGCAACGGAGCTTATCCGGGCAGCAGGCGACAATGTCAAGGAACACTTAAGTGTTGATAAGGCATTTGCCTGCATCAGGTCATCGAATGAACATGCCAGACGTGCATTGGAAGCGGCAGGATTCAGTCTCGTTGAAGAAGGTGAGCATGAGTGGTATGGAACGATGCAGCCTATCTGCAAGTATCGTATCTGATTTTTGACAGTCAGTCCCATACAGTGAGAACGATGTGGCTCAGTTGATGTTTTGAGGAACAGCAGTATGCGTATAATGGATTTTAAAATGGAAAGGCCGGGACTTCTGAAGGAAGGGGACAAGGTTACTGTTACAGAGGGAACACTGCCCCATAGCTATTACTATACCATCAATCCTTCTTTAGCAATGTCCGGCAATTTCTCAATAGCTGAAAGGCTAAAGGTACTCGAAGGCGTAGTTCAGTCGATAGATGAGACGGAACGAGGATTCTATGTTAAAGTTGGTTTTGAAGAATAAAAAAAAACGGAGGTAGATTATGAAAGTTATCAGCACGGAAAAGGCACCCGCAGCAATCGGACCTTATTCACAGGCAATTGTAGCAGGCAATATGGTATTTGCTTCAGGTCAGATTCCCATCAATCCGGCTACCGGCGAGATAGAGGCAGTAGGGATTCGGGCACAGGCAGAACAGGCTATCAAAAATGTGGGAGAGATCTTGAAGGCGGCCGGAACAGATTATGGGCATGTTGTAAAGACTACCTGTTTCCTGGCTGACATGGGAGACTTCGCAGCATTCAATGCAGTGTATGCAGAGTATTTTGTTTCAAAGCCTGCAAGAAGCTGTGTAGCAGTAAAGGACCTGCCCAAGGGTGTTCTGTGCGAGGTGGAAGTTACAGCATACCTTGGTGAATAATTTTTCTTGCAGCTAAACCCTGATTCTTTGACTAAAGAACAGGGTTTTTTTATAGCAGAAATGGTATAGGAGAAAGGGAAAAATGAATGTATGTCTTTTAAATGATTCTTTTCCGCCTGTCATAGACGGCGTGGCAAATGTTGTAATGAACTACGCAGGTATTATGACGGATCAGGATATGGCTAATGTAATAGTGGCAACACCTAAGTATCCTGATGCTGACTATGACAGCTATCCGTATCCGGTCGTGCCCTATAAGAGCTATGATACTACAGAGATAGTAAAGGGATACAGGGCAGGAAATCCTTTTAATCATTAAGCTATAGAGAGACTGAAGAAATTTTCTCCTGATATCATCCACAGCAATTGTCCGGTATCATCTACTATAATGGCCCGTATTTTAAGAAATGAGACAGATGCTCCGATAGTCTTTACATACCATACGAAGTTTGATGTTGATATTGCCAGGGCGGTAAAGGCGGAGTTCCTGCAAAAGGAGAGTATCCGTGCGCTGGTGGCAAATATATCTGTCTGTGATGAAGTGTGGGTTGTAAGCGAGGGCGCAGGTGAAAACCTGAAGAGCCTGGGATACGAGGGTGAATATACCGTAGTATCAAATGGAGTTGATTTTGCAAAGGGACTGGCGGAGCAGGACAGGGTAAGGGAAGTTACCGGCAGCTTTGATCTTCCGGAGAATCTTCCTGTATATCTTTTTGTAGGCAGGCTGATGAAGTACAAGGGGCTTATGATAATAGCTGATGCACTGTCTAAACTGTCTGAAGAGGGACTTGACTACCGTATGGTATTTGTCGGCGGCGGTGCGGATGCAGAGGAAATGCAAAATACTTTTATACACAGGGGAATAACCCTGGATGTGGTAAATGAGGACGGAAAAGTGATTACCACTCAGGGAACAAAAAAAGGACGCGTTATTTTTACCGGTGCGATACATGATCGTGAAAGCTTACGGGCTTGGAATACAAGGGCAGATCTATTCCTTTTTCCTTCCACATATGATACAAACGGCATAGTGGTAAGAGAGGCTGCTGCCTGCGGTCTGGCCAGTGTCCTGATAAAAGATTCCTGCGCGGCAGAAGGCATAACCGACGGTCGTAACGGCTATCTCATTGAGGAAAACGGTGATTCAATGGCGGAGCTTTTGCGTGAGCTTGGAAAAGATCCTGAGAAAATGCGGGAGTGCGGCAGGCATGCCATGGATGAGATATATATTTCCTGGGAAAGTGCGGTGCATGATGCATACTTAAGGTATGAAGAGCTGATAGAAAAGCGTGATGACAGACTCTTTGCAGAAATGCTGGAGCACAGAAGTCTTCTTGAAAGAAAGAGACTGGGCGGATTCATTACAGATTCTAAAGGTTTTAATGAACGAAGGCACAGGCACCTTTCGGATGATTTCTACGAGTTTGCAGCAGAGCTTCATAAGAATACGGCGCGCATGCTTGAGCTTCAGAAGTCATTTTATTATGGCATGGAAGAAAATGTGTATGATGTGCTGGACGGTATCGGCAAGTCTTCAAAGAATGCCCTGACCGGAATCGGAAAAACATCTAAGAATGCTATCACCGATTTAAGCAGATCATCAAAGAATGCGATCAGTGACATAAGCAGGTCGTCAAAGAACGCATTGAATGACATCCGGGAAAAGGGAGAAGAAATAAAGAAGGTCATAATAGATGACAACAAGGGCACGAAAATCTAAATGTGGCACAGAGGGGAAAATGAGAACAAACGACTGGTATAAATATATGTCATTTTACCAGATCTGGATCCGTTCATTTAAGGACGGGAACGGGGACGGTATAGGTGATCTGGCAGGCGTATACGGGAAACTCGAATACATAAAGAGTCTTGGCGTTGACGGTATATGGTTTTCGCCCATATATCCTTCACCTAATGCGGATTTCGGATATGACATATCTGACTACAAGGATATCCATCCCGACTACGGTACCCTGGATGACTTTAAGAAGGTGCTGAATAAGGCCCACAGGCTGGGGCTTAAGGTGATCATGGACCTGGTGATAAATCACACGTCGGATGAGCATCCCTGGTTTATCGAAAGCAGAAAGGGCAAAGACAATCCGTACAGCGATTATTATATCTGGCGTGATAAGCCTAACAACTGGGAGTCTATACTGGAGGGAAAGGCTTGGGAGTATGACGAGCAGAGAGGACAGTACTACCTGCATCTTTTTGCCAAAAATCAGCCGGATCTGAATATGGATAATCCAAAAGTCAGGGAAGAAGTAAAGAGCATACTCCGATTCTGGCTTGATATGGGAGTGGATGGCTTCAGGGAGGATGTTATCAATTTTATTTCCAAGAAAGAAGGACTTCCTGACGGGCTTCCTTTTGTGCCTGTCATAAACGGAATGCCTCACTATAAAGACGGCCCACATATCCATGATTATCTGGGAGAATTCAGAAAGGTCTGTGAGGAGTATGACTGCTTTCAGCTTGGGGAAGGACCAATGACAACAGTCAGGTCTGCCATGAAATACCTGACAGGGCCTACCAAATCCCTTGATATGATGTTTTCATTTGATCATATGATGGCTGACTGTCTTTACACGGAGTATGTGCACAGGCCTTTTGACCTTCGCAAATACAAGAGTGCATTGTCAAGGTGGCAGTATGCCCTTGCCGGAAAAGCCTGGAACGCATTGTACATAGAAAACCATGACCATCCAAGGATAATCAGCAGATACGGAAGCGAAAGGATGCGCAGGGAGAGCGGTACATCCCTTGCTGTAAGCTATCTGTTTCTGCAGGGAACACCTTTTATATATCAGGGACAGGAAATCGGCATGACCAATATCAGGCTTAAATCCATTGATGACTATGTCGATGTCTCGTCAAAGACGAATTACCACAAATATAATCTTAAGGATACCCTTGAGAGGAGACTAAAAAGGATACATCTTTCCAGTCGTGATTCTTCCAGAACACCAATGCAATGGAACGGCAGTAAATATGCAGGCTTTTCAACACATCGTCCTTGGTTTTTTGTGAATCCGAATTACAGGAAAGTAAATGTTGCAAGTCAGGAGCATGACGAAGACAGCATACTGAATTTCTATAGGAAATGTCTGGGTATCAGGCGGCACAGCAGGACACTCATATACGGCTCCTATAAAGAATACTTTCCGAATGACAGGCACATCTATATGTATGAGAGAAGGCTGGGGGATATTTGTTATCTTGTGATATGCTCTTTTTCAAAGCTTCCGGTACGTGTAAGGATCCCTCATGAATTTGTCGGAAAGAAAGCCAAGCTGGTGATCTCAAACTACCATGAAAGTTTAGAAAACGGACATCGTCTCAGAAAGGCAGCAAAGGCGGTGCTGTCTTCAGACTATTTTTCTAACGATGGAATGAAGGATGCGATAGGAAAAGAATGGTTTGCACCCTATGAGGCCAGAGTGTACCGTTTCAGGCTGTAAAGAAACAATAGCGGTTTTTGCCTTCGTTCTTAGCATGATAAAGAGCTTCGTCAGCATCGGCAAAGTAATCGTCATAGCTGTCTCCGCTGCAGGCTGCCGTTATCCCTGCTGAGCATGTTATGCTGCATTTAGCATTTTTGAATTCTTCTGTAATGTCATTAAATATCGCATCCATGGTGTTCAATGCTTCATCCTGATCATTCCTTGCCAAGAACATGGTGAATTCATCTCCGCCGAATCTGGAGATTATGTCTCTGGATCTTTGATTCTTCTTGAGGATCGCAGCAACGCTTTTTATCACCTCGTCGCCATAAAGATGTCCCTGGGTATCGTTGATAGTCTTGAACTCATCAATATCAAGCACAACAAAATATCCGCTGTGGCTAGGATAGTTAAGATAACTTTCCGTAAGAGTCCGTGCTGTTCCTCTGCGGAGCAGACCGGTCAGGTCATCGGTGTTGCGGGCCTTTTCGATATAGAGTCTGTCGGCGATCGACTGCATGCGCTTATATGCGAATATCCAGTTGCACATAAGCGCGGCAATAAGTATGGCGATAGCATTTACCGTGTCGATCATATGTAGTGACGGAACTTTAAAAAAGCGCAGCAGTATGCAGTATGCGATAGTGGATAAAATAAGCAGTGCATCCATTCTGTAGGGAAGGTCTATCATAATGAACGGAGTAACCAGCAGGAGCGCAACAAATATGGTTCCGCCGGTTTCCGGGTTGGCAGAAAAGATCGCGCTGTTAAGTATTCCGTAGATAAGGAGGCAGGCTGCCTGCATAAAACATATGGTGTGGGTAACTACTTTTTTTGCTTCTTTAAAGATCTTTCTGAAGAGTATGAATACAAGTGATGAAAGAAAGAGAAAAAGATAAGCCGGTAAAACATTACGGCTAAGCAGTCCGGATACTGAAAGCAGAGAGAGCAGGGCTCCTGCAAAGACAGTTATGAAGCTGAGTCCGTTCATCGTGGAGTTATTCTCTCTGACCAGAATATAATTACATTCCCTGTAAAGCCTTTTGGATAGCCCGTTATAAAGAATATGTTTTTTTATATCTTGTATTGACGGAATCCTCATCAATCCATTCCTCTTTCCCTTAAAACACAAGCTATATTTTACCGAAAGATAAAGCATTGGTCAAAGGGGGAAGGACAATTAGGCAGCGTTTTAGTTCCCTCGGATTTTTAAAGAACGGGTTCCCCCGACTGCTTTTGATTTGGTATCGATTACTACATCATACACCAACTTTAAAACTTTTTAAAATCAGACTTCAACATCATGTCATTTCTCATAGGGTA
>JAGBLN010000021.1 GCA_017635395.1 Lachnospiraceae bacterium
TCTTGCAAAATCCTCTGCACAGGCGTACTCTATCAGTCCGTCATGCCTGCTCTGTATTAAAAGCATGGGAATATGGTTTTCAGACATCAATACCAAAGGTTCGCCTTTTCGCCTGTCATACCCCTTCTTAAAAAGCTGGTCCAACAGAAGGCTTAGGGTAAGGCCCTGATCACTTCTGAAGCTGTACGGGCCGCCTGAACCGATATATCCGATGATCCCTGAGATATCAACATTGCACTTCTCCTGAATCTTTTTTGAATAGCACATAAGAGAGGTTAAATGTGCCCCCGCTGACGGGCCTGCTACGATAAGTTTTGATGTATCGATATTTCTGCTTTCCAGATACTTAACGGCAGCATTAAATCCCCTGCATACATCCTTTATCTGACAGGGATATTTATACTTCGGTGACAGCCTGTAGCCGATGGATATCATTCTGTATCCCTCGCCGGCTATGCGCTGTCCGACATAATCAAAAAACCTCGGGGTACCGGCATTCCAGCCTCCGCCATGAACCCAGATGATGACTTTATCACTTATGACTCTGTCCGGTTCATAGTAAAGAAAATACTGGTCCTTATTTTTACCGTAATTGACCTGCTTAGGAGCAAAACGCTTCTTCACCCGGAACATCCAGTAATACAGTCCAAAATAACTCAGGCTCTCCCGCATATAATCATTCATACTCTCTCCCCCGTTTGACGCGTTTCCTAAATTATATCATTAAACAAACTTTAATATAACGCAAACAGGACAGATCACAGTTTCAGTCCTGTAATCTGCCCCGTCATCATTTGTCATATTATGCCACACTATGCATATGGCTTATACTGTTCCTCAGCCGAAGATTCCGCCTGATGCAGGAAGCGGTATGGTAAGCATATATATGAATGCGATAAGCAGACATACTACACTTATTGCCATAACAACAACCTTATTTGTCTTATTCTTGAATACACCCACAATACCAAGCAGGAACAGTACAACGCTGTATATTACAGTAACAAGCGAGAATTTATCACCGTTCGCATTATCCTGCTGTCCCTGAGCCAGTACCTCTTCAGACTCAGCTAAAACATTTAATGAATCCTCATAATATGCATTTACGAAGTCCTCGTTAACAAAAGGTGATGTGACAGCCTGACCGCTTTCATCATGGAGCCAGGCAAGTATCTCCTCCTGATCATTCTCACCATCAAAGAAACCGTAGTAATCATATCCGATAACACTGCCCATTTCTTCAGTTAGGTTATCTGCACAAAGCCACTGCAGTTTCCATACATTCTCTTCAATAGCATCCTCGTCACCTATTGAATCAGCATAAAGAATTGCCACTTCATACTCAGAAATCTGATTCCAGATTTCCTGATCCTGAGCCATTCTCTGCACGGCCTCATTGTATCTTGAGTTACCGTCGCTTGCTATATTATTACTCTTGGCATAATTTGTAGCCTGATTTCCGCCATGGATGGATCCTGCATAGCTGGCCCATGCTGTAAGCAGCGCCGTAACACCCAACAGGATTACCGTGATTATCTCAATGGCATTCTCGCTTATGAAGGATTTCTTCTCCTTGGCAGGCTTTGCCACTTCTGCTGCAGCTTCTGTTTTTACCTCTTCTTTTACTTCTTCACTCATTTTGTTCCTTTCTGCCACTATATGTGGTCTCTCCCTCATTTTTTTGTTTTTATGCCTGACAGACTTACAGCAATTCTGCTATAAGCCTGATAAGACTTTCTGTTTTCTCCCAGCCAAGACAGGGATCCGTTATGGACTTGCCGTATATTCCCTCTCCTATTTTCTGGGCTCCATCCTCGATATAGCTCTCGATCATAAGCCCCTTTACGATCTTTTTCACATCATCGGAATGCCTTATGCTGTAAAGCACGTCCTTGGCTATTCTTATCTGCTCCATATACTGCTTGCCGGAATTTGCATGATTGGTATCCACTATGACAGAAGGGTTGGCAATATCTTTATCCGCATATGAAGCCGCAAGATTGATCAGGTCCTCATAATGATAATTTGGATGGCTTCGTCCGAATTTATCCACTGAACCCCTTAAGATTGCGTGTGCAAGCGGATTTCCGGGAGTCTGTACCTCCCACCCTCTGTACTGGAATCTCTGGGGATTCTGTGCCGCAATTATCGAATTAAGCATTACGCTTATATCACCGCTGGTAGGATTCTTCATGCCGGCCGGTATACCCAGACCGCTGGAAACAAGCCTGTGCTCCTGATCTTCCACAGATCTTGCACCTACCGCAACATATGAAAGAAGGTCGGAAAGGTACCTGTGGTTCGACGGGTACAGCATTTCCTCAGCACAGGTAAATCCCGTCTCTTTTACTATGTTGCTATGCATCTCCCTTATTGCGATTATACCGCCCACCATATCCTCATTTCCTTCCGGATTAGGCTGGTGAAGCATCCCCTTGTAGCCCAGTCCGGTAGTCCTCGGCTTATTGGTATATACTCTCGGTATGACGAATATCTTATCGCTTACATCATCGGCCACTTTCCTCAGTCTCTGCATATAGTCAAGCACAGCCGGCTCATTATCTGCAGAACAAGGTCCGATTATCAGCAGAAACTTATCAGAACGCCCCTCAAAGATATCTGCGATCTGCCTGTCTCTCTCTTCTTTTACGGAAGCAACCCTCGCCGGTATAGGATACTTTTCCTTAAGTTCCTCCGGAGTCGGGAGCTTCTTTATAAATTCCATCTGCATGTCCATAGCCTGTTCCTCCAGCCACTGTAAAAAAAACCTTAGTAATTATACCCGAGATGACCTGTCCACACAATCAGAAAATTCAGCAAATCCCTTAATTTTTTAGCTGATCTTCTTAAGGATTCATTGATATAGTTTCTGATCCGTCATAAAATTATCCATCTTAAAATTGCGTGTTCTTCGCTTTTCATCATAGGCCACTTCTACGGTTATCTCTCCCGGTGTACCAAGCGCCAATACTGTCGGGCCCTCGAAAAGACCTTCCGGATCATTATCATACAATTTTGTCCCCTCCTGCATATGTTCCAGCTGACTCCGCCCTTCTTTAACGCAGAAAACAGCTAAAGCAATAAGTAAAGCGATCACGGTCAGTATCCATCCCCAAAATCCCGGATGTATCACCAACGCCACTGCCGCAGTCACTGCAATAAGGCAGATTCCAAAGAGCAGACGGTTCAGCCACACCTTAGGTTTATCATGTACCTGCCCCATATTTTCGACTCTCCACTGCTCTGCAACCCCCGGAGGCTGCTGTATCATCGCTTCACCTGTCTGTCCGTTCATGCCGAAAATGTATTCCCGTCCTTTATAAGAGAATCTGCATGTCCACATAGGAAGCAGGCAATAGCTATAGCCTGCACTCTTAACCTTTGAGAATGAAAAGAGAGGCGTAACACTATTATATCTGTTTTCCTGTACAACCATGTTTCTCAGCTGATTTCCAAGCAAATGCCTGTCCACTTCTGCCTGAACGGCATCCTTTTCCTTCTCCGGTGTCAGCTCGTGAAGAATAACCTTATATCCGCTTATTAGTGCCGGATTAAAATCCGCCATTTCACCCATATAAAAAGGATACAGCTTTCTTACCGAGGTTTCCTTGAACAAGCCACTCGCCCTGGCAAGGATTCCCTCTATACGGGATGTACCTATACGGGTAACATTATATTCTGTCTCTTTGACCATTTTTATCCCCGCATCACCGTATGTTACTTTGCTTTCCTTTCCGGAATAAACACCTACAGTCGTAACAGCGCAATCAAATATCCAATAGGGCATATATACCCCTTGTATAGCCTGCAGCCAGCTTTCCTTTACTTTGTTTTCCGGTATTCCGGCCTTTTCCGTAGCCAGTCTGCGCATGGTAATCCTTGCGAATTCCCTGGTCTGTTTGAAAGGAATGATGCCCCTTGGCATATCCATCCCCTCAACCTTATCCGTCAGCACAAGATCTGAATCACAGTACGGACACTTAACGGTTACCGCCAGGGCATCAGTCATTATACCTGCACCGCATCCCGGACAGGTATAGACATGAATATCAGACTTATTTATCTCCGGTCCTTTTAGTTCTTCCCAGTCCTGTTCCAAGGAGGGTTGCCATTCTTTTTCATGATCCACAAACTCATCAACACTGAATGCAGACGTACACGACTCACAGCAAAGCTTTCCCTCATCAGGCTCATAGCATATCCTCCCGCCACATGACGGACACTTTAAACTTGTAGCATTTCTTATCTTTAAATTATCCATTAACGCTCCTAAAATCTTTTTATTTACGCCTTATGTCCCCCGATCTGCGCATTACGTTCCTTTGCAGTCGCACCTTTTTCAAGGTTCATCCCCTTAAGCACCGCATTCTTTCCATATTTTTTCTGCACGGAAAGCATTGCCTTTTGAAGCTCGTATTCTTTTTGCTCCTTTTTTCCTGCTTCTTCTAAAGCCTCCGGATCATCGAACAGAGTAAGCTGCTCATATTCTTTTTTTGCATTCAGGGCTTCATCACGATTCTTAACATGTTCCATGACTACATAAAAGCGCCGAACAAGCATTGAACCGTCCACGATCCTGTCATACAGCCTAACAGCCGCATCAGCTATGGTACTTGCCGATGATGTGTATCTGGGCAGATTTTCAGATCCATGTGCAGGTTTTGGAGCCTGTCTTCCGTAATGATCCTTTACCACAGGTCCGGAATATTTTTTCTTTCTTTCCGAATCTGTAAGGTTCTCTATATCATATACTATGGTCAATACCACCTGATCGGTCACGAGATTTTTCTCCACAAGATCCATTGCGACCGAATCAGCCATTTCCCTTACCACAAGTCTGCCTTTTTCCGCAGTGTATGGTTCCTGCAGCACCTGCCCCGAACTTATGCTGCTGCTCTGCGGGGTATAATTCTTCGCTTCAGCCACCGTACAGGGTTCCCATCCCCAGGCATGATCTATAAGGAGTTCTGCATTTACCCCGAATAGCTTATATAAGAGATCCTCGTTATAATAATCTTTATCATCTCCAACTGAGCACAAGGCCACATCTCCCATGGTATACATTCCATGTGCCATAAGTTTTCTGGCTGTTCCCGGTCCCACCCGCCAGAAATCCGTCAGAGGTCTGTGATTCCATAAGGTTTTCCTGTAACTTTCTTCATTAAGCTCTGCGATACGCACGCCATCCTTATCAGCCGGTATATGCTTGGCCGTTACATCCATTGCCACCTTTGCAAGATACATATTCGAGCCTATGCCTGCAGTGGCTGTGATATTTGTAGCCGCCAGGACTTCTTTTATCATATGCAGGGCCAGCTCATGGGCCGTCATATTATAAGTATCAAGATAATGGGTCACATCCAGAAAAACCTCATCCACCGAATATATAAGCATGTCTTCCGGTGCTACATATCTAAGATAAATAGAATTTATCTTTTCGCTGGTTTCCAGATAAAGCTTCATTCTGGGTGGAGCGACTATATAGTCCAGTTCCAGGGTCTTATCAGCCTCAAGCTCCGGAGCCTCGTATGAACGCCCCGAAAATTCGCCGCCTGCCGCCCTTAACCTTGTCGCATTCACTTCCTTTACTCTCTGGACCACCTCAAAAAGCCTGGCACGCCCCGGTATGCCGTATGCTTTAAGTGCCGGTGAAACAGCCAGACAGATGGTTTTTTCAGTTCTTGACGGATCAGCTACAACAAGATTGACTGCCAGCGGATCAAGCTTTCTGTCTGCTGCTTCCACTGACGCAAAGAAACTCTTTAAATCTATAGCAATGTATGTACGGTCTTCTTTTGACATATTATCATTTCCGGGATATATTATTCCATCCTTCCGCCTATCCTGCCGCCGCCTATGACGGTATCTCCGTCATAAAGCACAACAGCCTGTCCCTTTGTTATAGCACGCTGTGGCTCATCAAATATCACCTCTATACGGTCGCTGCCGGTCTGACGTACAATACACGGCTGCTCTTTCTGCCGGTATCTTATCTTTGCGGCGCATCGAAGCTCTCCGCTTATCTCCGGTACAGAGATAAGGTTAAGCTCACCTGCATACAGCCCTCTTGCAAACAGTCCATCCCCGTGCGAAAGCACCACTCTGTTGCCTGCTGTATCCAGCTCTGTCACATAGTACGGGCTTTCCGCCGCGATACCCAGGCCCTTTCTCTGGCCTATGGTGTAATGAATCACGCCTTTATGCCTTCCGAGTATATTTCCTTCGGCATCCACGAAATCACCGTCTTCATATTTCTTTCCGGTATAGTTTTCTATGAAAGACGCATAATCTCCATCAGGCACAAAGCATATATCCTGGGACTCCCTTTTGTCTGCATTAAGAAATCCGTTCTCGGCGGCTATCTCACGCACCTGCGTCTTGGTAAGCTCTCCCAGGGGAAACACCGTATGGGAAAGCTGGTCCTGGGTCAGGTCATAAAGGACATATGACTGGTCCTTGTCAGCATCAAGACCCTTTTTAAGGACAAACCTTTCCGAAAGGACATCGTAATCTATGCGTGCGTAATGGCCTGTTACGATTTTTTCCCTGCCCCGTTCCAGAGCCGTATCCAGCAGCTTTTCAAATTTCATGTACCTGTTGCAGTCTATACAGGGATTAGGGGTCCCGCCGTCTTCATATGTGCTTACAAAACGCTTTATTATCTTTTCATCAAATGCATCAGTAAAATTCAAGACCGAATAAGGCATCCCCATAGACGCGGATACCCTCCTGGCATCTGCCACATCCTTATCGGAACAACAGGTCTTGAAATTGCAGGCATTTTCCTCGTTATGATAAAGGCGCATAGTCACGCCCTCGCACTCATATCCCCTCTGTATCATCAGCCATGCCGCCACGGAAGAATCGACGCCTCCGCTCATGGCTATAAGGGCTGTTCTGTTAATTTTCTTCTCCGTTGTGTTCATCTGCTATCATTACCAGCCTTTCAGCAAGCGCACGGACCGCCATTTCACTTCCGTTCAGCCCTCCGCTTAATGTCTCCTTTCGTCTGCCTATGTTCTTAAGCTCAGACGCTTTCTGGATATCATCATTCATACCTGACACTGTCCTGAAAAAGCCCTCCATCTCTGCATCAGCCCTTGAAATATCGTCTTCCAGTTCAGCTGCCGCAGTCCCGCTCCCGGCTCCCTTTTCTATGCAGTCCCTTGTCTGGTCCTCTGAAAGCCTGAGTTCATTCCTTATCCTGATTATCATAAGGGTAAGGGCATCCGTAGTATCAAGTATCTTCTTTGTAAGGCTCTCCATCTCATCGATCGCCGCAACTGCCGCATAGGTCTCAAAGCCGTTTCTTGATATATCCATAGCCGTATTGGTCGCATAAAGGTTAAGCTGTGCCGATAGGCTCTGCAGTCCGGCCATGTCATTGTACAGGGCCTCCACCAGCTCCGCAGACCTGCCGTTCATATCCTCCAGGCTCTCCTGGTCGGTCTTTAGCTCGCTGACGCTCTCTGCTATTCCCTTTACCTTCTTTGAAATAGCCTTAAGGCTTTCATCCAGATCTGCCCTTTCCTTCAAAAGGGCCTCCCTGTCCTTTGACACTTTATCCAGATAGGGCAATAGCTTATCCAGTTCGCCAAGCATTTCTTCCAAGTCATCATTATTAACCATAATGCCGTTGGCTGCGGCATCCGCAATATCTATACAGTTAACCAGCTCCCGCCTGAGCTGTCCGCTTTCATTCCTTGCCTTGCTGTTTATCCTGCGCAGGTCACTTCGCGTAGTCGTAAGCTTGCTCTCAAGAAGGCTGTTCTCCTCCCTGCGCTGCGACATATTATCACTAAGGGACTGTGCCAGTTTTTCCAGATCACCGTCCGTTGCCGCAATCTCCTTATCCCGGATCATGTTTCGCACAAACCGTTCCAAGGGCGCAAACATATTATTTATCTTCCTGATCAGGAAAAGCACTACTATCAGATAAAGAATCAGGTAGAGCCCCAGCATGACAAAAGCATCCCATACCAGCACGCTCGTCTCTGCCCCTGTCAGATAAAGTATCTCCAGACCGGCAAGATATATCACGCCGAAAGCTATGCCGAAGCTTATGCTGATAAGCCGGTTTATCTCATATGCATGCGTTCTTTTTTTATCCTTGCCCCGTTTTTTCATCTGTTACATTATATTATTTTTTTTATTGAAAACAAAGTAGCCGGAAGCCATAAAAAAGGAGCTGCCGCAAAACATTGCAACAGCCCTTAATTCATATCATATTTATCTTAATCTTGTAAGAAAATGATTAGTTGTTGATCAGCTTGTCATTCTCATTGTTCCAGCTGTAAAGCTTTCTGATGTCAGCACCAACAACCTCTGAAGGATGCTCAGCTGCTTTCTTCTTCATAGCCTGGAAGTGGATCTGGCCGTTCTTCATATCCTGGATGAACTCAGATGCGAATGTACCGTCCTGGATATCGGAAAGAACCTGCTTCATAGCCTTCTTTGTATCCTCTGTAACGATCTTGGGACCTGTTACATAGTCACCGAACTCAGCAGTGTTGGAGATGGAATATCTCATTCCTGCGAAACCTGACTGATAGATAAGGTCAACGATGAGCTTCATCTCGTGGATGCACTCGAAATATGCATTCCTGGGATCGTATCCTGCCTCAACCAGAGTCTCGAAACCTGCCTGCATAAGTGCGCATACGCCGCCGCAAAGAACAGCCTGCTCACCGAAAAGGTCTGTCTCAGTCTCTGTCTTGAATGTAGTCTCAAGAACGCCTGCTCTTGATCCGCCGATACCAGCGCCGTAAGCAAGAGCCTTCTCCAGAGCCTTGCCTGATGCATCCTGGTATACAGCTACAAGACAAGGGGTACCCTTGCCTGCCTGGTACTCGGAACGAACAGTGTGTCCGGGAGCCTTAGGAGCGATCATGGTTACATCAACATCTGCAGGGGGTGTGATAAGACCGAAGTGGATGTTGAAACCATGAGCAAACATAAGCATATCGCCTGCCTTAAGGTTGGGTGCGATAGACTCCTTATACATATCAGCCTGCTTCTCATCGGGTGTAAGTATCATGATAACATCAGCCTGCTTAGCAGCCTCAGCAGTCTCAAATACCTGAAGTCCCTGCTCCTCAGCCTTCTTCCAGGACTTTGAGCCTTCTCTTAAACCTACGATAACATCAAGGCCGGACTCTTTCAGGTTAAGTGCATGTGCATGTCCCTGACTGCCATATCCGATAATGGCGATCTTCTTGCCCTTCAGTGCGTCGAGATTACAGTCTTCCTGGTAATAAATCTTGTTTGCCATTGTTTCATTTCCTCCTTGGGTTAATGTTTAATTTATATAGTCGGCTATTCCGAAACCGTCTCGTCGGTTGGGTGCAAGCTGCTACTAACAATTTCAGTCGTCAAACCAGACTACGTCTTCATCGCCTCTGGTAAGACCTGTGATACCTGTTCTTCCTATCTCAAGTATCTTATATCCGTTCAAAAGTTCCAGGAATGCATGTATCTTATTCTGGTTACCGGTGATCTCTACTATCATTGAAGTCTGGCTGACATCTATGATATTTGCCCTGAACACATTGGAAACAGCTATAAGTCCCTCTCTGCTCTTTTCGGTAACCTCAACCTTTATAAGGCAAAGCTCCCTGTAAACGGAATCATCAGGATTAAGCACCTTGATATTGCGCACATCCACAAGCTTTGCGACCTGCTTTTCGATCTGCTCAAGGATCTCGTCGTCTCCGCTGGTAACTATGGTTATACGGGTAAAGCGGGGATCTGCTGTCACGCCCGCAGTGATACTCTCAATATTGTAGCCGCGCCTTGAAAAAAGACCTGCAATACGGCTGAGAACGCCGGATGTATTATCTACAAGAAGCTGAAAAACTTTTTTATTCATTTGAGTTTTCATCTGTGGTGCTGCCTGAGAAGCCATTTTTGCCTCCTGAAAAACATTTTATAAAAACAAATACAGAGAAGAGTATACCAAAAAATATCGCTAACTGCAAAAAAATTTCAAAATCTTTCTTTTGGGCTTTTTTACTCAGTCCTCCAGGCATTTCTGAAGCGCTAACGTTCCGGTGCGGGCCACTTCCACTATGCTGACCTGAGCCAACATGCTTATCATGAGCTGTATCTTTTCAGGCGTGCTGCAAATCTGCAGCATCATAAGATTTTCAGACATATCAACGATCTCGGCCCCCATCACCTCACAGATTTCCATTATCTCACGCCTGTTGGTCTTATTATACTTAACCTTCATAAGCATAAGTTCCCTTGTGATAGCCCTGCTCTCATCAAAGGTCTTGACCTTTATGACATCAAGCTTTTTATTGAGCTGCTTTTCGATCTGCTCTAATGTCTGCTCGGAACCGCTACTCAATATGGTCATCATTGACACATGGCTGTCATCTGTCTCGCCCACTGCCAATGAGTTAATATTATATCCTCTCCTGGAAAAGAGTCCTGCCACTTTCCAGAGAACACCGCTTCTGTTTTCAACCAGTACCGAAAAAATCCTTTTCATATGCACTGTCCCTCCTTAAACCAGATCCATGGGATCTATCAGGCACTCACAAAGACATGAATCCTCATCTGCCAAAAATCCCTCTATCTGCTTTTCCGCATCTTCCATATCTGCTATCAGCATATATTTCATATCGTAAGCCTTTGCAATATGTTCAAGATCCGGCTCATTATTCAGTTCAACCATTGCATAACGGTCCTTTAGTGAAAAATGCTGGTACTGACGGACCATTCCCAGATAGCTGTTTCTCATTACGACTATCTTAACCTTTATGCCGTACTGCTTCATTGTGGCAAGCTCCATCATGGACATCTGGAAAGAACCATCGCCGCAGACTGCAACAACCTGCCGCCCTGAAGATGCATACTTTGCTCCTATGGCTGCGGGAATGGAATATCCCATTGTTCCCATGCCGCCGCTGGTTAAGAACCTTCCGTTTCTTACGATGTGGTTCCTGCAGGACCATATCTGGTTCTGTCCCACATCAGCCACATATACGGCATCATCTTCCATCTTCTGTGAAAGCATTCTCACAAAGGCAGCCGGATCCACATAGCCGGGATGCTCAGGCCTTATGACCTTAAGGTCTTTCTTATAGCCGTCCAGTTCCTTTATCCATGCTGCATAGTCGCCGTCTATCTCGTATTCTGCCATATCAGCAAGTATATGGCCTGCATCTCCGACGATAGGAATGGTGGCGCCTGCATTCTTTCCTATCTCAGCAGGATCCACATCTATATGGACGAGAACTGTATTCTCCGTAAGCACCTCTGTCTGGTTGACTGCCCTGTCAGCTACCCTTGCGCCTATCATGACGATCATATCAGCCTCGCGCATAGCCCTGTTGGCTGCAGGTGAACCATTATTTCCTACCATTCCGTAATACAGATGGTGTTCCGTAGGCAGCACGCCTATTCCCATCATTGTGGAAACAACCGGTATCTGGTACTCCTCCACCAGCTCCCTTAACTTAGCTGCCGCATCTCCCAGGTGGATGCCGCCGCCTGCACAGATAAGGGGCTTCTTTGCCTTTTCAAATTCATTGATAACCTTCTTTATCTGAAGCGCATTGCCCTTAACAGTAGGCTTGTAAGTACGGAGCTTCACCTCATCGGGATACTCGAATTTCTTGATCTCTGCCTTCTGGACATCCATGGGGAAGTCGATGAGCACAGGACCGGGACGGCCTGAATTAGCTATATAAAAAGCCTCTTTCACGATCCTGGGGATCTCATTGGGATCCTTTACCAGGTATGAATACTTTACAAAGCTTTCCACTGCGCCGGTGATATCAGCCTCCTGGAAAACATCAGAGCCGATAAGCTCTGAGCTTACCTGACCGGTTATGCAGATCATGGGGATGGAATCGGCAAAAGCCGTAGCTATGCCTGTAATAAGATTGGTCGCGCCCGGGCCGGATGTTACGGCACAGACTGCGGACCTTCCCGTCACCCTTGCCATGCCGCTTGCCATATGCGCGGCATTCTGCTCTGTCCTCACCAGAACTGTTTCTATTTCTGAGCTGTAAAGGGCATCATAAAAAGGGCATATAGCCACGCCAGGATACCCGAATACACTCTTCACTTTTTCCTGTTCGAGACATTTTACCAGAGCCTCAGCACCGTTCATCTCGCCACCTCCCGAATACTTGAATAATTAAATGAGTTGTGATAAATTCACTTAAGTAAAACTTAACGGTATATCAAAAAACTGTTCTTAACAGTTAAATTACATACATTAAAGGACTATTATATCATGAAATTCAGCCTTAACCCAGAAAAAACATCAAAAAAGGGGCAAAAAATTCTCCCCCTTATTCTTGTATTCATACTTTTAACTTTTATAACAGGCTGCTCCAACAAAAAGGATGTTGAAAACTACACTGCCAATATGACTACTTTTGTTTCCAATGTCGAAAAGCTGTCGGTTTCAATAAATGCCATTGACCCGCAGTCCGACAGCGCCACGACAGACCTGCTCTTCTACCTGGACTATATGGACCAGACTTTCTCCCAGATGGCAGATGTAAAGCCTCCTAAAGGATATGAGAGCGTATCCGATATCTCTCGCAGCGCAGCCACATCAATGCGCAATGCTGTCCAGCTCTATCATGAGGTATATGAAGCAGAAACCTATGATGAGGAAAAAGAGGCACAGGCCAGAGCCAGCTACAATTACGCCTTCGAATGCCTCGCCCAGATAAGCGACATCCTGCAGAGTGGGCAGTAATTCTTAACCCGCCGATTCCTCCGACTCTTCAGTATCAGGCACTATTCCGTCATCAATATCGTCATCGGACAGTTCATCAAATGTATCCCCTGCCTTCCTTGAAAGCACGCGGCGCATCTGGTCTATCATTCCGGGATACCTTGTGGACTGGAAGTCCTTTACCGCCATCAGGTAATGGGCTTCGACCTCTACTATCTTCTTATTCACGCCCTTGGCCATTACCACAAGCTTCTGTCCCCTGCGTACCATACGGAACTTCTTTAATTTTCCAGCCTTTGAATTGATCTTGTCCAGCTGCTGCTCCGAATACTTGTCTATGGCATCATAGATTTCTTTACACTTCTTATTCAGATTGCACATGCTTATGGTAGTAAACACCGCATCGCTTAAGAACACTACCCATATGGCTATGGAGGCATAATACCGTACCTCAGGCGGTATCTGAGCCATAAACCTGACCACAGCCGGATGATACAGCTTTACCAGGAAGAGGATGGCCAGGCCGAAGAACACGCCGGAAGGTACACTTATGCGCCCGTTTATATTCAGAGGGTATGCGCTGTAGTCCCAATACCTTGCATTGAAAACCTTTTCAAGCACCCAGCTTGTTATGTACTCTACCGCACAGACCGTAAGTGATGAGACTATCATTATCTTTACCGGAGATTCTATTCCCCGCAGAAGATAAAGATTCAATATGGAGACCACCGCATAAATCGGACAGTAAGGCCCTATAAAGCAGCCCCTGTTCATGAGCTTTCCCTGCTCGGCTATTGAATATACCGTTGATTCATATATCCATCCAGTAAAGCTGTATATGAGCATCGCAATGGTAAGCTGGGGAAAATCCATACCGCATACCATAAACGGTGAGAGTGAAACACCGTCGGATAAATATCCCATTATCATAACCTTAAGTCCTCCAGGGGAACCGCCCCACAACAGTTTCTCTTGTTGCACATATCTTATCCGCCAGGCAGAGAATAAGCCCTTCCTTTGTTTCAGGAGGCATGGGTGTCAGCGGAAACATGTGATGCTTTATCATATCGGATTCGATATGGTTTAGATCAAAATCCTTATTTGCCTGCACAAACGCCTTATGTGGATGTGTAAATCCATGTATCATGTTCGCCATGGATTTCTCATGCCAGTCATAAAGAAAATAGTCATGAAGAAGAGCACCCCTGATAAGGGATCTCTCATCAACTTTCAGGCCAAACTTTACCACAAGGAAATATGCGGTATACGCCACAGTAATGCAATGTTCCTTAACCGTGGTATCACCGTGCTGAATGAAATTAGTCATATCGTCAAAGCGGGAATCCCTGCGGGTTTCTGCCAGCACGCTTTTGAATGTCTTCAGATTTTCAGGCGGAAGATGCCGTATGAAAAGATTCTTTAATTTCATTTTTCTTCTTTCCTCACAACCTCTCCGCTCTTTTTAAATATGCTGTTCTCATGTATCACACCGCGGACACATGATGTGGGATAAATATTGCTGTGTCTCCCTATTACAGAGCCGGGATTCAGTACTGAATTGCAGCCCACTTCCACAAAGTCTCCCAGCATTGCGCCGAACTTCTTAAGGCCGGTCTCTATACGGTCCTCTCCGTCCTTTACAACCACCAGGGTCTTGTCGCTCTTTACATTGGATGTGATGGAGCCGGCACCCATATGTGACTTATATCCAAGTATCGAATCACCCACATAATTGTAATGGGGCACCTGGACATTATCAAAAAGTATCACATTCTTAAGCTCTGTGGAATTACCAACTACGCAGTTCTTTCCTACGATAGCATTGCCCCTTATGAAGGCGCAGTGCCTTACCTCAGCCTCGTCGTCTATTATAAGCGGGCCGTTAAGGTAAGCAGACTCGAAAACCTTGGCACTTTTAGCTACCCATATGTTTTCGCCGCGCTTTTCATATTTTTCCGGATCCATGCTTTCCCCCAGCTTAACGATAAACGCGCCTATCTCCGGCAGCACTTCCCAGGGATATTCCTTTCCTTCAAAGACATCTGCCGCTATGGTTTTAGTAAGATCATAAAGATTAGCGATCTTTGCACTTTCCATCTATTCATTCCTCCTGCTTTTTCTTGGCTTTTGTTTTTGACTTTCCCTTATCCTTCGTATTTCCCGCATCCTTATAAAATGATGCGGCATAATCAAAGCATTTGTACAAGGTCGAAGTATTTGTCAGTCCTTTTACTTTCTCTGTATTATTCCTTACAAATTCATTCAGCTTTACAGTATAATCATTCTTTCCAAGCTCTCCCTCTGTCACTTGGGAAAGCCCCTTCTCCCAGCTGGCTGTAAGCGTGGGATTCAGCATTGCGCCTATGGAATACCTGACCACATCAAAGACCATTTCCCCTTTAAGCGTAGGAGTAATTATCTGAGTCTTTTTGTTAAGGGCAAGATACTCTTCTTTATTTATCAGCTTGTCCAGTATTTCAGCCCTGGTGGCACTGGTGCCGATGCCTGAGCCTTTTATCTGGGCGCGCATTTCTTCATCCTCGATAAGCTGTCCCGCATTCTCCATAGCTAAGATCAGGCTTCCGGAATTATACCTTTTAGGCGGCGAGGTCTCGCCTTCCTTTATATCGTGACCGGAGCACTCCGTCTCCGTTCCAGCCTTCAGTCCATCCAGGACCTTTAGGAACTCCGGATCACAGCCGTACTCAGCCTCATCATTATCAGAGTTATCTGATTTCTTTCCTGCCGTGTCATCGGCTCCGCTGTTTTCATCCGCTCCCTCATTTCCTTTTTCAGTGCTGTCGGCAGCATTGTTCTTAAAGAAGCTGTACTTCATCACTGCCCCGAAGCCTTCGCTTTCCATTACCTTGAAGCTTGCGAAAAAAGTCTCGCTGCCCTGCTTAAGCGTAAGGGAGATTTTTTTATATACCTGTGGCGGATAGAAAATCGCAAGGAACCTGCGGACTATCACTTCATAAATCTTTGCACTCACCGGCGATAATCCCTGTAGGTTCTGAAGTCCCTGGCCTGTGGGAATTATTGCATAGTGGTCAGTTATCTGCTTGTCATTCACATAACGACTCTTGGCAATATTCTTATATGTTCCATTCTGCAGAACCTCATTAGCAATAGCAGAACATACCGGATACGAAGCAAGGCCTTTTATATTCTTGTCTATGACCTTGGCCACCGCCGTTGAAAGCACCCTCGCATCGGTGCGGGGATAGGTCGTAAGTTTCTTCTCATAGAGTTCCTGGGCGATCTTAAGGGTCTCATCCGGGGAAATCTTAAAAAACTTTGAACAGATATTCTGCAGTTCCGCTAAGTTAAAAAGCAGAGGCGCATTCTTTTTTTCTGTCTTCTTTTCTTTTCCGGCTATCAATGCGGATGTTCCGTTTTTACAGGACTCATCATCACATATCTTTTTGATCAGGCCTTCCGCATCTTCCTTCTTAAGGAAACCGTTGTCCTTATATAAAAGCGGAGATCCTGCATATGCAGAGCCTTCTACAGCCCTCCACTGTGCCGGAATAGTCTTTTCTCCTATCACGAAGTTACCGTTAATCCTGTAAAACGGAGTCTTTTTAAACTGCCTGATCTCACGCTCCCTAATAACAACCATTCCGAGTACGCAGGTCATTACCCTGCCCACGGAAATAGCCGCACGGTCAGCCTTCAGATAGCTTTTTACATATCCGCCGTATTTTAAAGTAAGTGCCCTGGAAAAATTAATTCCCATCAGGTAATCAGCCTGAGCCCTAAGGTATGCGGCATTAGAGAGGTTATCATAGGCACTTATGTCCTTGGCCTCCCTTATTCCACGCTGTATCTCTTCCTCAGTCTGGGAATCAATCCACACCCTCTTCTGAACCTTTCCGCTCACATGGGCTTCCTGGGCCACAAGACGATAGATATACTCTCCCTCGCGTCCTGAGTCGGTACAGACATAGATAGTCTTTATGTCAGCCCGGTTAAGAAGGCCGCTGACTATCTTAAACTGCGCCGCCGCAGACGGAATTATCTCATATTTGAATTCATCGGGAATAAACGGAATGGTCTCGAAGCTCCAGCGCTTAAGCTCCGGATTGTACTTATCCGGATAGCTCATGCTGACCAGATGGCCAACACACCAGGTGATAACGGCTTCCTCGCTTTCGAGGTAGCCGTTTGCACGCTTCATATTGTATTTCAATGCCTTGGCAAACTCCTGCGCGACAGAAGGTTTCTCGGCGATAAATAAAGCCTTGTCAGACAAAACTACCTACCTCACTGATTACAGGTCATCTATGCCTATAAGCGTAACGCCGCCTGTTTTCTCTGCCTCTTCCCTGAGCTCATCAGTAAAACTGCCCCTGGAAAAGATATAAATATAATCAGGCGTAAGCGAGGCACTTTCTGCAATGTCAAAGGCACGGTCAAGGACATCCACATCTGTCAGTTCTTCTCCTGAGATACAGAAGGCAAGCAGATTGGTCTCATCCTGATCCTGCATGACTATGTCTATGCTTCCCTTTTTTCCGGGCCACTCACCGGTAGTGGCGGCATCTATGGGCAGGCCGTGTTCATCGTTCATTATGCTCAGATACTCCCTGCATACCCGTGAAAAACTCTCACCATAGAAAGCATCCAGCTCAGGCTCTACAAAATTATCATAAAATTCTTCAGCATCAACGCACTGGTACTGCGATGCGTTGCCATAGATAAACCTGAAATAGAACAAAAGAAAATGGGGTCCTATACGGTAAAGCCCCTTCCTTGCATTCTCCAGGGACGCTCCGTCAAAAGGAAATACCTTTTTTACAAGCTCCATCTCCATAAGGTTCCTTAAATAAACGCTTATCTTTGCCCTGGAATAATTTGTATAAAGATGCAGGTCATTCAGCTTATTCATGCCGTTAGCCATGCAGTGGAGAATGGTACAGTAAACGCTTGTCTCCCTGAGTTCTTCCCCCACTAACCTCATGCCTTCCCTGCATAACATGCTGTCTTTATTCAGAATCTTCTTTATGATGTTGTCCTTTACGCTGACTTCATCAGAAAACTGCTCCCAGTAAGCAGGAATGCCGCCGAGAATGCTGTATACTTCCATGCATTCCTTCGTGCTGTATTTTGAAAAGAAATTGACGCAGTCAAGGAAACCAAGCTCCGGAAGCTTGTAAAATCCTTTGATAGCCTGCGACAGCTTACCTATCCTGGGTACAAAATCATTTTCAACAAAAGAAATGGATGATGATATAAGAAGAACAAAGACATCTGTCTCAGCCGTCTCGACAAACTCCACCAGATCATCCATAAATGTATCCGAGTAACGGATGATATCCTGAAACTCATCTACCATCAGAACAAATTTCTTATCCGGATCCTTTTCCATGGCATCATCATATAATGCCCTGAAAATATCATAATATGCAGGCAGACTCTCATCAAGTCCGCCTGCTTCTCTCATCCATAAGAGTTTCTGATGCATTTCGGCACAGCTTCTTGCCTGATAGTAACTGTAATTCTTGCCCTTGGCAAACCTTAGGGCCAGTGCAGTCTTACCTATGCCCGGACAGCCGTACAATACATAAAGCCCGCTGCCCTCCTTCTGGTAAACTTCAGACAGATATGCTGACTCTTTTTTTCTACCGACATACATATGATCCACCTTGCCGAGCACTTTGTGCGAGGCACGCACGGCGAATATCAGATTCGCCGCGCGATCAGGCGATTTGGGCTCGGCACAAATCGCTGGTAAAAAATCGACTCTTTCAGAGCGATTTTTCACACTATTTCCCCTTATTTTGCAGTAATGTATCCCTTTGCCTTTAAGAGCTCTGCGCAGAGTACAGCTCCGCCTGCTGCGCCCCTTAAAGTATTGTGAGCAAGGCCTACGAATTTCCAGTCATAAACACTGTCCTCACGTAGACGGCCTACGCTTACGCCCATACCGCCTTCATAGTCAACATCAAGAGCTACCTGAGGACGGTTGTCCTCCTCAAGGTACTGGATGAACTGCTTCGGTGCGCTGGGCAGCTGCAGCTTCTGGGGCTCACCTGAGAAATTAACCATCTTCTCGATAAGCTCTTCCTTTGTAGCCTTCTTCTTAAGCTTTACAAATACAGATGCCGTATGTCCGTTAAGCACAGGTACACGGATGCACTGGCTGGTGATAACAGGTGAAGTAGCGGGAACGATTACGCCGTTCTCGATCTTACCCCACAGACGAAGGGGCTCCTTCTCTGACTTCTCTTCCTCGCCGCCGATGTAAGGGATTATATTGCCTTCCATCTCGGGCCAGTCCTTAAAGGTCTTTCCTGCACCGCTTATAGCCTGGTATGTAGATACGATAGCTTCGTAGGGCTCATACTCCATCCATGCAGTAAATACAGGCGCATAAGCCTGGATTGAACAGTTGGGCTTAACTGCGATAAAGCCTCTCTGGGTACCCAGACGCTTCTTCTGGAACTCAATTACATCCATATGCTCAGGATTGATCTCAGGCACTACCATAGGAACATCAGGTGTCCAGCGGTGTGCGCTGTTGTTTGAAACAACAGGAGTCTCAGTCTTTGCATAAGCCTCCTCGATAGCCCTTATCTCATCCTTGGTCATGTCAACAGCTGAGAAACAGAAATCAACCTGTGATGCAACTGCCTCAACTTCGTTAACATTCATTACAACCAGCTTCTTTACAGCTTCAGGCATGGGAACATCCATCTTCCATCTGTCGCCTACAGCCTCTTCATATGTCTTGCCTGCACTCCTGGGGCTTGCTGCTACAACAGTAACCTCAAACCAGGGGTGAGTTGATAAAATGGTAATGAACCTCTGTCCTACCATACCCGTTGCGCCTAAAATTGCTGCTCTTAACTTTTCCATAGTTTTTTCTCCTTATTGTTTATTTGATGATGAGAATTTCAGATGTCATCAGCTCTGGTTACCCATCATTGTTTATCAAGTTACTTTTTTGTTATCGTTCCGCAGGAAACGGAATGTGCTGTTAACCGGCAAGGTATTTTTTATATGCTTCTACCGTTTCTGCCATAACCTTATGTCCCGGTGCTCCTTTAGTAAGTCTCCGTTCCACACAGGTCTTCATGGAAACAGCTTCATATATATCTTCATCGAACATTGAAGAGATTTCCTTAAGTTCCTCCAAGGTCATTTCTTCTATGCTCTTGTCCTTGTCGATGCATTCCAGTACAAGCCTGCCTATGACGGAATGTGCGTCCCTGAAAGGCATTCCCTTTCTCACCAGATAGTCAGCCGCATCAGTCGCATTGGTAAAGCCCTTCTTTGCGCTTTCTTCCATCACATCCCTGCGGAACTTCATAGTGACAACCATTCCTGTAAACATCTCCAGGCATTCTGACACGGTATCTATGGCATCAAATACGCCTTCCTTGTCCTCCTGCAGATCTTTATTGTATGCGAGAGGTATGCCCTTCATGGTAGTGAGCATTCCCATCAGCGCTCCGTACACCCTTCCGGTCTTTCCTCTTACAAGCTCTGCGATATCAGGATTTTTCTTCTGCGGCATGATGGATGAGCCTGTTGAAAATCCGTCATCTATCTCCAAGAACCGGTACTCATTTGAGTTCCAGCAGATTATCTCCTCACAGAACCTTGAAAGATGCATCATTATAATGGAAAGGGCATCCAGGTATTCTATGATGTAATCCCTGTCGGAAACCGAATCCATGGAATTGCCTGTAGGTGCATCAAAGCCAAGGAATTCTGCCGTGAAATCCCTATCCAGCGGATATGTAGTGCCTGCAAGTGCTCCGGCCCCGAGAGGACAGGTGTTCATCCTCTTCCTGATGTCCGCAAGCCTGGATCTGTCCCTGATAAACATCTCGAAATATGCTCCGATATGATGAGCCAGTGTCACAGGCTGAGCCTTCTGCATATGGGTAAATCCCGGCATATATGTATCGAGATTTTCTTCCATTATCTTAAGCAGGGCTTCCTGCAGTTCCTTTACTAACACATCGGTGTTATCCACTGCATTTCTGACATACAGCTTCATATCGAGAGCCACCTGGTCGTTACGGCTTCGTCCTGTATGAAGCTTCTTGCCTGCATCGCCTATGCGTTCCGTAAGCTTTGCCTCCACGAAACTGTGGATATCCTCATACTCTTCGGTAATTTCAAGGGAGCCGTTTTCCAGCTCTGTCCTAATGTCATTAAGGCCCTTTACTATGGAAGCTTTTTCTTCCTCGGTAATGATGCCCTGACGGGACAGCATAGTGGCATGAGCAATGCTTCCCTCTATATCCTGCTTGTAAAGCCTTTTATCAAAATTTATGGACGCATTAAAAAGATAAACATTCTTATCTGTCTCTTTTGTAAATCGTCCGCCCCAAAGCTGTGCCATATAGCTCTCCTCTTTGTTTAATCCTGATTTTATTGCTACATTATTTCACATGATGATGATAATTTCAACTGTCGATTTGTTCAGCCCGCCTGCAGATCCTGAACATTATTTCTTGCACTTTTTAAGAACCCGGTCATCAGCACAAGCGCACCTATCATAGTTATAAGCTCGGTCACCGGCTGAGCCCATATAAGTCCGTAAAAATCAAACAGCGTATTCATCAAAAGCAATAACGGAATATACAGTACTCCCTGCCTTACAATGGTTATTCCCAACGCATATAAGGGCTTGCCCATGGACTGGAACGTCGCCCTTGAAGAAGATGTGGCGCCTACAAAAGGCAGTATGAACATATTCGCCCTAAGCACCCTACAGCCGTACCTTATAACCACGGGATTGATCGTAAAGCGCCCTATGATGACAGGAGCAAATATACCGAAGATCACCATAACAACTATCTCCACTGCACCTGTAACAAGCACATTGGCCTTAAGAAGCTTTAGCATCCTGTCGAAATTCTTTGCCCCGCAGTTGTATCCCATAAGGGGTTGCAGCCCTGCGGCAAAGCCCTGATAGATATAGCTTCCGAAACTCATCACCTTCTGGGATATGCCCATGCCCGCTACCGCTAACTCACCGTAATCAACTGCAAGGTTGTTCAGCACAACAAAAGTCGCAGCAGAAAAAGCTGTTTCCAAAGATGCAGGTATGCCCACCCTGTATATCTCCATAATAAGCCCAAAATCGGGTCTGAAATTGACCGCATGAAATTTAAGTATCGTCTTTCTGATTATATAAAGAAATACCATTACAGCGCTGCCTGCCGCATTTCCAAATACCGTAGCAACAGCTGCCCCTTTTACTCCCATCGACAGTCCGAATATGAATATTGGGTCAAGAACTATATTTGCCACTGCTCCCGTCATCATTCCGATCATGGAATATTTGACGGAGCCTTCAGCACGCATAAGCTGGCCGAAAGTATAATTTCCCATTAAAAAGAAGCCGCCTGCCAGAAGCACAGACACATAGTCTGCGGTATATCCGAAAGTATTTTCAGCGGCCCCAAGCACGCTTACTAAAGGCTGTAAAAACAGCAGCCCTGCCGCGCCAAGGGCAAGAGAATTTACAAGCGTCAGCACATAGCCCATGCAAAGCGTATGCTCTGCTTTATCTGTGTCACCTGCACCTAAAAACCTGGCGATGACCGAAGACCCGCCTGTGCCTACCATGTTTCCCACCGCGATCATTATCATCATCACGGGATACCCCAGATTTACTGCTGCCATCTGGTAGTCATCATTCAGTTTTCCGATGAAAAAAGTGTCCACAAGATTGTAGAACACCATAACAAACATACCGAGGACCAGCGGAACGCCTGTTTTCAATACTGCAACAACAGGCTTTTCGCTGCTCAGTGTATATATTCTTTTGTCCGATCTGTCCATATCGCTAACTCGCCAATTTCGTTATATTAAAACAGATCACTTCGTGCTTTACAGCCACCAGGATCACTATATATCGAATGGCTCCTCTTTTAATTTTTTCTCGAATTCTTCCTTCGGAAGAGGCTTTGCAAAATAGAATCCCTGGGCCCTGCTACATCCGTATTCCTTAAGCAGCGCGATCTGCTCGGTATTTTCCACGCCTTCTGCTATGCATTCCATTCCCAGCTCACCCGTAAAGGCTATGACATGCTTAAGCATAACATTCTTACGCTCGTCCCCGATTCCGATATGATCAACAAAGCTCTTGTCAATCTTCAGCTCATCAAAGTGAATATCCTGTATAAGGGTCATGGAAGAATAACCTACTCCGAAATCATCAACTGAGGTCCTGACTCCCAGCTCGTTCAGTCTTGATATCACCTGCTCCAGCCGTCTCTGGTCAGCCACAGATTCAGTCTCGGTAAACTCTATTACTACCAGCTTATGGTCAAGTCCCTTGCTGTCCAGAACCTTTGCTATATCGTCTGCAATGGCAGGATTGGATAAATGTCTCCTGGAAAAATTGACAGACATGGGAACTGCTTCATTTCCTGCTGCCACCCAGTTGCTTATATCGGAACAAACTCTTCTCAATATTTCAAAATCCAGCTCGCAGATCAGATTCGAACGTTCAAAAACGGGAATGAACCTTGCAGGCGGCACTACCTCGCCGTTCTTTATCCACCGGCACAGTGCCTCGCCGCCGTCTATCTTGCCTGTCCCCAGATTGATCTTAGGCTGATAATAGGGCACAAATTCTCCTGCATTTAAGTAATCATTGAAATGCAGCTCCATGCTTCTGTTTTCCTCCATCAGCATTGCCGACTTCTGGTCGAAAAATACATAGGGAACCCTGGCCACATATCTTGCGTAGGCAAGCGCGGACTGGGCACCGTCAAGGACCTGATTATACCTTGTGATAAAACCGTCCAGCATATAGATTCCTGCAGACGCAGACATCTTTACATTGTCCCTGTCACGGTCACCGTATGATATATGCTTTTCATTTATCAGTGAAACGAACTTTTCTACATTTTCCTTAAGAATGAGCGCACAGTAATTATCTCCGCCCAGTCTCCAGAAACATTCGTTTTTGCCGATCACTTTTTCAAACTCGGCAGCATACAGATACATTAACTGCGTTGCGGCTTCATTACCGAAACACTTATTGATGTCGGTCATATTCCTTATATTGATAAAGAATGACGCATACTGTGAGATAATGCCGCGCTCTATCTTATCGTTTATAAAACTTATACCGTATGCCATATTATGGTTTCCGGTCTGTATATCGTGGAAAGTACAGTAATCCAGTTTCCCATGCAGACGGGTCCTGCTCTTTACGACAAAAAGGGAATTCAGGAACGCCCTTGCAGCTTTTTCATCCTCAGCAGACCACTTCACGCCTTTCTTCGGATATGCCCTGAAATAAAACTTGCCGCCGATAACACGCTTTTCACCGATAACTATCTCATACTCATCGTAACCGTCCCCATCCTCATAATAGATCAGGTGCTGTTCAGGTATGCCGCGTTTTTCCGTCTGATCGCTCTCGTATTCAATGAATTCCACCAGACCGATGTCAAGCTTGTTTGCAACATCCTCGACAAGGCCCTTATCAGCCGGACAGAAGAACTCCTTTATCTGGCTTTCCTTAAATTGAAAATCGCTTATAGCCTCATACTTATTCATACCTGTTCCCCCTCTTTGAATCTGACTATCATCTCGTTTGTCAGGCTCATATTCTCGAAAGTGTCGTCTATCTCTGTACGGTCAAGCCAGACAGCTTCCGAAAGTTCCCCTTTATCCATCTTTATCTCATCACTGCCGTCAACATCACAATAGAATCCCATCAGCAGGTCCTGGTCAAAGCCCCAGGGCTGACTCTTATAATATCTTATATTCTTTACCCTGAGTCCGGACTCCTCCATTACCTCCCTTCTTACGGTATCCTCGGCAGTCTCGCCTATCTCACAGAATCCTGCTATAAGAGCATGTCCTTTATATGCACGTCCCTTATATCTTGTTATCAGTATCTTGTCCCCGTTCATAACGCCGACTATAACCGCAGGCATTATCTTCGGATAAACGGTCATCCCGCACTTGCTGCATACAAGCGACCTTTCAGTCTTCCCTGGCAGCATATAATCGCTGCACCTTCCACAGAATTTATTCTCAACATACCATTTATAAAGCTGCCAGCCTGTTGCGGCCGCAAAATTATATACTCTGTCTGCAGACCTTCTGAAAAACCTCAGCTCAACGGTCGCAAGGTTCATCGCTACAAGACTGGTATATGCAGTTAAGTACTCCTCCGCAAGAGTATAAAATGCTGTTTCACCGATCGTAAAAAGATATATCGGCTCCGGTCCGCTGCTGCCGTCGGAAAGCTTACCTCCCGTTACCAGTTCAGCCTCCTCCGCTATAGCCTTCACCACCTCTTCAAGATCCGGAAGTACTACCGCATCGTCCGTCTTCTGTTTCACGTAAACAGCCTTATCAATATAACGGTACAGTAGCACCTTTGATTCCTTTATTCCTTCCGGAACCGAATATGAAATATCAAGTTTTGACTCTAAATCTTCGTGGATCATACGCTTCCCCTCATTAAACCCTTGTATCTGTTGGAACACACGAGGTTCCTTCTATTGCAGTGCCGGCTTATCGGTAATCCGGTTTTCGCTCACAGCCTGATCATCACTTACTGCCTTGTTTTCACTTGCCGCCGTATCTTCGGATACAGTTTCCTCAGTTTTCTCACAGGCGCAGTACCTGTTATAAATCTCCACATGGTCATATATCGCCTGCCATGCGCTAGTTGATTTTCCGGTCACGCATATATATTCTTTTCCGTCATAAGCCTCAAAGTAGCTTACAGCACAGTTCCTTGACTGGTTCACGAAACCTGTCTTGGCAGCCACCACTTCACCGGGAGTTTCTAAATCCTCTATCCGCCTTAAGAAACGGTTTGAAATGTTTATGCCATCCGGATGCTCTTCGGTCTCTGCAGTCTTATATTTGTGGGCAGACAGAGCCTTGAAACACATCTCGTTCTCTAACGCCGCCTTCATTATCATTGCCATATCTATGACAGTACATTTATTATCTTCTGAAAAGATGCCCACCGGATTCTCAAAATGCGCCGTATTAGCAATGCCAAGTTCCTTCGCCTTGTCATTCATTGCATCTACGAAGGCATCCTTTGAACCGCAGGCCGCATCTGCCAGCGTAAGAGCCGCATCCGCCCCGGAGGGAAGAATGGTTCCGTAGAAAAGCTCCCTGGCAGTGGCCACCTCGCCCACTTCATAATTTACTGCCGAGCAGTCATTCGTAAATACATAGTTCATGGTCTCCTGGGAAACCGCATATTCCGCATCCAGGTCCGTTATATTCTCTACAGCCACCAGCACAGTCATAACCTTGGTCATGGATGCAGGATAAATAACCGTATCCGCATTCTTCCTGGCAACCACATGTCCGTCGCTTAAATCAATAAGGACAGCATACTCACTGATCACCTTGTCACTTGTTATAGTAGCCGTGGTATCATCCGAATATACTTTATATCCCTCGTAAAATGGTGTCAGCGGCTTACATCTGAAATCATCATCCGGATGTGTTACAGGCTCAGCTATATCCTCTGAAACCGCTTCATCCACGGAAACCGTCGGGAATATAAGGTCTACGGAAACCAAATCCTCTGATACAGCCTCCGCCATCTCATTTTCATCAGGCTTCTTGCCTCCAAGCACTAAGCCTAATACCACTATAATAAGGATGGCAACCACCACAGCGGCTGCAACGCCTATGGCTACTTTCTTTTCCTTGTTCCTGCCATGTCCATATGAACCATACGAGCCATATGAACTACCGTATGAACTGTAGTATCCTCTTTTTCTGTTCCTTCTGCGCAAAACTGCCCCCGTTGCCGGTAATTCCGTCCGGGACTGTTCCTTTTCCTTAACACCGATACAGTCCTCCGGAATCCAATATTTATTCCATTGTAACTGTTCATAACCCTTCGGGTTCTTCCAGTTACGGCAGCCTGCAATTAAAGGTTTGCTTCGCAAACAGCAGGCCGCCATGGCTAAATACACTCTTTTGTACGCCCTCAGCAGCAAGTGCTTCGGGCTGTCCTGTATATTTATTCCATTATCTTTATATGATACAAAAAAAACGGCACTTTGTTCAAGTGCCGGGGATTTTCCTGCCGTAAGGGATTCTATAATCCCACGGACTTATCTGTTCATATGCATGTGCCACGGCAAACACATCCTCATCCCTGAATTTCCTGCCAATTATCTGCATCCCCACGGGCAGGCCATTGGCCGTCAGTCCTGCAGGAACTGATGCTGCAGGATTTCCCGTAAAGTTTTCAAAGAAAGTCTCACAAAAACCAATTAACGGTTCAATCCTCCTGCCGTTTAATTCTTCAGGCCCTTTTGTATTTCCGTCAGATGCATTTTTCACAGGCGGACAGATAGTAACAGGCGAAACGATAATGTCATAATTATCAAATATATCCTGCTGAGCATCCAGGATTTCCGTGCGGAGATCATTGAAACACCTGTAATCCAGAATGTTTGAATTAAGAGCCTCTTTGTTCCAATATATGAATTCCTCCGGCAGTTCATCCCTATGGTCCCTGACCAGGTCAAAACCGTCCTTCTTCCAAAGCTCCATATCAATGGCAGTATCAACGCATATGCTCCTGCACCAGAGCTCTGCAAAATCATTCTGGGAATGCTTAAGGTTAAAATGTACCTTTTCCACATCCGCCCCAGCTTCTTCCAGCCGGTGAGCTGCTGCCTCAACTATTTTTGCCACTTCATTATCAACAGTAAAGATATCAAAATCAGAAGTAAAGGCAACTTTCCATCCCTTTATGGGCTTTTTCATAAGTTCAGTAAAATCCCTCCAGCCGTGATCCAGACTTAAGGGATCCCTTGGATCATAAACAGCCATATAATTCAGCATCACGGCACTGTCCAGAACAGTCCTCGTAATAGCTCCGTCAAAACAGTAGGGATGAGTAGCTGTCCAGCCATCCGGCCGGCAGATACTGGGTATAGTTCCCACCGAAGCTTTATAGCCGAAACAGGAACACCAGGCAGAAGGAATCCGGATAGAACCTCCTCCATCAGAACCTTCAGAAATGGGAACCAGTCCGTCAGCTACCGCTGCAGCAGAACCACCGGAAGAACCTCCGGAATTATATTCTGTATTGAAAGGATTGCAGGTGGGACCATAGAGTTTGTTGTCACAGGTGCCTCTAAAAGCAAAGGCAGGTGCATTGGTCTTGCCGACTGCAATAGCTCCGGCATTTCTTGCCGCTGTATAAAAAGCAGAATCTGCCTCATCCTCCCTGATAAGGGATTTTACGCCGCCATGACTGTTGGTCCAGCCCTTTTTTGAAGGCAGAAAATCCTTTAGCCCCACAGGTACGCCTGACAAAGGACCTGTATCCTCCCCGCGCGCCATCCTTTCCTCCAGGATCTTTGCTTCTGCCCTTGCCTCATCAAATTTTGTATAAACAAAGGCATTGAGGCTGGGATTACGTTTTTCAATACGCTCTGCAAAGTAATCCACCACTTCAGTTGGAGTGATATTTCCACTCCTGACTTCCGATCCCAGTTCAACACCTGACAGTTCTTCTAATTTCATACTATACTCATTCCGCCACAATACATGCGGCCATACAAAGAGAATCCGAATGGTCGGATTCTCTGACATTCATTATTACGCTGCTTTCTTTGATACAAGCTTTAAGTACTCTATGCCTACGCCGTCCTTCTCCCAGCCTTTGGATATACGGTAGCCAACAGGCGAGAATATTACCTCAGCGACAAGCTCAATTATCATAGATGTGGATGAGCAGATAAGCACCTGAGTCCAGTTCCAGCCGAAGAACACATGGGAAACCAGGGCTGAGAACACGAAATTATCTACCCACTGTCCAACCGCTGTTGATATGTAGCTACGCGTAGCAAAACCGAGGAAACCGCCCTTATCAGCTTTTTTACCGATCACTTCATTTAAAAGCGCATTGACTATGGAAGATAAAAGCATGGCAATGGCAGAACCCAGTACAACATACCATGCGCTTCCAAATGTTGAATTCAGCCCGGCATTGATATACTCGCCAACTGCGGGATCCGAAGCACTATAATAGGCCGCCCAGCGTCCCGGCGTCATCGACAGCAGCCAAAATGTGCCCACCGTTACAACATTTACAGACATCGCAAGAAGCGAGACCTTAATGGAAGCTTTCGCCCCGAAGCGCTTGCAGATGCAGTCCATGCATAAAAAAGATATCCATGAAAGCGCAAGTCCGCAGTTTATGCAAAAATACTTTGATGAAAACAGTTCCTTGCCTGCTACCAGATTCATGCAGACAACTGACAGGATAAAGACCGAAATGACCATGGACGGCACATTCCGCAGAAGGATCCTGTAATCCTTCAATTCAATTCTCAGATATTTCATTTCCTACTCCTTTGGTTTTAATATTTTACAAGCAGGATATCGGACCCGAACTGCTTGGCCTGCGCCCTATGCACACGCAGGCTAAATTATATACTATTTTAGTCAGAATACAAGGGAAATCTTTTTAAACAAAGCCTTTAACAAGTCCTTGATACAACGCTCCCTGCAATTGTGTGATAAACAGGCAGCACTTCTGAAAATAAAATGCCCTCCCCTGCACACTTTACGCTGATACGCCCAATGCCGGATATCATAACAAGCCTTCAGCTTGCAGATATTTCCAAAATGCATCCAGCCCTTTGGTAAAATCAGCATAGGTCGCATCAAAATTCCCCGTATACCATGGATCTGCCACCTCCCTGCCTCTGCCAATCCCGGATACAAAATCCAAAAGCTTATATATCTTATCGGAGCGGCCTCCGGCTATACGCTGCATATTGCGGATATTAGCCGTATCCATTCCGATCAGATAATCATAATAATCATAATCTTCATTTGTCATCTGCACTGCCCTGTGCGGCACGAGAGGGATCCCGACTTCCCGCAGCTTCTGTACGGTTCCGTAATGCGGCGTATTCCCGATTTCCTCACGGCTTGTAGCCGCTGACTCTATCTCAAAGTCATCCTTCCTGTGATTTTTTTCAGCCATATAGGAAAACATGCTCTGAGCCATCGTGCTTCTACAGATATTGCCGTGGCAGATGAAAAGAACTTTTATCATCGATTACTACTCCTCTTTTCTCTCTTTACGGTAGTCGGTTTCATACCGTTCAATCCGGCATGAAATCGCTGTTTTTCATAGTAGTCACCATGGTAGTCAGATACCTTTTGCCTGCAACGTTTTGCCGTACAATGCCGTAATACTCAAGGGTTTACAACCTTGTTAGGCTTGAATGCCCCAGCAGACAAAAAGAACCTTAATCATTTATTTTTACTCCTCATCATCGCCCATCAATGCCGTGTTTTCGTCACTATTTTCAATGCTTCCGGCGCACTCACTCATAACGGCAACTCGGCATATCATGGCAAACTTTAGCAAAGAATTGCGACCAAATCGTAGTCGATTTCGTAGTTATTACCGCAAAACAGACTACTGTGACTACGATTATTCGACCACAGATTCTCCGCTTGGAACTTTTATATTCTTTTCTGGAAAACCAAGTGTACCGTAATCCACATATTTTCCAGTATATCCTAACAAGGTTAGAACAGTCCGTGCAATAATACATTCATACACTTTACTGTACTTATATAGTTCAGAGTAATCGCCACCCATTTCTCGAAAAGATCCATGTGCAGACAGATTTCGTGCTTGTAAGGCTTTTTTCTCTGTTTCGCCTATAGGCATACCGATTTTGTCAAAGAAATGCCATAGCATCTCATTAATAGTCATTCTGTTCATCAAATCGACAGAGCGTTGCATTCGATCAACATATTCAGTATCTTTGAACTGTTCTTTTACAAGATCTTTTATCGGCTTTATTATATTCTTGAATTCCTTCTTTTCAATCAGAATAGTCTCCGGATTCAATTCTACCTGTTCATACCACTTTTTCATCAAATACTCTAAAGAACCTGATAGCATTGGTAAATCATAAGGTTTGGCAATATTCTTTGCGTACCAATACGATCCGAAAAGAGCATTAAAATCCAACTTGTTATATAAATTTGCAAATTGATCTATGTATTTCTGAACAAAATCAAAATATGTTTGCAGAGAATCATATTTATCGCAAATTGGAGGCATAGCAGCATTCTTACATATTCTTTCTATCTCAAAGCTGTATGTATTGGGCGATTCCATTTCAAACCCGAGCTGGTTACCGCTATCATCAAATGTGCTATTACCGATATACAGAAGTCTCGTACCTACAATAAAACTCAAATACTCTCTGATAATCGTTCGTTCTTCAAAACTTGGTATCCGCCCATACTTTTCAAAATATGAAATGCTTAAATTTTCGCTCCATTTAGGTCCATAACCATTTCCCACATAATGTACGTCAAAAGCCGTATCTTTGAATTTAAAATGAGCAAAGTGACCGACTGTCTCTTGTTCATCTTGTGTATCCTTCACTGGAAAGTCAAAATCACCGTGTTGACCAAGTAAAGTCCCCTCTACTGTGTATTTAAACTTCTGATTCGCACATACTCGAAGCCCACTTTGACCTCCGTTCAAAATCCATTCTTTTAATACAGTAGCTGGCTTTTCGGTGTATGTGCATTCAATATGATAACATGATAAATGATATTCCGAACTATCAAGTGTACTGACACAGCCGCTGTAGTAGCAAGGTGCAAACTTAAATGAATAAGCACTTCCAAAAGGTCTGACAATCAGCTCCCCCGGAATAACTGTTTCTCCAGCCACAAACTCTCGCTCTTTCTTTTTTCTTGAAGATCCTTGATCGTTGAAACGATTTATTTTCCGTGTGCAGGATACCTTTATGTCATATCGTTCATCTCGTGAAATATACAATTCATCCAATAACTCAATTGGCAACTCCTCTAAATTTTTTTCTTCCAGTTTCGAGTGTCCTTTAAAGATTAGGTTTCCAGAAGGTATACTCTCCCACAGCAACGCTGCTAATCTATCCATTTTCCTATCTCCTTGGCTATAGTATAAGAGTATTATAGTTTAAGCGTCTTTCTTAATAAAGTGTTTATAGCGGTTGTTATTATATTTATATATAGGAAAAGGGGCTGTCGCTTTAGTTGAGTACTTTAGTGCGACTGCCCCAATCCTTGAGAAAACTACTCTTCTGTAATAAATCCGATTTTTCTCTTGGGCTTGTCTGGTTCTTTTGAAACCTTTGTAAGCAAAAAGTTTAATTGGTTTATGTGTTGGATAAGAACCGACTCTTGTCCATTTACAAATCCTTTAAATATTATCAGAACTGGATCCCTATATGATATGTATGTAACCTGCATAAGAACAGATTGCCCGAAATTCGTCATCATAATTCCAACTTCATGTTCAGAATCGAGCGACTCCTCATATTCCTGTATTTGTTCTTTCAGTATTTCGAACTGCGTATCCGCCCACATGTGTTGTGACGGAACATACATGTTTTCAATATCCGGCATCTTTAAATCTTGTATTACTTTACTTAGATCAAGCCCATAATTCTGCATTTTCGGTTCCTTTCTTTCAAAATATCAATCTATTGTGGCTCGTATTCTATTTGTAAGCCGTTCAGAAATGTCTTCTTCAGTTTCCCACATAATTGTGTTCTTCTGAGCAATATCAAAATGAAGACTAACATCTTTTCTGCACAACTGAATAACTTGCTTGCCCAGTCCCATTGCATATCCTTCCTCAAAATATGCGCCATTATTCTGATGCGTCAAATCTACCACAACAAATTTGCTGTCTCTAATATGCTTCAATAATTCTGGGGTGATGAAATCATTATGCTGAACTTCATCGATAAAAACTGCGTAATAATATGCATCTGATATTCCCTTTCGTATAGCCTCTCTCAACTTGGCAGTATCATCGCCAAACTTCATCGCAACAAGAACGCTTCTACCGTATGAAGAATTTTTCTGTAACTCATCTACCCTTTGATACCCAAGAGGAGTCAGGCAGATTGTTGTCATATCCTTCGTTGTAGCAGCCTCTTGGCATTCGATCAGATTCGACTTTTTCAGATAATCTAACATATATCGAATCTCTTCAATACACTCCTTTTCATCTCGCTCTACGGCATTATTGATCTTATTTCCGTATTTTTTATTATCAATATCATAGCGATCAACAAATAGAACTCCCATCAAGGTCGGAAGTGATATCTGTATTTTTTGTCCCAGATGCTTGGCATGTGAATCAATGTATAAAAGAATACTGTCAACTTTTTCCGCAAGGGATCTAGGATACCATGAGTTCACAATATCGGCATCCATATGAACAGGGAGACCACAAATATTATGACCACTCTGAAATTCCTTTTTATATCTGTCGCATTCTTCTTTATCTAATACAGTGTTATATCGGTATTCAGACCAGTCGCTCTGCTTGTATGAATGATAAACCAAATAAGCCGTCAGGTGGTTCATATTAAACCCTTCTGTTCCACTGAATTCGTTTAATTCGAACCTACCACAAACAGGGCACTCATAGAAATTCATCATCCGATTTCCATCAAACTGATGAGACGCTTTTGACTTACATACCGGGCATTCACAATCATTCATAATAAGTGTTTCCTTTCAATCACCCGATATTTCGGATTTATACTTCCGCCAATTCGCTACATACCGAATTAGCAACATACCAAAACATTACTGGAGGTATTGCATTACCCAAAGCTCTATATTGAGCAGATTCGCTTCCGACCAACTTAAACTTTTCCGGAAAGCTTTGAATCCTTGCAACTTCTCTCGGAGTAAATCTTCTATAACGTTCGCCTTCCATCAACACCGGATCCGTACTGTTAAGCGATACTTTGGCCAAATGCGCACCTACAGTGTTGCAGGGCTTTGTAATATCCTGTGCGCGGCCTTTATTCATCGATTCACGATTTTTCATCATTCCTTGAACGGCTTTTTCGCTGAAAAAATACTTTTCATCAACATTTTTTTCAAGAACCGAGCTTAAAGGCTGATACAAATCCTCCTGTGAATAAATCACATCAGGGAATGTAAAGTCGATATGCAAATCCTTCCTAAAGCCAACAATGATGACCCTTTCTCTTTTTTGTGGCACACCATACTCTGCAGAATTCAGAATCTGGTATTTCACATCATATCCACTTTTTTCAAATTCCTCCATGATAAGAGGGAATGCGCTACGTTTATTTGCAGTTAGTAAGCCTTTAACATTTTCGGCAATAAAACACTTCGGCTGCTTATCTCTTAGTATCCTACACATTTCAAAGAACAGTTTTCCACGTTCATCCTTTACCCCCAATCTTTTAGGATTCTGGGCGATTATCGAAAAAGATTGGCATGGAAATCCGCCAGTTAGTATGTCGAAATCCGGCAATTCTTCCGAACTCACCTCTCGAATGTCACGATTATCCGGTTTAATTCCAAAGTTAGTTTCGAAGATACTGCATGCATTGTCATCAATATCATTGGCATACACTATCTCCATGTTGTTCTTTTCATATTTTTTTCCCAGAAACTCAAAGTCTCCAAGCAATCCCACATCGGTTCCACCGCATCCGCAGAATAATGATGCTACTCTTAATTTTTCCATGTTAACAACTCCTCAAATGTTCCGACCTTTGTTGGATCAAATGTAATATCTGCTCCATCACTGGGAATCATTTCTATCTGATCATTCTTATACAAGCCGACCGGATCTTGAAGCAAAAACAGTTTTCGTTCATTCTTACTAAGCAGCAATCTATACACATAATACCTATCATGCGTACTGCTCGCAGTATTCCACTCATTCTTCGTCATATGAATTCTGTTGAAATGAAGAGGCTTTGAACTAATCGTTGTTTTTACTTCAATATATCGTTTACGTTCATCCAACTCCACAGAACTGATGTCGTATCCAACAGCAAACTGTGTAGGTATTCTCTTTATAAGATGAATAAGATCTTCACGGCCTCCAATTTTAACTCGCATACATTCATGTCCGTGAACAAGGCTCTCCCCAATATCTCCGATATCTTTCGTTGTAAAAGCATCTATATAGGTTGCAATTCGCTTTTCAAGAACATCATCTCGGTCGATAAGATCACTGATACCTCCGATACTCTCGGTGGTCGTACTCTCTTGCAGTTGTTTTAGTTCGTCCTCATCACTTGCAATATATGCAAGAATATCTGTTGAGAAATCCGTGTTCTTTATATCTCGATTAACATATGAGAACCATCCATTCGTGCAGTCCTTAACCGCCTCCATACTACCAGAGCGGTTGGAAATCATAGTGTCATACTCGGAGAACCATTCTGCCGATTCGATAAACTTAATAATGGCTTCCTCTTCAAGAGTGTTCAAGTAATATGTCCTGCTGTCATATGTTTTAAGAAGGTTGGCTATCTCCATATAATCGATGATATCGCCAGCATACCTTACAACATCTCCCGTTTGATCATACTCTAATCTGTTTTTTCTGTTTTCAGCGATTCTGTTCCAGGTCTTCTCAACGCCCTCGTTATCCCTTGTTACTCTTAGATCGTTAAAAACACAGTGGCATATTTCCGGTTTTGTAATACCTATAGAATTTCCGCCGTCCTTGTTTGCGTACTTTAATAATTTGAGAATAAACTGCGCAGGTTTAAAATGGACTCCTGCCTCAATCTGCTCAAGTACATTCTTGGGTTTTATATGTGCACCAGGATACTGAAAATTATAAAGAAAGACCTTAAAGCATTCTACGAGATCACTGTCTTTCGCCAATTCAATAGCACGTCTTCCCGGCTTGTCAGTTGTATCTGTATGCTCGATAAACCCAAAAAGAGCAGAAATCTCCGTGCGCCAATTATTGATTGTCTTCAACTCACGATGAGCATTTCCCGGATAAAGATAAATCGCATTATTTATCTCACGCACAAACTCATCAACTGGTTTTTCTCCAACACGAGTAATTTCTTCAGCCATATAGATAAGCACATTTTCTATATCCCCCTTAAATCTCGGTCTCACATGATGTATACGGAAGTAATACTCTTCAGGAATCTTATACTCACTCATCTTAATCACCCAATTGTTCCTTAAGCGCCTTAGCAATCGCCTCTGCAAGCAGTGGGGGAACAGCATTTCCGACTTGTCTAAACTGTTGCGTCTTATTACCTAAAAAGATAAAATCATCCGGAAAAGATTGTAATCTTGCACACTCTCTTACGGTAGGCACACGGTTATACTTATAATGAAAGTGATGCCTATGCCCTGTATCAATAGTCGGGGCAGGTTTATCGCTTGCAAAACGTGTCCATGCCACATGGAAATTTCTGGAATTAATGTATTCGTCCGGCAAATCTTTATAGTTCCCACCATCTGGCACTAACGAAATAATCTTTTTTACTTTATCCGAATGAGATGCAGCCACATGATTTCTAACCTCTTTTGAGTTTGCTCTCATCAACTTTTGATACGGATTATGAGGTTTTGAAATGTAATCAGCATGTTCGGTTCCCAACTCATCTTCCAAAGCAGGTAGATCATCAAGCGCCATACTACATGTAACTTTTTCCTTCAAGGGTTCTGGGTAGGAGAATTCTCCATTTTTCATGCCCACGAAAACTACCCTTTTTCTGTTTTGAGGCACACCATAATCTGCTGCGCATAAAATCTTGTATTGGATGGTGTATCCCATAGAGGTAAACTTTTCGATTATACTGTCCTTAATCTGTCCTCCGAACAATCCTACTAAGCCGGGCACGTTTTCTATAACGAAGGCGGTCGGCTGTATTTCTTGAACTAATCTGATATATGATAAATATAATTTGTTTCGAGGATCATCAAACTTTCTGGGGCCGGATAACGACATGCCCTGGCACGGCGGTCCCCCGATAATAACATCTATTTTCTTGTCCCCGATTAAGGGCTTTATATCATTTTCATATGTAATCTTGGTAATATCCCCACATATGGATTTTGATCCCTTATGGTTCAACTCGAACGTTTCTAAAGCTTTTGCATCATTATCTATTCCAAGTAACACATCAAATCCGGCTCTTTCGAATCCGTATGATAATCCGCCTGCTCCGGAAAACAAATCAATAACATTCATTTAGCTTTACACTCCTTGGTCTTTCTCGGATCTTGAGGCTTTTCGGAATTTTCCGGAATAGCCCATGCATCTCCAAGCTTAAAGACCCCTTTTATTCTCTCTTCAGCGCAAAAGATCTGTACTCTTCGCTGTGAAATACCCCATTTTTTTGCCGCTTGGCTGGCTGTCATATATTTCATTTACATGTCCTCAAAAAGCAAACAACAATACTATATAATTATATTCGACGGGGCGAATACTTTCAAGGACTTCACAATATTATTTTTTTAATTCCTTAATTTTCCCTTTTCAATTATTCTAATTATATCACCCTATAAGTCCAAAAAAACGGACACAAAAAGCCATCCTGAAATAATCCAGAATGGCGAATTATAAGCCAATTAGTAGTCTCGGTTTGCCCGGTATTAGCAAACAGAACCACATCGTAGCCTCTATCGTAGTAATGTCCGATGCTCTTGCCGTATTATGCCGTGAATAATCCCTTGTTTACAAGGTTTGCCTTGTGATTAGTGTGTCCTGCCGTGGCAGATGAAAAGTATCTTGATCATTGGAATCATTGCTCCTTATATGTACTCATTTTTGCGATTTTTCAGCGTTGATGCGAAGGTGCAAACGGGGTGCAAAATCACTGCGCAAGCGCCTTCAAAGCCTGTATCTACAAGTTTTCCGACATTTAGTCGGCGGAGTGCCCCAGCAGACGAAAAGAACTCTTGTCATTGTAGCAGTCAAGATTATATGTCCTCATCAATTATCAGCTCGGTCCAAAATGCCTTATAATGTTTTCTTTGTTGTTATAAGCAAAACAATCATAAAACATCTGAATCAATATATTTTTATGTGGCCAGATGTTCTAAAACAGAACCGATATGGTCGTCCCTACTCCCGGGGCGCTATCTAATTCAA
>JAGBLN010000004.1 GCA_017635395.1 Lachnospiraceae bacterium
CATGACCCTAATGACTTTGAGGTAGGAAAGCGTCATAACCTTGAGATGATCAACATCATGAATGACGATGCTACCATCAATGAAAACGGCGGAAAGTTTAACGGTATGGACCGTTACGATGCAAGGGATGCCATCGTAAAAGAACTTGATGAAATGGGGCTTTTAGTATCCATAGAAGACCTTACCCATAACGTAGGTACTCACGACAGATGTAGTGCAACTGTTGAACCTATGGTAAAGGAACAGTGGTTTGTCCGCATGGACGAGCTTATTAAGCCTGCCGTAAAAGCTATTGAAGACGGCGAGATAAAGCTGATCCCCAAGAGCATGGAGAAGACCTACTTTAACTGGACCAATAATATCAAAGACTGGTGTATTTCAAGACAGCTCTGGTGGGGCCATAGGATACCGGCATGGTACTGCGATGACTGCGGCGAGATCGTAGTTGCAAAGTCAGCACCGGATAAGTGCCCTAAGTGCGGAGGCACTCACCTTACCCAGGATCCTGATACCCTTGATACATGGTTCTCATCAGCACTCTGGCCTTTTGAGACTTTAGGCTGGCCTGAGATGACTGAAGACCTTAAGTATTTTTATCCTACGGATGTGCTGGTTACCGGCTACGACATCATTTTCTTCTGGGTTATCAGAATGGTATTTTCAGGATATGAGCATATGGGCGACAAGCCCTTCAAGACTGTGCTTTTCCACGGACTTGTTCGTGACGCCCAGGGCCGGAAGATGAGTAAATCCCTTGGAAACGGTATTGATCCCCTTGAGATAATCTCAACCTACGGTGCTGATGCATTAAGGCTTACTTTGGTAACAGGTAATGCTCCCGGAAACGATATGAGATTTTCTACGGACCGTGTGGAAAACAGCCGTAACTTTGCAAATAAGGTATGGAATGCATCCCGTTTCATTATGATGAATATGGGAGATGAGGAGATAAAGGATGTATCAGAGGTAAAGACCGAGCCGGTTGACCGTTGGATACTTTCAAAGCTCAATAATACCGTCCGCGATGTTACCGAGAATATGGAAAAATTCGAGATGGGTGTTGCGGTACAGAAGGTATACGACTTTATCTGGGATGAGTACTGTGACTGGTACATAGAGATGGTAAAGCCCCGTCTGTACAAGAAGGAGAATGAGACAGATGCTGACAGGGAGTCCAGGGCAGCAGCATTGGCAACTCTTAAGGCTGTACTTGTTGATTCATTAAAGCTCCTTCATCCTTTTATGCCGTTTATTACTGAGGAGATCTTCTGCAACCTTCAGGATGCAGAGGAGTCCATCATGATATCGTCCTGGCCGGTTTATTCCGAGGAGCGCAATTTCGCGGAGGATGAGAGTGATATTGAAACAATAAAAGAAGCTGTCAGGGGCGTAAGAAATGTTCGCACTGAGATGAATGTTCCACCTTCAAGGAAGGCACAGATATTTGTTGTTACCGGGGATGAGGGCGCTAAGAAGAGTTTTACGGAAAATGATTATTTCCTAAAGACACTTGCTTATGCTTCGGATGTTACAGTTCAGGCAGATAAGACCGGTATAGCAGAGGATGCGGTATCTGTTCTTTTAGCACACGCTGCAATTTACATTCCTTTCTCAGATCTTGTGGATCTTGAAAAGGAGCTGGAGAGGCTTCAGAAAGAAGAAAAGCGGCTTGAGGGCGAACTTAAGCGTTCCAACAGCATGCTGAACAATGAGAAGTTCCTTTCCAAGGCGCCTGCCGAAAAGATTGAAGAGGAAAAAGCAAAGCTTGCAAAATATGAAAAGCTGATGGAGCAGGTAAAAGAACGCATAGCTAATCTTAAAAAATAACAAATAATTAATTGTAACTGTTCGGACAGACAGGTTCCGGACAGTTACATAAATATTTTTCTGTTGATTTTTATATGCAATATCGTTATTATGTTGTATGTGAAAAACTGTTATTGATTATTATGTGGATTTATGCCATCAGCCGGAGATAGTTATGATCATTTTTGAGGAAGAACTGAAAAAATTTCATAAAAGCCTTGAAATGGGCGATGCTGAAAGCGATATTTACGAAAAGCAGGATGAGGGCGATGTTGTGGAAGTTCTGCTCAATCTTGCACAGAATTCTGACAGTGCAGCACCCGGCGAGGGAGATGTTTATAACGAGTAGGAGCAATATCTGTGAAATGTTTTAATTGCGGATGTGATCTGACCGAACTTGAGTTCTGCACGAATTGCGGTGCGGATGTAAAGCACTATAAGAAGATAATATATACTTCCAACAGACTTTATAATGAAGGTCTGGAAAGGGCAAGTGTAAGAGATCTTTCAGGAGCTGTAAGGGCACTTAAGGAGTGTATCCGTTTCAATAAAAACCATATAGACGCAAGAAACCTTTTGGGACTTGTTTACTATGAGACAGGTGAGGGCGTTGAGGCGTTGTCCGAGTGGGTCATCAGCCAGAATATGCGTCCCGAAAAGAATGTTGCAAACGAGTACATAAATGCTCTCAAGAACGATCAGGGACGCCTTGAAAATATCAAGACATCCATAAGAAAATTTAATAAAGCTTTGGATCTGTGCTGGCAGGACAGCTCTGATATGGCTATCATTCAGCTAAAGAAGGTCATCAGCATGAATCCGAATTATGTTAAGGCCCGCCAGCTGCTCACGCTCTTGTACATACAGAAGGAAGAGTGGGAAAGAGCTGCCAGGGAGGCTGAAAGAACCTTAAAGATTGACTGTGGAGACCTTAAGTCCCTTAGGTACAAGAAAGAGATAGATGCGGTCCTTAAGCAGGCGGCAGATAACAAACGGGGACGCAGGAAGAAAAAAGACGAAGTTACGGCTGTCTATAAGACCAGCGGCAATGAGACCATAATTCAGCCTGTAGGCGTTGGCGATACCTTAGGGATAAACGTATTTGTTGAGATTGCCATCGGAATAATCATAGGCGTGTGCGTGTCCTATTTCATCATCCTTCCGGCCAGGATTTCATCGGTTAGGGACGAGGCTAATGCAAAGGCGTCGGAGTATGGTGCCCAGCTGGACGAGAAGAATGCTGAGATAACTGAGCTGGAAGCTAGGATAACCGAACTTCAGGCAGATATACAGGCCCAGAAGGAAATGATAGACGGGTATTCCGGATCAAACGGAACTGCTGAGATTAATGATTACCTTATGGCAGCTGCATATGCGTATCTGGATACTGGTCAGGATAATATGACGGTGGATGAGTATCTTGAAAAGATACCGGCTGATTACCTTGATGATGGAGCATCAACGGAATTCCTGGATCTGTATTCCTATCTTAAAGGCGGTATAGGTTCATCGGTAGCGGAGCGCTTTTATGAGAAGGGCATAGAATCATACAATTCGAGGGATTATGAAACAGCAATAGAATGCCTGACCAGGGCATATGAGTATAATCCGGACAGTGATGATGCTTTGTATTATTTAGGCTTGGCATATTATGATAATGGCGATGTAAGCAGTGCAGCAGCAAAATTCAATGAACTTTTGGAAAAGTTTCCGGACAGTCTGGAAGCACAAAAAGCAAGTCAGCATCTTGAAGAGATAGGTGACTGATAAAAGGGAGGAAGAAAAAATGGCAACTATCAAAGTTAAACCGAAGGTTGAACAGGAACCGAAGGACATAGCAGGAAGGATTATAGGTGTTTTATTCCTTCTTATGGTCATCGCGGGCGGATATTATCTCTTTGATATGTTCAGGCAGCTTGATATCACTAATGATAATATACAGGGCGAGTGGAGATATCCTAAGCCTTTGGGACAGGATACTACCGAGTGCTGGGTTTTCTCACAGGACAATAAGACTGATGAGGGAAATACTGGCGTTGCTACGAATTACACCCTTAATACAAAGGATGGTTCAAAATCGAATGTTGTGGAGTATGATTATATTTTGGAAACCTATACTGATAAGACGGGAGCAGAACGTTATCATATAATGGTTACCACGAAAAACGTGAAGGCATCCGAGAAGAGAACGAGGGAAATAAGGGTTACCTCGCTAAGTAAAATGGAGATGTCGGTTACATTTGTTGAGAATATGACTGCAGATATTACCAGACTGGTACGTACGACAGTATTCTGATATTTGTGGAGATGCCTATGTCGGCCGTTTTCTGTTATAGTTTCGGTCGGCATGGGGTTTGTGATATCACGCGGCTATGTAGTTTTCGGTTTACGCCGAATACAGCCGGGGCGGATAAGTTTTGAGGGGGGCGTTGTGCTGTTTCTGACAATGCTCAAGGGGGGGGGTATAATAATTGGTTTACCGTGTCTATTACTTAGACATTGCGGCTCTTTTGGTCTGTGCAGTCCTATTGCTGTCGCTCTGTTTCAGAAAAATGTACAGAGGCAAGACGAATAGGATTTTTTTTGTATTCATCGCGCTTATAATGCTTACTACGGGAGCGGATATTCTAAGGTCTGCGCCTCTTGACTGGATTGCGCCATATAATAACAGCATAGTTTTCAGGGATATTGCCTGCGGGGCATACAGTTTTCTGTATTCCATGATATATCCTGTGTATATTTATATGGTGGGAAGCATAACCGGAACCTTTAAAAAGATCAGGTCTTCACTTGTTTTGGCGGTTATGTATTTTTCGCCGCTGCTTGTAAATCTTATGCTGCTCATATCTAATGGTTCTACCCATGCTATCTTTTATCACACCCTTAGTCCGGACGGAATACCTGTCTATCATAGGGGATTCATGATAGGCGTTTCCGTGGCGATGGGTTTTTATTATGTTATATTCTTCCTGGTATACCTCATTTACTGCAGAGTAAAAAGACGAATAGAGACCATAAAATTCCTGGCGCTTCTCTTTATATACCCGGTAAATCTAATGGCGTATTATATCCAGGCTACTAATCCTACGTTGCTGGTTCAGATGTTTGGCATGGCGCTTACGGTGCTGCTGCTTTCATTCTTCGTGCTCAGCATAGAAGAAAACTACGATCTGGAGACCGGAGCGAAGCCATATGCTGCATTCAAGCATATGCTTGGCAATGTATATGCAACGGGTGACAAGACATTCATTATATTTGCAAAGATACGGAGCAGCAGGCCACTGGAAAATTCCCTTGGCAGGGAGGTTTATGCTGACCTGATGCATCAGGTGTGCGACAGGATCTTTTCCATAATGCAAAAAGAAAACAGGCATCTTGCAGATCTTTATTACCTGAAAAATGGACTTTTTGCTGTTGTGGATAAGGGAGGCATTGATAAAGATAAGGTTTCTGCTGTTGTGGATAATAATATTCCTATCATCCGTGAGGAATATAACCTTGACGGTATCCGCATGAAACTGGAATTCGCGGTATGCGGTGTAGAGATTCCGGAGGAATGCGATAATGAGGAGGAGCTGATAAAATTTGCTGAGACGTTTGTAAATTACCTTCCGCCTAATGTTTTTGTCAGGTATAGTGATATTGTGCCGGACAGGGAGTTTGTTATCAGTAATACAATTGACCGTATTGTGGCGGATGCCATTAAAAATGACAAATTTGAAATGTTCTATCAGCCCATTTATTCCGTTAAGGACGGTGCTTTTACTTCAGCGGAGGCCCTGCTTAGGCTTAAGGATGAGACCCTGGGATATGTTCCGCCCTCAATATTTATTCCAGCGGCAGAGAAGAGCGGCGCCATACTTCAGATAGGCGAGTTTGTAATTCGTGATGTATGCCGTTTCCTGGCAGAAAGTGATGCGCTTGATAGGGGAATCAGGTTCGTTGAGGTTAATCTGTCCGTTATGCAGTGCACACAGAAGGATATGGCAAAGAAGATCAGGGAAATACTTGAGGAATACCACATAGAGCCTAAGCGAATTAACTTTGAAATCACGGAGACGGCATCGGATTATCTGGCAGATGCAGTCATAAAGACCATGAGCGATATATCGGAAAATGGAAACAGCTTTTCGCTGGATGATTACGGTTCCGGATATTCAAACCTGGGCAGGATAATGAACTTCCCATATAAGATTATCAAGCTGGACAAATGCCTTATTGACGGACTTGTGGATGACAGGCGCAAGAATATCATGAAAGAGACCATAAGCCTGCTTAAGAGCCTTGGCGCGGAGATCGTGGTCGAGGGCGTAGAAGATAAGGATAAGGCTGAGTGGTTCATTGAAATGGAATGTGAATACATCCAGGGATATTATTACGCGAAACCTATGCCGGAAGAAACCTTTCTCTCATTCCTTGAGGAGAACGGCGGAAAAAAGCAGAGCAAGGTCAGTGAATGAGGATCAGCTCGGTTATAAATACTACAGCGCATGATACCAGGGCAACCAGTATCATGCTTTTTTTGAAGTAAGACATTATGAGTGCGGTCACAAAGCCTGCAAGGGCGGAGTATATGCTCCTGGTGGCTCCCAGTATGGCAGGGAAAGTCATTACTGTCAGAGTGACATATGGCACATAGGCTAAAAATGACCTGAGGGTTTTATTCTTTATTTCTTTTCTTAGGATGGTCATGGGGAGCATCCTTATGAGATATGTTACTATTGCCATTACGGCTATGTAGATCCAGATGTTCATATTTTCTCTCCTATCGTGTCTGTAACGTCTGTGCCTGTTTCATCTGCCGGTTTGTCATCTATGGGTTTTATGATCGCAAATATCAGTGAAATAAGTACCGTGAGTATTATGATCCGTGTGCCGCCGGATATGTCTTTAATGTAGGGCAGATGTGCAGCGGCAAAGCTTGCTATCATTGATGTGATGACAGCGGCGCATATGCGCAGGTCTTCCCTTGATTTCGGAATAAATACAGCAGTAAACATGCCATACAGTGCCAGGTTCAGGGCGCTTGTAATGGAATCCGGCAGTATGCTGCCTGCCATTACCCCTATGGCCGTGCCTGCGGTCCAGCCGGGAACCGTAAGGAGCAGCGCACCGTATGTATAAAACGGCGAAAGGGGATATTTCTGCCCTATAGATACGCCGAAGATCTCATCCGTAATGCCATAGGACATTAACAGCCTGTGGTGAGTGGGAGTTTCCGGCTTGATCTTTTGAGAAAGCGCAAAGCTCATCAGACAGTAGCGCAGGTTAATTATGAGCTGTGAAAGTGCTATGGAAAAATAGGAGCCGCCGGCGCCTATTATGGCCAGAGCCCCGAATTCTCCGGCACTGGTCAGATTGGTAAGGGACATGACGGCGGCCTGGAATGCGGTCATGCCAGCATCCTTAGCCTGTATTCCCAATGAAAATGATACAGCAAAATAACCAAGGGCTATGGGTAGGCCGTCCCGCAGGCCTGCGAGAAAGGCATTATCCTTTTTTGGAATATTTGAATTTGATGTATTATCCACAATTTTACCCCGTGATGTTCCGGTTTTCTTAAGTGCTTACCGGTGAGGCATCACAAGTGTCTATAATAAATAAAAAAACACCGTATATCAAGTTTTTTTTTGTTCAAAAATGTCGTATAATTAAATGTAGCAAAAATTATATTCTGTCTGTATCGGAGGGGTTCCAAATTGGATAAGAAAAAAAAGACAAAAACCATTGTCGTAATGCTGGTGCTATTGGCATTTAGCATTGTGGGAACGGTGCTTACTTTCCATGCTGAAAAGCATGAAACTGTAAAGGAAGTAATGCGTGATGCGGTGCTGCATGAGACGAATAAGATATCGCTCTTCGGCATTATGCAGATCGATCCTTCGCTCCTTTCCGGATTTATAGTGACAGCATTTCTTCTTTTGGCTGCACTGATGATCAGGATCTTCGTTATCCCTAAATTCAAATTCGTGCCCGGAAAATTCCAGATGCTTTTAGAGATGTGGGTAGGGCTTTTTGATGGACTTGCCAAGTCCAACAGCCCCCATAGGAATAAGGCCCTTGGCGCATATATTTTTGCGATAGGTTCCTATATTTTTGTGGGAACAATGTTTGAGCTTTTGGGTCTGCAGGTTGTATCCACCGCAGGCAATTCACTTGCGCTGCCGGCCCCCCTTGCAAACATAAACGGTGCAATAGCGGCAGGCTGTTTCTCATATCTGTTCATCGTATTCGGTGCAGTCACGGCAAATAAACTTGCCGGCGTTGGAAATGCACTTAAGGAGTTTTCACTGCCTATATCTATGACATTCAGATTATTTGGTGCCTTACTTTCCGGTATGCTCACAACTGAGTTAGTTTATTACTATATGACACTTAGTTTTGTTCTGCCGGTGCTTGTAGGCGTACTCTTCACAGTGTTGCATGCAGTCATTCAGGCGTATGTCCTGACAATGCTTACCAGTTTCTACTACGGTGAGGTCACGGAGATAAGGGAGAAGAAAAAGAAAAAAGAAGCGACTGCAGACGAAACAATAGAAGAAGTAAAAGCAGCATAAAGACCAATCAAACAAAAAGAAAATAAAATTCCGGAGGAAAAGAAAATGAAATTAAAGACAATCAAAACTATGGCAATCGCACTTGCAGTGATGATCATTGTTATGGCAGGAGTAGGGGTGGCCGGGGTAATAAGCGCCCAGGCTGCAGACACCACAGCTACTGCTGAAGCAGCTGCAGAGGCAGCAAATGTAGGGGTGAATGATATTTTAGGAAAAGCCATTGGTGCAGGTATTGCGGTGGGTTTTGCGGCATTCGGCGGCGGTATCGGTATGGGTATCGCAGTAGGACGCTGCGGCGAGGGTGTTGCAAGACAGCCTGAGATGAGCGGAAAGATACAGACCATCATGATGCTCGGTCTGGTATTTATAGAGACGGTAGTTATCTACGCATTGATCATTGCGATACTGGCGATCTTCGTACTCTAAGTCAGACAGGAAAGGGGTTAAAGAATGATACTCGGAATAGATTTTATGCAGATATTCCTGCACCTTTTCAATATAATCCTTCTTTTTGGAGGACTTTACATCCTTTTATACAAGCCTATAAAGGATTTTATTCAGAAGCGTGAGGACCATTATCGTGAAATGGACGAGCAGGCGAAGAAGACGCTGGATGAGGCTAAGGCGTTAAAGGCAGAGTATACTGCTGCAATGGATAAGGCCGACGAGGAAGTGGAAGCCAAGATGAGCGCTGCCCAGGCTGAGATCGCTGAAATGCGTAAGACTGAAGAAGAAAGCCTTAAGAAGAAGGCTGAGACCGTTATTGCAGAGGCAAAGGCAGAAGGCGAAAGAAAGAAGAAAGGCATTGTTGAAGGCGCCAAGGAAGATATCTCCAAGATGATAGAAGAAGCTACCCGCAAGATAATGCTTGACAGCGAGGGCGGATCGTCTTTTGATTCATTCTTAGATGAGGCAGAAAAGAATTCTGACGGAGGAAATTCTGATGGAAGAAAGTAAGACCTCAGCCGCTTCAAAAAAAGAGGCGTATATATACAGTGCTGCTTCACCTGATGCAAAGCAAAAGAAGCGCTTTGAAGCTTTTCTTTTAAAGGAGCAGGGCGAGGAATTCGAGCTTGTCTGGAAAAAGGATGAGACTGTGGGAAACGGTTTCAGGCTGGAGGCAGGCGGCGAAGTATATGACTGGACTCGTGAAGGCAGATACAGGCAGTTAGCCGATATGCTGGATGAGATTGCGGCAAGGTATGATGATGAAGAATCTGATGTCATTACACTTTTCAAATCGTCAATCGATTCCTGGGAGGCCCATGTCCGTCCGGAGGAGGAAGGTGTCGTACTGACAGTCGGTGACGGCATTGTTCTGGCAGAGGGACTCCGCAGTGCGGTATACGGCGAGATCGTAATTTTTGAATCCGGCGTAAAAGGCATGGTGCAGGACCTTAGGCCTGACTGTGTCGGTATCATACTTTTCGGTGACGATACGGATGTTACGGAGGGCAGCAGGGTAAGGCGTACTAAAAAGACTGCAGGAATACCTGTGGGTGACGCATATATAGGAAGAGTAGTTAATGCACTTGGTGAGCCTATAGACGGAGAGGGCAAGATAAAGGCAGTAGGATATCGTGCCATAGAATCTCCGGCTCCGGACATCGTGTCCCGTCAGGGTGTGGATACCCCTATGAATACGGGCTTGCTTTCAATCGACTCCATGTTTCCCATAGGAAGGGGACAGAGAGAGCTTATTATCGGTGACAGACAGACAGGAAAGACCACTATTGCTACGGATACCATACTGAACCAGAAGGGCAATGGTGTTATCTGCATATACGTTGCAATCGGACAGAAGTCGTCCAGTGTGGCCCATATAGTTGGTAATCTTAAGAAGCAGGGGGCGATGGAATATACCATAGTGGTTTCTGCATCTGCTTCCGAGACAGCTCCGGTACAGTATATTGCTCCTTATGCGGGGGCTGCACTTGGTGAATATTTCATGTACCAGGGGAAGGATGTGCTCATAATCTACGATGACTTGTCCAAGCATGCTATTGCATATAGGGCATTGTCACTTTTGCTTGAGAGGTCTCCGGGTCGAGAAGCTTATCCCGGTGATGTATTCTATCTGCATTCAAGACTGTTAGAGAGGTCTGCAAGGCTTTCTGATGCCATAGGCGGAGGCAGCATGACTGCTCTTCCCATAGTCGAGACACAGGCAGGAGATGTTTCTGCATACATACCCACTAATATTATTTCCATAACGGATGGGCAGATATTCCTGGAAAGCGATCTTTTCTTTGCTGGCCAGAGACCTGCTGTCAATGTCGGTCTGTCAGTATCCCGTGTGGGCGGAGCTGCCCAGACAAAGGCTATGAAAAAGGCCGTGGGAAGCTTAAGGCTTGACCTTGCACAGTACAGGGAAATGGAAGTGTTCACACAGTTTTCCAGCGACCTGGATGAGGCTACAAAGAAACAGCTTAATTATGGCCAGGGACTGATGAAACTTTTGATACAGCCCCAGGGACATCCCTTCTCATTGCATGAGCAGGTAATCATTCTTTGTGCGGCCATTGCACATGTCATGGAAAATGTTCCCCAGGCAAAGATCATAAAGTTCCGTGATGAGATGCTTACGCATTTTTCAATGACTGAGTCTGCGCTCTGTGCAAAGATTGATGAGACCGGTGTAATGACCCCGGAGGAAAAGGAACAGATCATTGAAGTTGCAAAGAGATTCTACGAGGATAAATGGCAACATTAAATGAGATAAAAAACAGAATATCCGGTGTTCGCAGCACAAAGAAGATAACCAACGCCATGTACCTTATCTCTTCGGTAAAAATGAGGAAGGCCAGGGCAGACTTGGAGAACGTTCGTCCCTTTTTCGAAGCCCAGGCTAAAGAGATAAAGAGGATATTCCGGAATGCGCCATCTGTTGACTCTGGGTATTTCAGTGGAAGCAACAAGTATAAGCGAAAGAAAAAGGCTAAAGCTTATCTTGTTATAACTGCTGATAAAGGCATGGCCGGAGCATACAATATGAATGTGCTCCGTACACTTGAAAAGGAAAGACAGAAGGATCCAGGTATAAAAATCTTTGCCATCGGTGAAAACGGAATCAGATATTTCCGTAATCACAGGATTCCTGTAGCAAAGGAATTCCA
>JAGBLN010000022.1 GCA_017635395.1 Lachnospiraceae bacterium
GGAAAGGCAGAGGGCAGATGGCCCAATGCTGCAGGTCCTGCAGGCTCATCATCAACAACAACAGTAGTAACGCAGCCTACCGGACTTCTTACAACAGCAGGCACATATCTTCCTGAAGAATATGTTTACAACAAGATAATGGGAAGAAAGAATGTTCCCGGATATACAGAGGGTACATATTATACTAATGGAACTCACTACTATAATACGGTTTACTGTGAAGGCTATGGCCCTGGACATTTCCTTGGAATGGGCTGCTATGGATACATGATGGATATGCTTGAGTATGCAACTGACTATCAGTGCCCTATAGTTCAGATTCCTGCGTCCTGGAATAACCTTCCTGTACTGCATGTAGGTGACAGCCCCCGTACCAACAATGACCAGCATACTGTTGTCATAACAGAAGTACATGCTGACGGACATACAGTAACGGTTACTGAGGCAAACTATAATTCAAGCGTGCACTGGGGAAGAGTGATAGACCTTGCTAATCCCAGCACAGGACTTGTATACATCGATACCATCTGGGCAAGATAATAATTTAAAACTAAGCTTTATAAAAATGCAACGGCCGTTCACCCTTGTGGACGGCCATATTTAAGGAGGATTTTCTGTAATGGAGAAGTATGGCGTTAACGAACTGAGAAGAATGTATCTTGAGTTCTTTGAGAGCAAGGATCATCTTAAGATGAACAGCTTTTCCCTTGTTCCCCACAATGATAAGTCGCTTTTGCTGATAAATGCCGGAATGGCACCGCTTAAGCCTTATTTCACGGGACTGGAAACTCCTCCGAGAAAAAGAGTGACAACCTGTCAGAAATGTGTCCGTACCGGTGACATCGATAATGTAGGTAAGACTGCAAGACACCTGACATTTTTCGAGATGCTGGGCAATTTCTCTTTCGGCGATTATTTCAAGCACGAGGCTATAAAGTGGAGCTGGGAGTTCCTTACCGAGACTGTTGGCATGGATCCGGACAGGCTTTATCCTTCCATTTACGGTGAGGATGACGAGGCTTTCGAGATCTGGAACAAGGAAATCGGAATTCCTGCTGAAAAGATCACAAGGTTCTACCGTGATCCCGAGACAGGCGAGTGCGACAATTTCTGGGAACATGGTGCAGGTCCCTGCGGTCCCTGTTCAGAGATTTATTATGACCGCGGAATAAAGTACGGCTGCGGAAAGCCTGACTGCAAGGTTGGCTGTGACTGCGACAGGTTTATGGAAGTCTGGAACAATGTGTTCACGCAGTTCGACGGAGACGGCAAGGGCGGATATACGGAGCTTGCAAATAAGAACATAGATACAGGAATGGGACTTGAGAGACTGGCTGTTGTTGTCCAGGATGTTGATTCCGTATTCGATATCGATACCATGAAGGCAATCCGTGACAGGATATGCACACTGGCCGGGGCAACATACCAGACGGATGAGGAAAAGGATGTTTCCATAAGGCTTATTACCGACCATATCAGAAGCTCGACCTTCATGATCTCAGACGGCATCATGCCTTCCAATGAAGGAAGGGGCTATGTGCTGAGGCGTATAATCAGGCGTGCTGCAAGACACGGCAGGAAGCTTGGCATAGACGGACTCTTTATGGCAGAGCTTGCCAAGACCGTTATAAATGAATCAAAGGACGGTTATCCCGAGCTTGATGAAAAGAAGGATTTCATACTGAATGTCCTTACAAAAGAGGAGCAGGCATTTGATAAGACCATCGATCAGGGACTTAATATCCTTGCGACAATGGAAGACGATATGAAGGCAAAGGGCGCAAAGACACTTTCCGGTGATGATGCATTCAAGCTTTACGATACATACGGATTCCCTTTGGACCTTACCATCGAGATCCTTTCAGAAAAAGGCTTCGATGTAGATAAGGAAGGCTTTGACAAGGCAATGCAGAACCAGAAGGATACTGCAAGGAAGGCAAGGAAGGTTACCACATATATGGGTGCCGATGCATCCGTATTTGACGGATATACTGCGGCTACCGAGTTTACAGGATATGATACCCTGGTACAGAAGGCTGCCATTGCCATCATGTCAAAGGATGAGGAAGTTGACGGCAAGACTGTTTCAGAGCTTACGGATATCCTTGCTGAGGGACAGAACGGAACCATCATTGCGGACAAGACATCCTTCTATGCTACCATGGGTGGTCAGGAATCCGATAAGGGTGTGATACGGACTGCAGATGGTGAATTCAATGTAACCGGAGTTGAGAAACTGGTAGGTAATAAGTATGCTCATCACGGTGTAGTGGTAAGCGGAATGATAAGGAAGGGGAGCGAAGCTGAGTTTTCGGTTGATAAGGATCTCAGAAGCGCAACCTGTAAAAACCACAGTGCAACCCATCTGCTTCAGAAGGCTCTCCGTGATGTGCTGGGAAGCCATGTAGAACAGCAGGGTTCATACCAGGACGGCGAAAGGACAAGATTTGACTTTTCACACTTCCAGGCTATGACGGCTGAGGAATTAAAAAAGGTTGAGGATATCGTCAATGAGAAGATCGCTGAAGGCATTCCCGTAGAGACTGCTGTAATGAGCGTGGAAGAAGCCAAGAAGACCGGTGCAATGGCTCTCTTTGGCGAGAAATACGGCGAGACCGTAAGGGTAGTTTCCATGGGAGATTTTTCCAAGGAATTCTGCGGAGGTACCCATGTAAAGAATACCTCTGACATAGGCCAGTTTAAGATACTGTCAGAGAACGGCGTTGCTGCAGGCGTGCGCAGGGTGGAGGCTATAACAGGCGCTAATGTACGCAAGTACTACAGTGAGCTTGAGGCAAAGTCAAATGAAGCCGCAGCTCTTTTAAAGACCACGCCTTTCGAATTGGCTGACCATATAAAGAAGCTGCAGGAAGAACTGCGTGCATTAAAGAGCGAGAATACATCCTTAAAGAGCAAGGCTGCTTCGGGACAGCTTGACGACATAATGGATAAGGTGGTAGAGATCTCAGGCGTTAAGTTCCTTGCTGCTGAGGTGAAGGGTGCTGATATGAACAGCCTCCGTGATTTAGGCGACAAGCTTAAGGAAAAGCTGGGAACCGGCGTGATCCTGCTTGCGTCTGAGACTGACGGAAAAGTTAATCTTGTTTCCATGGCAACCGATGATGCCATAGGAAAGGGCGCCCATGCGGGCAACCTTATAAAGGGTGTTGCCGCACTTGTTGGAGGAGGCGGCGGCGGAAGGCCCAATATGGCCCAGGCCGGCGGAAAGAATCCTGCAGGCATACCTGCTGCACTTAAGGAAGCGGTTAATGTGGTAACGGGACAGATTGGATAATATGCCGGCATGACCTAATATTCGCACTTCATATTCGTGAAAGTTCTTCTTGACTTGTATGCAGGAATAAAGGTATAATGGACATCGTGCATGAAAGCCTTATTCAGTCGGTGCACTTAATTATGGCTGAGAGGGAGGTTGAATCAGACAATGGCAAAAATCGAAGTTAAGCCCAATGAGGATCTTGAGAGCGCTCTTCGCCGTTTCAAGAGAAGTTGTGCTAAGGCCGGTATCCAGCAGGAAATCCGCAAGCGCGAGCATTATGAGAAGCCCAGCGTAAAGCGTAAGAAGAAATCCGAAGCTGCGAGAAAGCGTAAATATAGCTAAGCTTTAAATTCAAGAACCGTCCGGAATTTCCGGGCGGTTTTTTTTGTTGACAAATTCGATGTTATGTAATCTTTTCAAGCAACAATATCTTGTGATATAATCCACAAGCGTAGCTAAATATAGTGAGAGGTGAGGGCTTTTGGGCTTTATTCTATTCATATTTTCGGCCTGCTTTGCTTTTTTCACTGGAGTGATAATAAGCGATGTGAATGATTTCTGCGTCACGGGATACAGGCTGAAATCAAAAAAGATAAAGAAACGGGTGCGTTTCGTACAGATTACGGACCTTCACGGTAAGGAATTCGGACCGGATAACAAACGGCTGGCGGCGGCAGTAGACAGGCTTAAGCCGGATTTTGTGATAATGAGCGGCGATATCATGTCAGGAAAGAACCTGGGCCGAACTTCAGAATCAACTGTTGATACGGCAGAGAGCCTGATAAGGAAGCTGTCACTTAAGTATCCCGTTTATTTTGCACCGGGCAACCATGAGCAGAGAGTGGAATGGCTGCCGGATCTTTTCTCCTTTACCTATAAGGAAATGATGGAAAGGTTTGCAAAAGCAGGAGCTAAGGTCCTGGATAATGATGAATACATAAGGATTGGCGACGGTATCTGTATTAAAGGCCTGGCGCTGCATAAGGATTATTACCTGAAAAAGCGGAAAGGACGGCTGCCTTTTGCCTACCTGGATTCTGCGGTGGGGAAACTGGATGAAAAGTATTTTAATATACTCATAGCCCACACCCCGGAATATATACGGGATTATGCAGGCTGGGGCGCAGACCTGACACTTTCCGGGCATTACCACGGCGGAATCATGAAACTGCCGTTCATAGGCGGCGTGATATCGCCGAAGTTCAGGCTTTTTCCTGAATATACTTTCGGCATGTTTAACGAGTGCGGAAAGAAGCAGATAGTAAGCTGCGGATTAGGAACACATACACTGCCGGTGAGGGTGTTTAATCCGGGAGAGCTGGTGTGCGTGGATCTTCTGCCGGACAAAAAATAAGAATCTGTTCCGTGAGTTTTGTCTACTGGAAACAGGACGATATAAATTAATTGATTTAGTAAGGAGTCAGTATTATGCCATTATCAATCAAGCTTGAAGTTTTTGAAGGCCCTCTTGACCTTCTTATGCATCTGATAGAAAAGAATAAAGTGGATATATATGATATCCCGATCGTGGAAATAACAGACCAGTACCTGGAGTATCTCCATGCCATGGAGCAGAGCGACATGAATGTAATGAGTGAATTCATTGTCATGGCTGCGACACTTATAGACATAAAATGCCGTATGCTTCTGCCTAAGGAAGTAAATGAAGAAGGCGAAGAAGAAGATCCCAGGGCAGAGCTGGTGGAAAAGCTGCTTGAGTACAAGATGTACAAGTACATGGCCTACGAGCTTAAGGACAGGTATGTTGATGCAGGCAAGAGCGTTTTCAAGGAGCCGACTCTTCCCAAGGAAGTTGAGGAATACAGGGCACCTCTTGACTATGATGATCTGCTGCGGGATGTGAACCTGATGAAGCTTACTGAAATCTACAACGGCATCCTTAAGCGTGCCGAGGACAGGATCGATCCCATAAGGAGCAAATTCGGTAATATCACCAAGGATGAGGTTTCACTGGAAGGCAAGCAGACACAGATCATCAGGTACCTGAACGAGCATGAGATCTGTTCCTTCAGGGAGCTGCTGGAAGGCCAGTACAGCAAGCTGGACATAATCGTAAGTTTCCTGGTTGTGCTTGAGCTAATTAAGATCGGCCAGATCGTCATAAAGCAGGACAATATCTTTGATGACATACTTATCGAGAGGGCTCCGGATGCAGGCGAGATAAGTCTGGAAAGCAGCTTTGCTATACTGTAAACTGTTTGTCTAAAAACTATGAAAAAGGAATTTTGACAGGATGGAAGAACTGAACAACGAAAATATAAATGAAGAAGTAATGGAAAAGAATGCTGAGAATTTCACAGAGGAAGTCGCTGCAGAAACGGATGCTGAAGAGACAGCTGTGACTGAAGATGCCATTGAAGAAGCAGAGATTTCTGAAGATGATGAAGCAGCAGAGGAGACCGATGCTGATGCAACGGCTGAGGCTGAGTCGGACGATGTTGAAACTGCGGATGATAGCAAAGCAGAGGATGTTTCTGAAAATGATGAGCCGGCTGAAGATGCGGCTCAGGCAGATGATGCTGCAGACAGCGAATCAGAGGATTCTCAGGCGGTGACCAAGCCAGCGCATCCTGAGGCTGCCCTTGAAGCAATACTTTTTGCATATGGAAATTCTGTTTCGTCTGAGAGACTCTGCGAAGTGCTCTGCCTTACGGAGGAGGAGCTTGAGGAGGTTGTTTCAAATCTAGAAAAACAGTACGCCGAGGAAGGCCGCGGCATAAATATCGTCCGTCTGGAGGACTCCTTTCAGCTGGGCACAAAGGCTGAATATTATGACAGGCTTGTAAAACTTGCAAAACATCCGAAGAGATATTCTCTTACGGATTCTGTAATCGAGACTCTTTCCATTGTTGCATATAAGCAGCCCGTCACCAAATCCGAGATCGAGAAGATTCGCGGCGTAAGTGCGGACCATGCCATAAACCGTCTTGTGGAGTACGAGCTCATAGAAGAAGTGGGCCGTCTTGAGGCACCTGGAAAGCCACTGCTTTTCGGTACTACTGAGCAGTTCTTAAGGGCTTTTGGCGTAACAAGCATAAGCGAGCTGCCCGAGATGAGCGAGGACTTAAAGGAGACTTTCAAGGCCGAGGCTGAGCAGGAGGCTCTGGGCGGTGACAACGACGACGGGGATGATACGGGAATAATCGTAGATATCTGAAAAAATACAAAAATTTTTCTATTATTTGTAGGTTCTTTGTGTTATAATCGACTTTGCATGTGAATATGTAAAAGGTCATTGATTTGGCCATAACATTTTACAAAATATCTAAGTAATCAAGTGGAGGTAAAAGGATGAGTAGTTCAACAGGCTCGGCGAGTGATCGTATCAATGCGTTACTCGATGACAAAAGTTTCGTTGAGATCGGTGCGAAAGTGACAGCACGCGCTACCGATTTTGATCTGAAACAGAACTTTGCTCCGTCAGACGGTGTTGTTACCGGATACGGAAGCATCGAAGGAAAGCCCGTCTATGTATTCAGCCAGGACGCTGCAGTTCTCGGTGGAAGCATAGGTGAGATGCATGCTAAAAAGATCACAGGACTTTATGATCTGGCACTGAAGACCGGTACACCGGTTGTAGGTATCATCGATTCCACAGGCGTAAGACTGCAGGAGTCAACAGATGCCCTCAATGCACTGGCAGAGATTTACAGCAAGCAGGCTTATGCCAAGGGTGTTGTACTTCAGATCATGGCTGTTTTCGGCAACTGCGGAGGCGGACTTGCTTTTTCAACAGCTATGAGTGATTTCACATTCATGGAAGAAAAGGAAGGAAAGCTTTTTGTAAATTCTCCCAACTCAGTTGACGGAAACTACACAGAGAAGTGCGACACATCTTCTGCTGATTTCCAGGGCAAGGAGTCAGGAAATGCTGATTTTGTCGGAAGCGCCGATGAAATCTATGCATCCATAAGAAAACTTGTTTCCATACTGCCTTCCAACAACGAGGAACTGGCTGTTACGGATACAAATGATGATCTGAACAGAAAGACACCGGATATCACCGGTGCTATCGGAGATACTTCAATTCTTCTTTCACAGATTGCTGATGATAATGATTTTATAGAGTGCAAGGCCGGTTATGCCAAGGATATGGTGACAGGTTTCATCCTTCTTGACGGCATGACAGTAGGCTGTGTTGCAAACAGAACTGAGATTATCGGTGATGACGGAAAGGTGGCTGAGAAATTTGATGCTGTCATTTCCGCAAACGGTGCATCCAAGGCTGCAGATTTCGTATATTTCTGCGACAGCTTCGGAATCCCTGTACTTACTGTTACCAATGTTAAAGGTTTCAAGGCATGCATGTGCTCAGAGAAGCGTGTGGCAAGGGCAGTGGCCGAGCTTACACATGCTTTCGCAAATTGCGATGTAGCAAGAGTAAACCTTATAACAGGCAAGGCTCTGGGGTCTGCTTATGCAGTAATGAATTCAAAGGGACTTGGCTGCGACCTTACATATGCATGGCCTGATGCTGAAATCGGACCCATGGATGCAAAGCTTGCTGCTAAGCTTATGTATGACGGAAAGGATGCAGCACTTATCGATGAGAAGGCTAAGGAATATGCCGCACTTCAGAACAGCGCTGAGTCTGCTGCAAAGCGTGGCTATGTAGACAGCATCATCGATCCTGCTGATACAAGAAAGCATCTTGTTTACGCATTCGAAATGTTATTTGCATAAAGCTAAGGAGAGGTTTTGATTATGAGAAAAAAATTGAGTATTCTGTTACTCACACTGATCTGCCTCGTTGGTCTTACCGCATGCGGAAACGAAAAGGAGCCGACTCGCATTCAGACAGAGCAGGAGATAGCGCAGATAATGAGTATCTCCGATATGGTCTATAATTATGTGATGATCGCTTCTGCTGAGGAACATGCAGAGGACCTTGCTGTATTAAGCATGGTGACTGATGATGAGAATGTGGATCAGGGTGAGGCTTTCAGAAAGAGCTTTGGCTTCTACTTGGATGCCAGGACTCTGACGAAAGCAGCGGAGTCATATAAGACTTCAGCTGTTGATATCGGTGATCCTCAGCCTATTACGACTGCGGACGGTTCTCTTCAGAAGGAAATCGATGTTTCTGAAGATGAGGCTATAGTTACAATACCCCTCAAGGGTTCCATCAGGAACGGAAGCATGGAGATCATCTTTGATGACAACCGCCACATCACAAGCATTACTACCAATGTTGACCTTACACTTGGTGAGTCAATGAAGAAGGCAGGAGTCAATACAGCTATCGGTATGGGCACCGTATTTGTAATGCTTATCGTTATTTCCTTCATAATAACGGCTATGGGCATTATTCCTAAGCTGCAGGAAATGGGCAAGAAGAAAGAGCCTTCTGCACCTGCGGTTGTTGAAAAGACAATAGAGGATATTATTACCCGCGAAGAGACTGATACAGATGATATTGAACTGGTTGCTGTCATTGCAGCGGCTATTGCGGCGTATGAGGGTGAATCTTCAACAGACGGTTTTGTTGTAAGAAGCATCCGCAAGGTAAGGTAAATTTTTAACACAAATCATTTCAGGAGGAAACACAAATGAAAAACTATACAATAACCGTAAACGGCAGTGTATATGACGTAACAGTAGAAGAAGGCGCTGGAAATGGTGCAGCTCCCGCAGCAGCACCCAAGGCTGCTCCTAAGGCAGCTCCCAAAGCAGCACCTAAGGCTGCAGCAACAAGCGGAAGCGCTGGTTCTGTAAAGATCGAGGCTGGTGCTGCAGGTAAGGTATTCAAGATTGAGAAGAATGTAGGCGATGCAGTAAAGAAGGGTGACGCAGTGCTTATCGTTGAAGCTATGAAGATGGAGATCCCTCAGGTTGCTCCTCAGGACGGAACTGTTGCCAGCATTAACTGTGCAGTTGGTGATTCTGTTGACGCAGGCCAGGTACTTGCAACTCTCAACTAACAGTTATTGAAGCAAATTTTTAGGAGGTTAGTAAACCAATGGGTGAGATTTTAGAAAATCTGCTTAACCAGATGGCGTTCATGAATCCGGATTTTTCCTATAAAAATCTGATCATGATCGGCGTGGCTCTCCTGTTCTTATTCCTGGCTATCCGTTTTGAATTTGAACCGCTGCTCTTAGTTCCGATATCTTTCGGTATGCTGCTGGTTAATATTTATCCGGATATCATGATGAGCATAGAAGATTCACCGAATGGTGTTGGCGGATTACTGTATTATTTCTATATGCTTGATGAGTGGGCTATACTTCCTTCACTCATTTTCATGGGTGTAGGCGCGATGACCGACTTCGGTCCTCTTATCGCAAATCCCAAGAGTTTCCTTTTGGGTGCTGCTGCTCAGTTCGGTATCTTTGCTGCATATTTCGGAGCGCTTTTCGCAGGTGCTATGGGATGGGCTGATTTCAACGACAAGGCTGCAGCTGCTATTTCAATCATAGGCGGTGCGGACGGTCCTACATCAATCTTCCTTGCAGGTAAGCTGGGACAGACCAAGTATCTCGGACCTATCGCCGTTGCGGCATATTCCTATATGTCACTTGTGCCTATCATTCAGCCGCCTATCATGAAGCTCCTTACCACAAAGAAGGAAAGAGCTATCAAGATGGGTCAGTTAAGACCTGTAACGAAGCTGGAGAAGATCCTTTTCCCGATAATCATTACTATCGTGGTATCAATGGTTCTTCCTACAACAGCTCCTCTTATCGGTATGCTTATGTTAGGTAACCTTTTCCGTGAGTCCGGAGTAGTTAGACAGCTGACAGAGACAGCATCAAATGCACTCATGTACATAGTTGTTATCATACTTGGTACATCTGTAGGTGCTACCACAAGTGCTGAGGCTTTCCTTAACACAGATACACTTTTCATCGTTTTACTCGGTCTGGTGGCATTCGCATTTGGTACTGCGGCAGGTGTGCTGTTCGGAAAGATAATGTGCATAGCTACAGGCGGAAAGGTAAATCCTCTCATAGGTTCAGCCGGTGTATCGGCGGTTCCCATGGCTGCCAGAGTTTCACAGAAGGTTGGTGCAGAAGCAGATCCTACAAACTTCCTGCTGATGCATGCAATGGGACCTAATGTAGCAGGTGTTATCGGTACTGCCGTTGCAGCCGGAACATTTATGGCGATCTTCGGAGTATTCTGATATCGGCATGCTGAAATAATAATATTTGTTAGATAAACGACATAGGAGGAAAATATAATGGCTGAAGAAAATATTGCAAAGAAGCCGGTTAAGATTACGGAAACAGTTCTCCGTGATGCTCATCAGTCACTGATAGCAACCAGAATGCCGACAGAAATAATGCTTCCGATTCTCGATAAGCTTGATAAAGTCGGATATAATTCAATAGAGTGCTGGGGCGGCGCAACATTCGATGCTTCCCTCAGATTCCTTAAGGAAGATCCCTGGGAGAGACTCAGAAAGATCCGTGATGGTCTTAAGAATACAAAGACTCAGATGCTTTTCAGAGGACAGAATATCTTAGGATACCGTCCTTACGCAGATGATGTGGTTTATGCTTTCGTTGAGAAGTCCATAGCAAACGGTATCGATGTAATCCGTATCTTTGACTGTCTTAACGATATCCGTAACCTTCAGGCTGCTGTTGATGCTACAAACAAGATCAAGAAGCAGGAAGGCCGCGGAGAGTCACAGATAGCTCTTTCTTATACACTTGGTGATGCTTATACCCTTGATTACTGGGCTGACATGGCTAAGAAGATTGAGGAGATGGGTGCTGATTCCATCTGTATCAAGGATATGGCTGGTCTTCTTGTTCCTTACAAGGCAGCTGAGCTTGTTAAGACACTGAAGGAAAGCACAAAGCTTCCTATTCAGCTTCATACACACTACACTTCAGGTGTTGCTTCAATGACATACTTAAAGGCTGTTGAGGCCGGTGTTGATGTCATCGACTGTGCTATCAGTCCTTTCGCGCTTGGTACATCCCAGCCTGCTACCGAAGTTATGGTTGAGACATTCAAGGGTACACCTTACGATACAGGTTTCGATCAGAATCTCCTTGCTGAGATCGCTGATTACTTCAGGCCTTATCGTGAAGAGTGCATTGAGAGCGGCCTTATGAGCACCAAGGTTCTTGGTGTTAACATCAAGACCCTGCTTTATCAGGTACCCGGCGGTATGCTTTCCAACATGGTTAGCCAGCTGAAAGAGCAGCATGCCGAGGACAGGTACAATGACGTACTTGAGGAAATTCCCCGTGTTCGTAAGGATTGCGGTGAGCCTCCTCTGGTTACACCTTCATCACAGATCGTTGGTACACAGGCTATATTCAATGTACTGATGGGCGAGAGATACAAGATGGCTACAGGTGAGTTCAAGGATCTTCTTCGTGGTAACTATGGTCAGACTGTTAAGCCTATGAATCAGGCGGTTATCGACAAGGTTATTCCAGGTGAACCCCGCTCCACAGCAAGAAGTGCTGAGGCAACAGGTCATACAGAGCCTGAGCTTGAGTCTATAGAGAAAGAAATGAAGCAGTATAAGCAGCAGGATGAAGACGTGCTTTCATATGCACTGTTCCCTCAGGTTGCTACAGAGTTCTTCAAGTATCGTGAGGCTCAGCAGGAGAAGGTTGATGCAAAGAAGGCTGATACAGCCAACGGAGCATATCCTGTCTGATTGATTATTGTAATAGATTTGTGTTATTATTATTCCCGTGGGCGTTGCTCACGGGAATTTTTTTATATCGCACGGGCTGCATAAGGAAATTTTTCGATTAACGTCGAATACAGCCCGGCGGGGCGTGCAGTGGATTTCATCACCCTGCACGAATTGGAGGAGAATTATCATGATAGATGAGATAAATGCCTTATATGACAGTATGAGCAAGGGGCAGAAGAAGATTGCCGACTATGTATTGAACCATCCTGATAAGGCTGCGTTTATGACGGCTACGAAGCTTGGAGAGGCCTGCGGCACCAGCGAGTCGACAGTTGTGCGCTTTGCAGTGATGCTGGGTTATAACGGCTATTCTGATTTCCAGAAGGAAGTTGCAAGCCATATTCAGTCCAAGCTTACAAATAAAGCACAGAATTCTACTGTTCACTACAGAAAGAACAGGAACGAGATATTAAAGGGCGTGCTCGTGTCTGACGCGCAGAATATCGTTGATACAATCCATCTGGTGGATTCCGGTGTCTATGATATGGCGCTTAAGCTTATAAAAGAGGCAGCCCATGTTTATATCATCGGAATCAGGACATGCGCCCCCCTGGCTTCATATCTGGGATTTTATCTTAATATGATCCGTCCTGATGTAAAAGTCATCGACAGCATGAATATAAGCGAGATTTACGAGCAGCTTTTCTGGCTGAACCATGATGATGTTCTCATAGGAATAAGCTTTCCGAGATATTCAATGCGCACGCTAAAGGCTATGGAGTATGGAAATGAAAAAAAGGCCAGGCTCATATCGATAACAGATTCTGAGTACTCGCCTATGAATATGTATTCATCATGCAATCTCTGGGCAAAATCCGACATGATATCGATCGCGGATTCGCTTGTGGCGCCTATGAGTGTGATCAATGCGCTTATAGTGGGACTCTATATAAATGATGAGACCTTCGTTAAGAATAATCTCGAACAGATGGAAGCTCTTTGGAACGGCCTGCAGACTTACAGGGGAGATGAGCTGGCAGACGGGATGTGAGTCGGAACTTATGTGGTAGCTATATCCACTGCAATCCTGTAACAGCCGTTACCATAGTCAAGGATATAATATTTAATAAAGCAGCCGTAGGTGTAGTATTCATATTTTTTTGGCAGCTCGTCCTTAGTGGCAATGGGAAGGTACTGTATCTGAATCCTTTCAACGGTATTCCCATAAAGATCGGTGGATGTTTCTGATGTTACATTTTTTAACGATTCGTCAATGCCTTCTGCATAGTCTGCAGGCAAGGCATTGTACATTTCATCAGGGCTTCCGAACATGCGGCTTTCCAGCATGTATTCTGCATCACGCAGTCCGCGTTCACCATAGCGTTCCCATATGCCGGCTGTCTGTGGAAGCAAAGCCCTGTAACTGAAATCTTCCTGCATGGCAGCATCCATAGGCTCGTGGATTTCCCATTTCATCTGGTTGTTCAGATGAAGAGTTAAGGCACCTATCAGAACTGCGGCAACTAAAAAGACTGCAATTATTGCTATCAAAGTTTTTTTCATGGATATCTCCCTATAGTTTTATAAGTTTCTATGTATTTACAGTTAAAAAACATTTATTGTACACGGTCACTTTTTTGATGAATCCGGTCAGACCGGACATATTTCATTATACAAGTTCCTGCTTTTCACTACAATTTGTTATTGTTAAATTTCGCATATAGCATATGGGGCGCGGACACCAATGTAAGGCATTCTGCATTTCGTGATTGCCTAAGGTGAGCATGCGTGTTACTATCTACAGAGGTAATCTACATGCTGTGGAATGTTTATTTTTAAAAGTGAGCAGGATATAAAATGGGAAAGATAATCGTTATAGGTGCAGGGCCGGCGGGAATGATGGCTGCTATAGCTGCCTCTGAAAAAGGTGCTGATGTTTCACTTCTTGAATCAAATGAAAAGGCCGGAAAGAAACTGTTTATAACAGGAAAGGGTAGATGTAATCTTACAAATGACTGCCCGACGGATGAATTTTTCTCACATGTAGTAAGCAATCCTAAATTTTTATTCAGTTCCGTGTATTCCTTTGATCATGATGAGGTTAAGAAGTTTTTTGAGGAAAATGGCTGTCAGCTAAAGACGGAAAGGGCGGAACGTGTTTTTCCCGTGTCTGATAAGTCTGCGGATGTGATCTCTGCTCTTGAAAGAAAGCTGAAAAAGAACGGCGTGAAGTTCATAAAGAACTGCCGTGTTTCCGGCTTGCTCAGGGAGGCTGTCAGGCCGGATGGGGACCTTCCGTCTGAATTAGATGTGTCAGATAAAATGGAAAAAAAGAAAAAGCTGCAGTATAAGTACCGTGTAAAAGGTGTGCTGCTTGAAAACGGTGAAAAGCTTTATTCCGATGCGGTTATTGTAGCTACAGGTGGCGTATCATATCCTGTTACCGGATCCGATGGTAATTTTTTCAGGCTATTAACTACATTTGGTCATAGCATCAAAACGCTTCGCCCGGCCCTGGTACCACTTGTGATAAAAGATGAAAACTGCAGAAAGATGCAGGGACTGGCACTTAAGAATATAAGTATTGAATTAAAGTATGGGAAGAAGCTTATATCCAAAGGTTTCGGGGAACTGCTTTTTACACATTTCGGCATCAGCGGACCGTTGATCTTTACGGCATCGTCCGAATACAGCAGGAAATACGGCGGTGTGTCACGGATGCTGGATGAGAATAATGCCATAAAAAAAGATCATTCAAAGAAGTTCGATAAATCCAATGATTTCGGGCACAACGAAAATGTATGTGTTTCCGGAGAAACGGCTGATCTTTATATCGACTTAAAGCCTGCTGTAAAGGCTGAAGAGCTTGAAAAAAGAATAATCCGAGAGTTTGAGGCAAACGGAAATAAATTATTCAAAAATTATATTGCTGCATTGGTTCCCGGAAAGATGCGGGATGTTTTTCCTGATATTGCAGGCATTGATCCGGAAAAGCCTGTTAATAAGTTAACACGGGAAGAGAGACAGGCTATTGTCCGGAATCTGAAAGGGATGCATTTTGTTGTTAGCGGCACAAGGGATTTTAACGAGGCCATAATAACATCAGGCGGGGTGAATGTTAAAGAGGTGGATCCACATACCATGGAATCAAAGCTTGCAAAAGGTCTTTTTTTTGCCGGGGAAATGCTGGATGTTGATGCATATACGGGAGGTTTTAATCTTCAGATTGCCTGGTCTACGGGGCACGCGGCGGGCGTGGCGGCAGCGGAACCGCCGGCTGAGTTAAGCTCCGAAAATAATAATTAATCTGTCACAATTTGATTGTGGTATAATTTGAACTGATGATTGATGCAGCTCCGCACTATTTCTGGGGCTGTAAAAATTATAAAAGGGGGGAATAGAGCATGATAAAAAGTTTAAAGGTGAAACTGACACTGATAATTGCAGCTCTTATTGTTGTACTGCTTGTTATCGAGGGCGTGGTTACTATCAAACAGGCAGAATCGCGCTACGAGGGACTGCTTAACAAAAATTATAATGTACAAACGGAATATTATGCGTCTGTTATCGACAGGTGGCTTTCTGATGCAACCAACACCGTAGCCGGTGCAGATACTGTTATCAATGCACTAAAAGATGAGAACTCGGATGCTGTATTAGGCAGATCCCTGACAGGTACTCTTGAGGAACTGAATGCAGCCAACGAGATGTCCTATGATGTATATGTTCAGTTTGATGACGGGCTGTTCTTGAGCGGATCCGGCTGGGTGCCGGATGATGATTATGACGGCAGGACAAGGGACTGGTACAAGGATGCATTTGCGGAAGCCGGCGAATATGTTTTCAGCGATCCCTATGTGGATGCGGATTCCGGCGAGCTGGTTGTTACCATATCGAAATCTTTTGATTATGGAAAAAGAAAAGGTGTTATCGCATACGATGTGCTGATCGGAAGCCTTTTGACCGGTATAGACAGTCTTGCATCGGATGAGGATGGCGGATATATCTTTGTTGCTACAGGAGACGGCAGCATGATCTATCATCCCAATGATGATTTTGAATCAACACCGGAAAAGATAATGACTGTAAATGATCTGGGGATTGACTATGTTACTGCATCATCATCTGATGATGCTGATGCCATAGAGGATTATGATGGCGAAGATAAATATGTTACCGCAAGGAATCTGGAAAAGACCGATTGGGTGATCTATTTCGTTTCTCCTGCATCAAATTTTGACGATATAGTCAATTCGCTCAAGCGCTATATCATTATCGTTATCGTGCTTTGCCTTATCGCTGCTGTAGTAGTTGCAATCGTTGCAGGAAGTATCATAGCTGCTCCCATAACTGATGCCAGCAGGAAGATAAAAACCCTGAGTGACGGAGTTAAGAGCGGAAAGGCAGATCTGTCTGCTGATATCACTACAGGGGCAAAGGATGAGATCGGTCATCTGGTTCACGCTGTCAACGAACTTAAAAATGCAATGGCAGGTATCATAGAAGATGTTAACGGTGCTTCAGACCATCTTGTAGAAAATGTTGAGAATCTGAAAGCAGCTGCCGGAAGGACGTCAGATAATGTAAATTCCATTTCGAATGTTATGGAAGAGATGAGTGCCACATCAAAGATCACTTCAGAATCCACAAATCAGGTAGCAAAGCAGATTGCTGACATTACTGAGCTTACCGAGCATGTAAGTCAGAATGCGGAGGAAAAGACTGCCGGTATCAACGAAAGTCTTGAAAAGATAGACCGTCTGAAGGATGAGATAAAGATCAGTGACGAAAAGATGCTGGAACGTTTGAATGATGCGATTGAAAGACTTCGTGACAGGATAAAGGACACAAAGAAAGTAGAAGAGATACGCGTCATGACTCAGGGAATAGCGGAAGTGGCTACCCAGACAAATCTCCTGTCTCTTAATGCTTCGATCGAGGCTGCAAGAGCAGGCGAAGCCGGCCGGGGATTCGCAGTAGTAGCCGGTGAGATAGGTTCACTTGCGGACAATTCATCAAGCATGGCTGAAGATATCCAGAAAGTTTCAGAGGATGTGCTGGGGGTTGTAGACCAGCTGGTAAAAGCTGCAGAAGAGCTTTCTGATATCATGCTCAAGATCTCAAGCGAAAATTCAGAAGAAAAAAATTCGCTTATTGAAGATTACATAGCATCACTCAATGAGTGTTATGAAGCTATGTCATCTATCGCAAATGACAACAAAGATATCAGCAGTACCATACAGAACATAAGTGAGGCTATAAGCGATATTGACCGTGCTGTTGATGAAAACGCCCAGGGTGTTTTAAGTGTTGCGGAAGATACCGGAGTGCTTGTGAGTGCATCAGAGGATGTGCTTAGCGGAGCAGAATCAATAGACGGCATTTCTGCTGAACTGAAGGCCCATGTGTGCGGATTTACATATTGAGGAAAAACGGATGACGGATAATTATTTGTTCAAAACAGTTGCATGCCTGCTGACAGCCGTGATGATCACGGGCTGTGCTATGCCGAATGCCGGTAATGCGGATGAAGAGGTACTTACTGCAACAGAAGAAACGGAGAGTGCGGATACAAGCGATGTATCGGAAGGAAGTGAAACCGTCGAAGAATATGACCCGTCATCGGGGAATCTCACATTATCAGATCAGGGAAAAAGTCTGGCTCAGCGTATGTGTGGTAAATACAGCTACCATTACGGTGCCGGTGAGTCAGGGGAAGATGAATACCTGATAATGGATGTTGTTAATTTCGGAGATAATCTGTATGCCTTTTGCGGTTATTCAATGGGTGAAGATGATACCCTTAGCAGCTACAGCTTCTGGGCAAGTGAGTTTGTACCTTACGATGCGGCTGAAATGCAGAGTACTGACGGAGATTCCGTTCAGGTAAAGGAGCTCAGATTTTCAGTTATGTCTAACAGGGGGAAATACTGGGACAGCGGACAGGACGGCACTATTACGCTTACGGATGACGGCCTTTTGTTTGAGAATTTTGAAGATGAGGATTTTTTGTGTTCTGTGGAATACGGAGGAAGGCTGTTCCTTAAGGATGAACGGGTAGAAGATGTATTTCCGTATCTGAAGGACGATAACGGAGCCGGTGCGGATGAACTTCAGGGCCTGTGGGTTGCCCATGAAGGCGATTATCCCGTATATATTGAATTCAGGGGGGATAACTTCTATGTGTATCAAAAATCTCCCGACAGTGAAGTTGTATACGCTGCCGGTGGTTACGATTTTTCAAATGGAATTATTTCTTCCTCTCTTGCTACTCTGGGATGCGGCGGAATGCCAAGTGAGTATTCAGCATCATATGAGGTGAGCGGCGGTGAACTGGTGCTTACGGCAGATGATTACGCAGAACCCTATGTCCTTTCCGGAGAAATGAGATTTTCTAAAATTAAGCCAGAGGATATCCCGCTTATTACAGCAGATGAGGTGGTGACCGGGGATGATCCCTCGGTGGTTTTCGGTGAATTCTCAGACGGTTTTTACGGTATCTGGATAGCAGCGGAAAAGGACGAGGAAAAAGCTGTGGAGAAGGCAATGGACCTTCATGATATGGACTACGACAGCTATATGACATATTCGCCTGAGTGGGAAAATCTTAACAGCAAGCCTTTTTACTGTGTGACTGCCGGAAAGTATGCAAGCGAAGCGGAAGCGAATGCTGCACTTGATGCGGTTAAGTCAGCATATCCTGATGCATATGTTAAGTTTACCGGTGCCCGCAAGTTTGTCAGTGTTGCCTATATCAATTATGGAGATGTAAAATTTGACGTGTCACCCGACAAAGTGGTCATAAAAGATGTGCAGGTATCCGAGACAAATGTCTGGTATCCCGGATGTGAAGATATCGGCATCGGTTATACCATGACGCTCGTGATCGACAGGGACACTGTATTTGACGATACCTGTGATACAGGATACTTTGCAAATTACGAGAATGGTGACCGTCCTATAGACTGGTTCATAAGGAATTATGAACTTTCGCAGAATGATCCGGAGACATATATCGCAGAAGGTCCGGCACTTTCCGGAGTTTTTGAAGCAGGGATAAACGGTGACCATATTGACCGCTTCTTCGGAAGTTACTGGTGGGATTAAATAAAAAAGTTGCCATATACGGCAGAAAGGAAAATTATGTCAGAACAGATTTATGCGGTTGCGATTGACGGGCCAGCTGGAGCTGGAAAAAGCACTATAGCCAAAAGACTTTCGTCAGGCCTTGGGGTTATATATGTCGATACAGGGGCTATGTACCGTGCCATGGCATTATATATGATCAAAAAAGGAATATCCGCCGAAGATAATGATGGCATCAGCAAAGCCTGTCAGGATGCGGATATATCCATTGATTTTGTAAATGGCGAACAGGTGGTTCTTCTAAACGGAGAAAATGTAAACGGACTTATCCGTACAGAAGAAGTAAGCCGGATGGCATCAATATCCAGCAAGAATCCTGATGTACGTACTAAGCTTGTGGAACTGCAGAGAAAGCTTGCAAAGAGTAAGAGTGTTGTTATGGATGGCCGTGATATCGGTACGGTGGTTCTTCCGGATGCAAAGGTTAAGATCTATCTGACAGCATCCAGTGCGGTAAGGGCAAAACGCCGTTATGATGAATTAACCGCAAAAGGTGAAAAATGTGACCTGGCAGTTATTGAGGCTGATATCATAGAGCGTGATGAGCGTGACATGAACCGTGAAATCGCACCTCTTAAGCAGGCTGATGATGCAGTGCTTGTAGATACATCAGATATGGGGATCGACGAGGTACATCAGAGGTTGTTGGATATCGTTAATGAAAAGATCGGTTGATCAAGGGAAGTTGTCTTATGTCTGATGTAACAGTAGCAAAAACAGCCGGATTCTGTTTCGGCGTAAAAAAAGCAGTGGATAAGGCCTTTGAGATGGCTGAAACCGGCGGTGAGATATATACCTACGGTCCTGTGATCCATAATGATGAAGTCATAGGTGCTCTTGCGGATAAGGGCGTAAGGGTGTTGGAAACCGAGGACGAACTTAAGAATCTGGAATCCGGCACTGTTATCCTGCGTTCCCATGGCGTAGGCCGTAACATTATCGAACTGCTTGAAAACAAAGGTATCGATTATATCGATGTGACTTGCCCCTTCGTTAAAAGGATTCATGACATAGTTGATAAAGAAAGTGAAAATAATGAAATTATCATCATCGGAAATCCGAAACATCCTGAGGTTGAAGGCATAGTAGGGTGGTGCCGCGGGGATTATTCCGTCATTATGACAGAGGAAGAAGCTGAGGCTTTTTCGCCCAAAACATCCCTTCCTGTGTGCATTGTCAGTCAGACAACATTTAATTACAAAAAGTTTGAAAAAATTGTTGAAATCTTACAAAATAAAATATATAATGGTAACGTTGTGAATACTATCTGCAATGCGACAGAAAAGCATCAGAAGGAAGCACGCAGTATTGCATCAGAGGTTGACTCGATGATCGTTATTGGAGACCTCAAGAGTTCCAACAGCAGGAGACTGTATGAGATATGCTTAGAGGAATGCAATAAGACGTACTTCATCCGAAAGCTTGGTGATCTGCTTCAGACTGATTTTACTTCTGACGGTTCGGTAGGAATTACAGCGGGGGCTTCCACCCCAAATAATATTATTGAGGAGGTTCAAAACTATGTCCGAAACGACAAAAAGCGAGTTTGAACAATTATTGGAAGATTCATTCAAAAATGTCCACACAGGTGACATTATTGAAGGAAAGGTACTCTCCGTTACACCGAACGAGATAGCTGTTAACATCGGTTATAAGTCAGACGGAATCGTTACTAAGAATGAATACAGCAACGATGCATCCATCGATCTTACCGAGGCAGTGAAGGTTGGCGACACCCTGAGCGTTAAAGTGCTTAAGCTTAACGACGGAGACGGCCAGGTTGTTCTTTCACACAAGAAGGTAGCATCTGAGAAGATCAGCAAGGTTCTTGAGGATGCATTCAACAATCACACAGTCCTTAAGTCCAAGGTTACAGATGTTGTAAAGGGCGGACTTGTTACTGTAGTTGACGAGGTTTCAGTATTCATTCCTGCAAGCCTTGCATCTGACGTATTTACTAAGAATCTTAATGTATTTGCTGATCAGGAGATCGAGTTCTACATGAGCGAGTTCGTTCCTGCAAAGCACAGATATATCGGTGACTGCAAGACTCTCCTTAAAGAGCGTCATGACAAGGAAAAGGAAGAGGCTCTTCAGAGGATTCAGGAAGGCGATATCGTTGAAGGTACAGTTAAGAATGTTACAAGCTTTGGTGCTTTCGTTGATATCGGAGGAATCGACGGTCTGCTTCACATCTCTGAGATGAGCTGGGGCAGAATTGATTATCCTCAGAATGTATACAAGAAGGGTGATACCGTAAAGGTTATCGTTAAGAAGATTGAAGGCGAGAAGGTTGCTCTCTCCGCTAAGTTCGATGAGAACAATCCTTGGCTTGATGTAGCTGACAAGTTCCCTGTTGGCGCTACAGTTAAGGGAAAAGTTGCAAGAATGACTGATTTCGGTGCATTCGTTCAGCTTTCAGAGGGTGTTGATGCGCTGCTTCATGTTTCACAGATCAGCCGCAAGAGAATCGAAAAGCCTGCTGATGTACTTAGCGTAGGTGATGAGATCGAGGCTAAAATCGTTGACGTGAACATCGCTGATCATAAGATTTCTCTTAGCATGAAAGAGCTTGCTCCTGAGGAAGAGGAAGAAGAGACTGCTACCGAGCCCGCTAATAATGAGGATGCAGAATAATTCTGTTTAATACTTACAGGACTTGCTCATTGGGTGAGTCCTGTTTTTTATTATCGCAGTGTTGCCTAAGGAAAGGGGTTATGTATTATGGCAGGAAGCAATGACAGAGATTATGAATATCTGAAAAAGCGTATAATGCAGATAACCGGCGTGGATCTTAATGCCTATAAGGAAAATCAGATGAAACGCCGTTTAGATACACTCATCACGAAGAGGAAGTTCAGTGGGTACGAGGAATACTGTGACCATGTAAAGAACGACAAGGAAGTAAGGGAAGAATTCCTTGGATATATGACCATTAATGTATCCGAATTCTACAGGAATCCTGACCAGTGGGAGTTCCTTGACAAGGAAGTTATTCCTGAACTGATAAAGAAATTCGGAAAGAATCTTAAGATATGGTCTGCGGCATGCTCAACAGGTGACGAACCGTATTCACTGGTTATGGCGCTTTCAAAGCATATTCCGCTCAATATGATAAGGATTTATGCGACGGATATAGACAACCAGATTCTGGCGCAGGCAAAAAACGGAATTTATGGTGAAAAATCGATAAAAGGTGTTCCGCAGGAATTCAAGGATAAGTATTTTGAAAAAATCGGTACATCATACAAGATAAGCGATGAAATAAAGAGCCGTGTCACTTTCAAGCAGTCCAATCTGCTGGAAAAGAACTATCCCAAGGATTACCATATGATAGTCTGCAGGAACGTGCTGATCTATTTTACGGAAGAAGCCAAGGATGATGTCTTCAGAAGATTCAATGAGTCCCTGGTGAATGAAGGGGTACTCTTCATCGGCAGTACGGAGCAGATAATCAATTACAAGACCATGAACTATATTCGCAAGAATTCCTTCTTCTACGAGAAGAAAATATAAGATGTGACAAATATAAAGAACCATCGTTTGATGAAAACGATGGTTCTTTTTGATTACTTATGTGGCAATAGCTTAGCGTTCGCCGTATTCGAACATTGCCGAAAGCACATGTTCCGCATAGAGATTGAATCCGCTGCGGCTGGTCTTGAATTCATCTGTAAGCTCAAAGAATATTTCTTTTGACTTATATTCCCTTTTATAGAAAGGCGAGAATATCACATCCCACTGCGGCAGGAAGTGAGACTTCTTTCTTGTATAGCAGTTAGCTGCTTTAGCCTGTATGCGATGCTCCTTATCCACGAAAGTGGCGATGGACTTGTGTATCGCAATATCTTCAGCAGGCAGGTAATAGTAATCCCTGAAATTTGCGTAGAAATATTTCATTTCTTCCTCGTAAAGAGGAACCTTCAATACGCCGTCCAGTCCGTTTCCGGAAAAATAGCATCCCAGCCCCCTGAAAGAAAACGGTTTTGGGAGAGGCGATGTAAAACGCAGCTTCATGATGATTTCCTGACAGCGTTTTTTTCTGGCATCATCATAGTAATTTGCCCTGACGCCCATTACACGGATAGGCTTTAAAAACATATCGGGATAGGCAAGCATGGAAGTGCAGATAAGCATGCCCTTGATATCCTCGCGGTTATGCAGGATAAGTTCCGTAAGAAGTTTCTGTTCTCCATAACATACAAAATCATGGTATTTGCTAATGAGCTCTCCGCCGGAATAAACGTCCTCGCGGTCGAGTCCGAGAAATGACTCGATGGTTTTCTGCTTTACATCGGGGAGGCCCAGGATATCCCTGTATCCGGAAATCCTTCTGTATATGTCAATGCCCCGGAATCTTTCAAGGTCAAATACAAGGCTAAACTGCTCGCGTTTTTTTATCAGATAGGGAAGGTCAAAACGGTTTCCGTTATAATGGATCAATAGCTTGAACCTGTCGGAGAATTCAGCAAATGCCTTAAGTATCTGAAGTTCCTCTTCATATTTTTCGGCAAGCCACTGTATGTAATGCCAGCCGTTATCCTTAAAGTAGGCTGCACCGATCATGTAAAGGTTTGAGTTTTCGGGAGTTAGTCCGGTGGTCTCAATATCTATGAAGAGAATGTCTTCTTGGGTCTCGTCCTCTTCGAGCAGTGATTCGATAGGGTAATTAGGCTCAATATCAGTGAAATCTCCGTTAAGTACCTTCATGTTGATCCTTTCCGCATAAGAAAGCTGAGTGTTATTTCTGAAAATTTGCATTCGCAATCCGCAGGGATAAATCCCTGCTACTTGCTCATGTAGGGGAGCAGTCCAAATAATTGTCCCGTATAATAAGCAAGTTCGCGAAGCTTCGGTTTTATTTTAACGGCTTGCATCGTGCTTCGCACTTGCAATCCGCCCTTGCATTCGCAATCCGCAGGGATAAATCCCTGCTACTTGCTCATACAAGGGGTGCCCAAAGTGTTTGCCATCACTGCAAGCAAGCTTGCGTGCTGTCAAACACTTTTGACACCTTAAAATATATTATTACATTTTTTCCGCATAAAATCAAAAGATATTAGTACAAAATACTATAATTTGTGCTATTATCATATCCATGAGACTAGATGATGATTTTGAAGATGATTTTTCTGCGGATGAAGCGGAACGGAGGGAGCAGTCCTACAGACAGGAAGCATCCTCCAGGGCAGTGAGGAGCTCTATTGTTATAATAGGGCTTTTTGTGCTTATTACCCTTGGAGTTGTTCTCATTGCAAATAAGGGGAAAAGCCCCAACCGTAGCAGTACATCAACAAGAACTGCGCTGGAAAGTGAAGAGGCGGCCAGGTCGGGCCAGTCGGTAGACGAACTCATAAGCGGCAGCACCTTGACAGCGTCGGACCTTGATTTCTGGGATGACTACCCGGAAGAAAGTGAAGAAGACGGAACAGTTTCGGCCGATTCAGCAACTCCTACGCCGACACCTGAACCGGAGGATCCGGCAACAGACGGCAAGCATACCCTGATAACCCATGCTGACGGTTCGGAAGAATGGGTTGAGATAAATCCTTATCTCCAAAGAAATATTTATGAAAACGCAGGCTTCGTCTATCAGAAGCCTTTCATGAAATATTACGAGAATAACAGCAGGAAAAGTTTTGCCGGCGTTGATATTTCAAAGGATGAAGATTATGTTGATTTTAACAAATTAAAATCTTCCGGTGTTGACTTTGTGATGCTGAGGCTCGGCCAGAGGGGATATGCATCAGGTGAAATGTCCCTTGATGAAAACTTCCTGGACAATTACGCCAGGGCAAGGGAAGCAGGGCTTGATATAGGCGTTTATTTTGTGACTGCTGCTGTGAATACTGCCGAAGCCTATGAAGAAGCTACATTTGTGCTTAATACTATCAGCGAGAATTCCATAACCCTGGAATATCCGATTGCTCTTTCCGGAGAAAAGCCGGGGGTGGGAAAAGGCAGGACTGACGAAATGGAAAAAATCCCCAGGACAAATGCTGCCATAACCTTCATGAAGGCTGTAGAGGAGGCTGGATATTATCCTATACTCTATGGAACAAAGGAAACACTGATACAGAAGTATTCGCTGGGTTCCATGATCGGATATGAATTCTGGCTGTCGGAAGTAAGCGACCTGCCTACATATCCTTATATTTTCACTATGTGGGAATATGACTTAAGCGGAGAAGTGGGAGGAATAGCCAGCGGGGCGAGGATGATCTTAAGCTTTGAGGATTATTCCATGAGATAAGTGCGTACTGCCTTTGATATCTTTACTTCTTTGTAGATCTGCCAGTAGTCGCTTTCGCTGATGTCAGCAATATCGTTTTTTGCATAATTCTTTTTTACACCGCGGATATTAAGAATGTCTGCGGCTTTGTTGTAGGCAATGGCGGCAGTGATGTCGTCAGGGTAATCACCGATGATATAGTTTCCCTTTATGTGTATCCTTGCGCGGTAAACGGTCTTTCCTTTATGGATTTCTTTTGTGACGCCGATAAAACGGTTATTAACCTGGAGGTTAGCTGACCTGAAGTCCAGTATGTCACCATTAAGGAAGATGTAGTCTCTGCCTTCAACAGCGTAGCTGCGTATGCCGTAACGATTGCGTATATTAAGCTGAAGCCCGTAATCAGCTACGAAATAGTGGCCGCCCCTCTTCATGATCTTGTGTGAAGAGTAGTAAAAAAGCTCGTCGGCATCGAATTTCAGGATTTCCGTGGGTGAAATATAATAGTTGAACATTTTTTTCAGGATGTATATGGGATTTGAAATGTACATCCTGTTGTCCCGAAAGTTAATGAGGCTTACCCATTTGTCAAAGGAAAGGGCGCGTTCATCAGAATAGTCTATGATCTGTATGGACGGATCATCCAAAATCGCGCAGGCGTCAAGATAAGCCCTGTGGGCTGTTTCTTCGTCATCGAAACTGCCTAAGCTTATATGCTTTCCCTTTCTTGTAAGGGAGGTGCGGTAATAAGTACTTCCGTCTTTTTTTGTTGTCTCATATACACCGGGTTTGCTCATGGGTTAATTATACACTATAATTCTTGAAAATTTGAGATATCCAAAGTACAATATTCGTACTCATAAGAATTTTGGTATAAAATATAGGATATGGCAGACAGAAATACCGGAAGAAAACTGAATACTGGCAGTTCAGAACGGGCTGGCAGGTCCGGGACGGCAACGTCCGGCCGGAATGGGGCCAGGGATGTCTCTGCACGCAATACCGACAGCAGAAAGAAGGCTTCTGACGAGAAGAAGGATCTGAATGACTATTCGCCGGCGATGCAGAAACAGATAAAGAAGGAGATGAAAAGGATTAAGTTCCGCAGGAATCTTCTTATATTCGGTTTTGCTTCAGTGGCGGCAGCCTGCATAGGGTATTTTGTCTGGTACTATGCCTCTGCTGACAAAAACGGCGGGAGGATGGAACAGCTCTCAAATCTGGTAGGCTCGGATGCAATGAGCAATGTGGAAACCAGTTATGTAGCCAGGATCAGCAATGAAGAAGATGTGGAGCGGCCTGATATCCTTGACAAGTATAAAACCCTTTATAACTCGAATAAAGACATAATCGGATGGATAACTATTCCGGATACAAAGATCGATTATCCGGTGATGCAGTATTCGGATAATACATATTATCTTTCTCACAATTTTGACAGGAAGGATGATAAGGCGGGATGCCTTTTCCTTGACTGCGGCTGTGATGTGATTATGGGTAGTGACAATTATATAATCTACGGCCATCATCTGACCAGCGGAAGGATGTTTTCGTCGCTTTCGGACTATGAATCCGAAAAATTTTACCAAAAGCATTCCACGATACAGTTTGACACCATATTCGAAACAGGTACCTATGCGGTCATGTATGCCTTCAGATCCAGGGTGTATGACAATATGGATGTGAATTTTAAGTATTATCAGTTCATAAATGCCGATTCCGAAGAGGAGTTTAATTCCTATATGAACGAGATGAAAGAGGCAAGCTACTATGATACCGGCGTGACAGCTGTATACGGCGACCAGCTATTGACACTCTCTACCTGTGACTACCAGGAAGAGAACGGAAGATTTGTAGTGGTGGCTAAAAAGATACGCTGAAATATGTTTACATAATTTTTCTTGATGAAATCCCCGTAAAACGATATAATTATGATGATTATGCGGAAGTCTTTTGATTTCCGGAATTTTTGATGTGAGTAAAATTATAAAGCTTGCTGATAAAATAGCCGATAAATACATATAGGAGCATTAACTGTTTTGCAGATATGCGGAGAATATGTGTGCCGGACAGAGGGTCTGGCGGTTTTTCCGGCTGCAATATGGAGGATGAGATATGCGTTCAGATTCTGAAAAGAACAGACAGACTACACGCAGGGCAGGAAGCAACACTAGTACTGGTAAGCCGAAGGTAGTATCGGCACAGTCTGCCCGAATAGAAGAACAGAGAAAGAAAGAGGCTGCGGCCGCAAAGGCGGAGAGCACTGCAAAAGGCGGCAAAAGTGCGGCTGAGAAGAAATCTTCAAAGGCTGTGAGCAACGGCAAGGTCATAAGAAGGACACTTGGAGGCATATTGCTTGCCAGCGCTCTTTTTGTTGCGGCAATTCCTTCCGATAAATCAGGCATCACAAAGGCTGATAATCCGTCGGAAACAGGATCCGGACCGAATTATGATACGGATATAAGCGCAGCAAGGAACGGTGATGTCACATCTGATGTCGACAGCAAGCTCGATCCTTCCAATTACAGTGATGATCAGAAATTCTTTTCTTATCAGATAACAAAGATCAACAACAGCTGGGTACTTATGTGGCAGTATCAGTTCTATATAGATACCATAAACGGTATGACAAGTCAGGCGGTTGTCTGTGACTATAATGATACATATGCTGTTGAAGCTCTTGACCTTACTACAAATATAATCACCGGATATGATTATGTGTCTGAGGCGGACTACAACGCATTTGTACAGACCTGCAATACTACTACATTTAAGCTGGAAGAATCTCCCTACAGCAATAGCGCTGCCATATCCGAGCTTGTCAATAAATTAAAGCGTTATTTCTCTGAGGATTATGAAAAATGGGAAGACGAGTATGATGCCGCATTGGAAAACTGGCGGAATGAACATAAGGATGATCCCGGATATGATCCCACATATATTCCGACTTTTAACGAACTGTCTATTTCTGCATTCTCACGCACAGGAGCAAATATGTCCGATGAAACAAAGCGGATATATTATTGCGATACCCATAGCGGTTTGGATGCCGGATCTCTTAGCGGTTATACGCTGACACCTTTAACAAACTCCGCACAGGGAAGCGCATACTACACAGGAAGTTTTGATACCCAGTCGGGGTCGGCGATAACCGGCGATATACCAAGCGGTGATACTATATATATTGTCACCAAGTATGAGAGTTCTACCAACTGTGACGAAAACGGCTTTAAGTATCTTGGCAACAAGATGGTTACAGCTATTGCCAAGGAAGCTTTTAAGGGCACTGAAAAGGTTGACAAGATCACTATCGGAGGTTCTGTAGCCTATATTGGCGATGAAGCGTTTCTGGATTCTTTCCTGAAGGAAGTTACACTTCAAAGTGTTACTTTTATTGGAAACAGGGTTTTTAAGGACTGTTCCTATCTGACTACTGCAACACTTAACAATCAGACCAAGACTATCGGAAAAGAAGCCTTTAAGGGATGCAAGGTTCTTAAAGCGATAAAGATTCCGACAGGTGTTACAAGCATAGGATTTGGTGCATTTGCGGACTGTGAAGTTCTTGAAAATGTTGACATGACAGAAAATCATGGATGTACCATAGGTGAGTATGCTTTCTATAATGACTCGAAGCTTAATAGTGTCACATTCCCGGAGGACTATGCGATTTCTTTCGGAACGGCAAGCTTTGCGCTTAAGGATGGCACCGGCGGAGGTGATTCTCTTTCGGAATTTAGTTTCCCTGTAAAGCTGGGCTCATATAAGAGCGCAATAAATGATGATACCTATTCCTTCAGCGTTTGGGATGTTGCGGATGAAAGTCAGAAGAATGTCAGCTCCCGCCTTGGAGATTATATCCTTTCAGGACGCCAGAACCTGAAGATTGTTACCATGCCGAAGGAACTGGGATCAAATGATGTCGAGTTTATCCCCGACGGAACTTTCCACGGCTGCTCTGGTCTTGAGCGTGTGTATCTTGGCGTAAAGGGAACACTTACAACATATAACAGTAAGGTGAAATTCTCAAAAGGACTCTTTACGGATGTTATAAATGAAGATCTTGCAGTTTACGGACCTCAGTATGTTGTTGGTTCGTCAAATCCCGCATGGCCCAGAAAAAGCACATGGGTGGCTGTTTCAAGCGTATGTGATTATGTGCCCTATATTTATTATGACGGAAGTACTGAGCATTACGAGATAGGTATACCTCCATATCGTTATGAGCTGGAGGTTGATGAGGATGCCGGTACAGCCAGCATAGTAAGCTGTGAGTTTATTGATACCCCTTCGGATATAGATCCGCTTGTGGTTCCTTCCGAAATTGCAGGTTATGATGTAAAAGCTTTGGGTGACGGCTGCTTTAAGGGGATAAAGGATTATATAGTAAGGCTTGAGATTGAGGATGATTCCGTAACAGAGATAGGAGATTCGGTTTTTAATGACTGCTCGAAACTTGTTGAAGCGGATCTTGGTAATGGTGTCGTGACGATCGGGAATGATGCTTTTTCAGATTGTCCGCTGCTCGAAAGGATCTTTATAAGCGAAGCAATAGAATCTGTCGGAAACCATGCCTTTGAAAATGATCCACAGCTGGAGCATGTCTACTGGAGTGCGCCGGGGGATCTGTCAAGACTTACCAATATCGGTACTGCGGCTTTCGAGACAGGAAGTGATAAGCTTTATTTCCATGGTGAAATAGATGATGCTTATCTGCCATTTACTTATGCGATGAATTCTTCAAATGAGATCAACGATGACAGTGTCAATATATGCTATGTAATGTCTGATCCTTATAATCTTTATGTCATACATGATAATGTGGAGAATACGAATCTGCTGATAGATTATCCTCATTATAAGGATTTGCCGGCAACTACAAAAACTGCATTTGAAAACGGTTCTCCTACGACGGCACAGCTAAATGAAATCAATGCAACAAAATATATAGATATTCCTGAAGCAATCGAGTCTGTTGATGTGGTTTCATGGCTTGATAATAATTCAGCTAATACGACGTATAACAAAAAGAACTGGATATATGTTGATGATGCTTCAGACGAATTCCCTGACGGCACAGTTAAGGATAGGACAAATGTTGATAATGCAGGCAATAAGCGTCGTGATGTATATGGCGATTCCTCTTATAAGGACACATCCGATGCCGGCTGTGAAGACGGATACTATGCAGGCTTGTTTTCAGGATATTCAACGGAGAGCACTGAGGTCCTTTTGGAAGAACCCGGACGCCAGTTTGATGCAGTTAAGGGTAATGACTGGATCAAGTCTGTCAATATGCCGGGGGTTAAGTCTGTTCCAGATTACTGCTTTGATTCCTGCGAACGTCTTGAGTCGGTTATCATTTCTGCTGACTGCGACGACCTGGGCGAGCATGCTTTCCAGGGGTGTACAGCACTTGGCAGCCTTGGTACAAACGGAAATACAAAATATCTTTATGACAATTATGTTATCTATGAGGACAAGGGTGGAAATCTGGAACTGAAGGAATGCCTGCCCTCAAGAGGTATTGTCAGCGGTACATCAAAGGACAGATGGGTTAATACGTCAAACGATCCTAATCTTGCAAAGGTAACATCTATCGCAGATGCGGCGTTCAGGGATTGTGACGGAATTACGAAGGCTGATCTTTCGGATGCAAACATCACTAAGATTCCGCAGGAATGTTTTTACAAATGCGACAATCTTACTGAAGTGCTTCTTCCGGATACCTGTATGAATATTCAGACAAAAGCCTTTGATGAAGGTGCAAAGAATCTGGAGATGAAGCTGCCCTGCGATTCTAATATATCAGAGACAGCTTTTGATAAGGATGCACAGGAAATCGTAATTCATACCTATCCGGACTGCAAAATGACACTTGCTTATGATCCGGCAGGCTATGACAATATTACTGTTGTGGGAGATCTGGATACTTATTACTGGTTTACCTTCTACAATGAAGATATGACTATTTTTGAACAGCATAAGGTAACTTCCGGTGCTGATGACAAATATCCAAAGAATGAACCTACACCTAAGCTTGCAGCTCATAATGGTTGGGCATTCTCGTCATGGTCGCCGATGGAATCCTCGAAGCTGGATAATGCCACAGAGGATCGTCAGTGGATTGCAATCTTTGAAGAAAAAACCAGTCCGCTTGAGGATAATATCAAGCAGGATGCTGATGCACTTAAGGAATCAGCTGACGAAGTTGCAAAGGCATCGCCCTTAAGCGCAAACCGGGCAGAGACTGTTGATGCAGTGGAAGACCTTGTAAGCAAGTACAATAAGCTGGTTAAGGATTTCAATGAACTTTCGCCTGACAGCGAGGATTACGGTCCTATTGCCGCTGCAATGAAGGCTCTTGAAAATGAGATGGCGGATATTGTCCAGGATTATGGCGATATCTTTGATATTAATCCGGATGGTACTGTAAAGCTTGAAGCTGACGAACTTGAAAAAGCAACAGAGGCTGCTACAGCTGATATCATCAAGGAGCTGGGTAATCTGGCCGATCTTGCGGAAGCTGTTTCTGAAGCAACTAAGGCATCGGCTTATGCAACGGCGACTGCTGCTGCGAGAGAGGCATCAAATAAGACTAATCCTCCTGCCACCACATCGCCTGCGGCGTCAGCATCCGCATCAGTGTCTGCATCGGCTACGGCAAGTAACAAGGCAAGTGCGTCTTCTGCTGCAAGCAATTCCAATAATCCGTCAGCATCGGCTTCGTCCGGCTATAATGTAATAGTTGAAAACGGTGCCGGAACAGGTCAGTACGGAGTGGGTAAAGTCGTTACTATAACGGCATATGCGCCGCCTGACGGAAAGGTATTTGACAAGTGGACTACATCCAACAGCGATATCGGATTCTCGGATCCTACGGCAGTGTCTACCACATTCATCATGCCTTCACATGATGTTAAGGTTACTGCCACATATAAGTCCGCAGGTGCAGGAACAACACCTGGATCCTCTTCGAACAATAATGCTAGCGGTACGCCCGGAACCGGCAAGAATTCAACCAGCAATAATTCTGCAAGCAAGGGCAATACCGAAGTAAGAGTTACTACTGATACTATTGACAACAATAATAAGAACCTGGCTTCGGCAACAGTTGCCGGATCTACCGATAATTTCGTACTTAAGATAACCGATTCTGCGGCTGCTTATGCTGAGGTAGAGCAGGCACTCAGGAATAAGTACGGTGACGAATTCGATTATGTAAAGTTTGTGGCATTCGATATCTCACTGTATGATGAGACCGGCACGATGAAGGTAGAGAATACTGAAAATCTGGCGGTAACGATCACGCTGCCCATACCTGATGAGATGGTAAGTTATGCGGGTAATAACAAGGTGGGTGTAGTCATAAACGGTCAGATGGAAGAAAAGACCGCCCAGTTTACGACTATTGACGGAGTGCCGTGTATTAAGTTTACTGCAACCCACTTCTCGCCGTACTCTGTATTTGTAAATACGGAGCATATGCAGGCCGGATCTGCGGACGACACGCCTAAGACCGGTGACGGCATAGCGCCTAAGTGGTTTTTGTCAGCAGGGATGGTAAGCATGTCGTGTGTACTGTTCCTGTGGAAGGACAGAAGACCGAAAAAGAAGAAGAAATAATTTTTAACTTTTTAGGAACAGGAGGTGGTAACTATGAAGAAAAGGATATTGGTGATAACTGCAATTCCGGCCATAGTTCTGCTTCTTGTTCTGTTTTTAGGCGGCATATACAGCGCAAAAGCATCGGATGCAGGACTTAATATCTCGGACGGCGTTCTTTCTGCATACACCGGAAATGAGACCAGCGTAAATATTCCCCCCGGAGTTAAGACTATAGGTGCGGAGGCTTTTTGCGGCAATTCTACACTGGAATCCGTTACTATCCCTGAGGGCGTGACCACCATAGGTTATGCAGCATTTAAGGACTGCAGCGCTTTAAAGACTGTAAAAATCCCTGACAGTGTCACGAAAATAGAAGATTCTGCATTCTGGGGATGTTCATCCCTTTCATATGTTTCCATAGGAAAAGGCTTGTATGATCTGGGAAGCGGTACTTTCAGCGACTGCGACAGCCTGATGAATATTGCCCTTGATAAGGGAAATATAAATTTTAAATGCAGTGATTCAGGACTGTTTAACTCAGATCAGACGGTTATGTATCAGTATTTTGCAGGAAGCAGAAAAATGACATATACCATACCGTCTACTGTTTCGGAGATCAAGCGCTACAGTTTCTGGGGCTGCGATAATCTTAAAGAGCTGATAGTTCCGGGGATGCCAGAAATAGGGGACTATGCGGTTGCGTCATGTGACAGCTTAGAAAATCTTGTTTTTCAGACTCCGACAACAAAGCTGAACATGGGGGCAGCAAAGGACTGTAAAAATCTTAAACAGGTCACGCTTCCGCTTTCATTAAGCAATATTCATGAAACAGCATTTGATGGCTGTCCCGATACGCTGTATTTTAATTGCCCTGACATGTCTTCAGCTGCAGCCTATGCATCTGAAAAGGGATATGTATGCGGAGATTTTAATACCTATGATTCTTCGCTTCTTGTGAATGTTCCGGAAGAAAAAACATCAGATAATGGCACCGGTACACTTTTAACATCGGATGGAGACGGCTCGGATGAAGGTTCTGCTGATTTAACTGCAGGAAATGATAATGACAGCAGCGGCAACGGACTGTATACATTTACCAATGATGATGTGGATGGAGAGCTGCTTGGAAGCAGCGAAATCGTATCGGACAGGGCTTATGTGATAATGTCTTCCGACATGGAGGTTGCAGACGGAAGCAAGCTGCCGGCTGTCGATCCAAATGAAACAGCTGATTATTCCCATTACCTTGATCAGACACTGACATCATATAGCATACCGTCTGGAATAACTGAGATAGGCGCATTTGCCTTTGCAAGGACAAGGCTTACGGAAATATCCATTCCTGATGGGGTGACTGAGATTGGGAAAGGTGCATTTTATCACTGTGACAGCTTAAGCAATGTTTCTATCCCGAACAGCGTAAAAAAGGTGGGCGAAAAAGCCTTTGCGTACACGCCCTGGTACCAGGCATGGGAAAACGATCCCAACGCAGGGGATTTTCTTGTAATAGGTGACGGAGTCCTGATCGGTTACAAAGGGACAGAGGAATCGCCGGAACTTCCGGATGATGTGAAGGTTGTAGCTGACGGTGTGTTTGCTAACGAATGATTTGAACTTTTCGATGCACTACACCGTTTTAATAAAAATTGATATAATACAACGAAAAGATACTGCTAAAGAATAATACACAAAAGGAGACTTACTTACATGAGCAAGATAGCTATGAATACTGCGCTGGTTGAGATGGACGGCGATGAGATGACCAGGATCCTCTGGGCAATGATCAAGGATGAGCTTTTAACACCTTATATTGATCTTAATACAGAATATTATGATCTCGGGCTTAAGAAGAGAAATGAGACTGATGATAAGATAACCGTCCAGGCGGCTGAAAGGACCAAGGAGCTGGGAGTTGCTGTTAAGTGCGCTACCATTACTCCGAATGCTGCCAGGGTAAAGGAATATGACCTTAAGGAGATGTGGAAGAGCCCTAATGGTACCATCAGATCCATCCTTGACGGAACAGTATTCAGGACACCTATTCTTGTAAAAGGCATAGAACCCTGCGTAAGGAACTGGGAAAAGCCCATAACACTTGCAAGGCATGCTTATGGCGATGTTTATAAGAATGTTGAGATAAAGGTTCCCGGCCCCGGCAAGGGATATCTCGTATTTGAGGATGAAAACGGAAACGAGACCCGGGAGCTTATTCAGGAATTCAAAGGCCCCGGCATCATGCAGGGAGTTCATAACCTTGATAAGTCCATAGAAAGTTTTGCGCATGCCTGCTTTACTTATGCGCTGGACAGCAAAAAGGACCTCTGGTTTGCTACGAAGGATACTATCTCAAAGAAGTATGACCATAATTTTAAGGATATTTTCAATGACATATATGAGAAAGATTACAGCGACAGATTCAAGGATGCCGGAATAACTTATTTTTACACCCTTATTGATGATGCTGTTGCCCGCATAATGAAGTCCAAGGGAGGTATCATCTGGGCATGCAAGAATTATGACGGAGATGTAATGAGCGATATGGTAAGCTCAGCTTTCGGCTCTCTTGCAATGATGACATCTGTCCTGGTTTCTCCTGCCGGAATCTATGAGTATGAGGCAGCACACGGAACCGTACAGAGACACTATTACAAGCATCTGGAAGGCGAGGAGACATCCACTAATTCAGTGGCTACCATATTTGCCTGGACAGGCGCACTGCGCAAGCGCGGCGAGCTGGACGGCAATAAGGAACTTTGCGACTTTGCTGACCGTCTTGAGAAAGCAACCATCGGTACCATAGAAAGCGGGCGCATGACAAAGGACCTGGCTCTTATCACATCCTTAAAGGATGTTAAGGTTTTGAACAGCGGTGATTTCATAAAAGAGATCAGGGCAACTCTGGAAACCCAGTAAAAAAGAGGCGGTTTTATGTCCAGAACGGATGATGTTTTCAGGCCTGCACTTAAAGGAAAGAAAATTCCTATTATTTCACTTGATAATAAGTGGTATAAGCTTATGGCAGGCATCGATCATACACCGGAGATGATCGAGAAGGAAAAAAAATTAAAAGAGCTGTTAAAACAGCAGGGCAAGGTAAATAATGAACTAAAGTCTATCCGTAAGAAGAAGGCTGCTCTTATGGATAAGATCGTTAATGTCATGGACGAGGATGATGCCGAGACCAAGCAGGCAGAGTATTCGGCAAGCATTAATGAATGCAATGCGCTGCTTGACAAGTATCAGGATGAGCTTTTGGATCTTCCTTCACAGATCAATGAGGTCAATATATCGCTCATGCTCGATACCATGGAAGTCTGCTACGATGTCATCAAGGAAAAGACCGAAAAAGAAAAAGAGCTGGACGAGTGGATAGCAGGCATCCGTATCGAGTTAAAGAAAAATGTGGTGCGTCGTCAGGAATGCAAGATAAAGATACAGCAGATGTATTCCTACATGCATGATATTTTCGGACCTGAGGTTATTGATATCTTTGACATGCAGTACAATCCGGGGGACAATCCGATCGTGCCTCCCGGAAGTGCAAAGCCTAAAAAGTCAGATCCTGAAACGGCTGAAAAGCCGCAGACCGATAGTGTACAGGGAAATAGCGGACAGAATGATTCAGGAAATACTGAAAATTAAGAGAATGACAACAGCACCAGCTAATAAAACAGATATAGAAAATACTTTTTTATAAAGCAGATTACAGATGCAGGCAGTACTGACAACAAAACAGACAAAAGCCCTTGAGGAATACCTGAAAGAGACATCAGGTGTTCCTTCTTTACTTTTGATGGAATATGCTGCATCTGCTGTTTTTGAAACAGTAATGAAACATGCAGAGCATGAAGTACTGGTCTTTGCAGGTACAGGGAATAACGGCGCTGACGGTCTTGCTGTTGCAAGGATGCTCGCAAATTCACGCGTGGGCGTAACCGTATGTGTTATAGGCAATATAGAACATGCCAGCACTGAATGGCAGACGCAAAAGCAAATGCTTGATTCCCTGTATGAAAAAGATGTTGTATTTACTGGGCTTGAAAGCCTTGATAAGAATAAAAGCTATGATGCAGTTGTTGATGCCTTATTAGGAATAGGATTAAACCGGCCTGTTTCCGGTGAATATCTGGAGGCTGTTAGCTTAATAAACGATTTAAAGAAAAATACAGAGTGCAAGGTTATTGCTGTAGACATACCGACAGGCCTGTCGTCTGATACCGGCGATGTTTTAGGCGATGCTGTATATGCTGATGAAACGGTGACTTTTTTTGCGGCGAAAAGGGGGAGCCTGCTTTCAAAGGGCAGGACATATACCGGCAGGGTGCAGCTTATGGAAGACCTGGCTGTTAACACGCCTGATATAAACCGGATGTATCAGGATGGCTTATTATCTTTAGCTTCGGATGAGCTTATTGCGTTAAGTTTAGATGAAGATGATGTTAAGGATATTATGCACAGGGATCCCTCCGGGAATAAATCTGATTTCGGGAAAGTACTGTGCGTCTGCGGATCGAAGGGAATGCCTGGAGCCTGCATATTAAATGCAAGAGCCTGCTTTGCTGCCGGTGCCGGAATGGTTAAGGTGCTTTCAGACAGCGAAAACCTGCCGATACTCATGCATGAAATCCCGGAGACAATGTTTGCGGCTTACGATAAAATATCATACAGCGAGTTGGAAGAAAACATAAGCTGGTGCGACTGCATAGTAATTGGCTGCGGCCTTGGCAGGAATGCCCCGGTAATTGACAGCGTGCTTGAGGCTGCTCTGAAAAAAGAAAAACCTGTGGTAATTGATGCTGACGGGCTTAATCATATAGCAAATGATATGAACATTCTGACGACCAGGAAAGAAAAGGGCCTGACTACTGTCATAACCCCGCATCCCGGTGAGTGGTCAAGGCTGTTTCCGGACATTTCATGCAGCATTCCGGAAAGTGTTGCCAAAGCCGCAGATGAGACGGGATGCATTATTGCGGCTAAGAATGCCACAACCATAGTTGCAGGCGGATATAGTAATGTATATTTAAATGATACCGGAAATGACGGCATGGGGACAGCCGGAAGCGGAGATGTTTTAAGCGGTATCATTGCCGCTTTTGTGGCAAAAGCAGTTAAATCTGAGGAACCTGATATGGATCCTTGCAGAACTGTCGCATCAGCAGTGTGGCTTCATGGCCAGGCAGGCGACATGGCGGCAAAAGAAAAAAGTGCTGCGTCGATGCTGCCGTCAGACATGATCAGGCATCTGCCAGAGGCGTGTAAGTAAACTGGGAGGTATATATGTTAAATACAGAACGCGTAAGTGCTACCGTAGACCTTAAAAATATAAAGGAAAACATTCTTGCTGTTGCCGAGAGAATACCTGATGATACCAAGATAATGGCTGTTATCAAGGCTGACGGATACGGCCACGGGGCTGTTGCAGTAGCAAGGACCCTTGCAGATGTGGATTCACTCTGGGGCTATGCTGTCGCTACTATTGATGAGGCCATGGAGATAGTTCATATCGGCTGTGACAAGCCCATACTTATTTTAGGCTACGTTGCTCCTGCAATGTACGGAATGGCTGTTGCAAACGGCATCAGGATCCCGATATTTGACCTTCATTCCGCATCAAAGATAAATGCAGTCGCAAACCAGCTGGGTCGGAAGTGCAAGGTCCATATCAAGGTTGATACAGGCATGGGGCGTATAGGCATAACTCCCAATAAACGCGGCCTTGAGTTCGTTGAACAGGTAAGCTATATGAGCGGAATTGAGGTAGAGGGAATATTCACCCATTTTGCAAGGGCTGATGAAACGGATAAATCCGCAGCTTATGAGCAGCTGAATGCTTTTAAGGAATTTACGGATGAGATCGAGAAAAACGGCATAAGTATTCCCCTTAAGCACTGTGCAAACAGCGCGGCAATAATTGATATGCCGGAGCTTCATTTTGATATCGTAAGATCAGGAATTATAACATACGGCCTGTGGCCTTCTGATGAAGTGAATAAGGACAGCATCAAGATAAAGCCTGCAATGGAGATTAAAAGCTCTGTTATCTTCATCAAGGATGTGCCTGCCGGTACTGCCATAAGCTACGGCGGAACCTATATTACTGATAAGGAGACCAGGATAGCCACTGTTTCTATAGGATATGCCGACGGCTTTCCCAGGAGCCTTTCGAATAAGGGCGTAGTTCTTATCAGAGGCAAAAGATACAATGTGGTCGGCCGAGTTTGCATGGATCAGCTGATGGTGGACATACGCATGAATGATGAGATCTCCGTGGGAGATATCGTTACCGTGGTAGGAAGAGACGGCGATGAAGAAATCACCATGGATGAGTTTGCAAAGCTTTCTGACCGCATCAATTACGAGGCAGTTTGCGATATAGGAAAACGAGTACCCAGGGTCTACCGCAGAGGATAACGACAATGAATATATCATATGATCAGTTTTTTCATGAAATTAGGTTTATGGTACTGTTCCTTGTTTTTTCTATGGTCATAAACGGTCTGTTTACTGCTTATCTGGCCGCGCTTTCAGCTTTGTCTCAGGATGATGAGGATACTCTTGATGAAAGAAGGGCGTCCGTAAAGGACCATCCGGAAAAACTTATATGTACAGGACTGGTACTGCTGGTTCCTTTTGATTTTTCTTTTGTATATTTCCTTTTTCGCAGTACGGCAGCTTTTCCCATAAGCCATCCGGTGATATTTGATATTCTTATTCTTGCAGCCATTTTTATTGTCTGGGGAATAATAGGCATTATGTTTCCTTTTTACCTTGGACGGTTCCATCATCTTATGTTTGCAGAAAAACTTTATTCCATATGGCATATACTGTCAGTGGTACTGACTCCCTTTGTTTTCACGATAAATCTTTTTTCCGGCCTCTTAGCAAGCATATTCGGCGTAAAGAGGAATCCCGCGGATGACAATGTTACGGAGGATGAGATCCTTGCAATCGTAAATGAAGGTCAGGAGAGCGGTACCATAGAAGAAAGCGAAGCCAGGATGATAAATAATATCTTTGAGCTGTCTGAAACTGAAGCCTCTAGCATCCAGGTGCCGAGGAATAAGATCGCTGCTTTCGAGGATACAGTCAAGCTCAAGGATGCGCTTAAGGACATACTGAATTCCAGCTATTCCAGGTATCCGGTCTACCACGAGGACCTGGATCACATCATAGGCATACTGCATATTAAGGATGCTGTCAGGCTTTTAGAACAGAATCCTAAAAGAAATCCGGCTCTTGCTGATATCAAGGACAGCCTCTTGGAAACCTTTTTCGTTCCGGAGACCAAGAGCATAGACGACCTGTTCAGCAAAATGCAGTCATCAAATACCCAGATGGTTATCGTAACGGATGAATACGGCCAGACTTCAGGAATTATATCCATGGAGGACATCCTGGAAGAAATCGTCGGCAGCATAAGGGATGAATATGACAGGGAACTGGAGATGATAACCGGTGACGGCGAAGTCTATGAAATTGACGGATTCACAAGGCTGGATGATCTTAATGAACGCTTTGGCATCGATTTCGGCGAGAGCGATTTTGAGACCATAAACGGTTATCTTACGGACCGGATGGGGCATATTCCGGGGGATAACGAGTATTTTGAAACCGATATAGGCGGCTATCATTTTGAGGTACTGGAGGCTTCTGACAAGATCATTAAACTTGTCGGTTTAAGCCCTGTAAGACCCCAGAATGATGCTGAAAACGGTGCAGAAGAAGAGAGTGATGAGAGCTGAAGCGGATTGCGGGAAACTGCAGTTTGTGATATAATTTTTAAGTTATGTAAATTTAATTGTAGGAGGTTTTTATGTCAGGACATTCGAAATTTGCCAACATTAAGCACAAGAAGGAAAAAAATGATGCAGCTAAGGGCAAAATCTTTACAATACTGGGAAGGGAAATAGCCGTTGCCGTTAAGGAAGGCGGCCCGGATATCAATAATAATTTCAAGCTGGCTACTGTAGTACAGAAGGCAAAAGCTGCCAATATGCCTAACGAAACAATTGAAAGAGGCATAAAGAAGGCTGCCGGTGCAGGAAGCGATGTAAATTATGAGCGCGTAACCTATGAGGGATACGGCCCCGGTGGAACAGCCATCATAGTTGAGGCGCTTACGGATAATAAGAACCGTACAGCGGCAAATGTGAGGTCTGCATTCACAAAAGGAACAGGCAGCATCGGTACACAGGGCTGCGTATCCTTTATGTTTGACCAGAAGGGCCAGATTATAATAGATAAAGAGGAATGTGAGCTTGATGCTGATACTCTTATGGAAAAAGCCCTGGATGCAGGTGCTGACGATTTCAGCGAAGAGGATGATTCCTATGAGATCCTTACATCTCCTGAAGCTTTTGATGAAGTAAGGAAAGCTTTCGAAGATGAGAAAATTGCAATGGCAAGTGCTGAAGTTACAATGATTCCGCAGAACTATGTGGAAGTAACAGATCCCGATGCTGTAAAGAACCTTACAAGGATACTCGATCTTCTTGACGAAGATGATGATGTTCAGAACGTTTACACAAACTGGGATGAATAATTTCGAAGCTGAGGAAAAAATAGGCAATTGCCTTTCAATAGTGGTGCCCTGTTATAACGAAGAAGAGATGCTTCCGACAACAGTTGATGTACTTACTGAACTCATTGAGAAGATGATCGCTGACGGAAGAATCTCAAGTAATTCTTTTGTGCTCTTTGTAAATGACGGCTCAAAAGACAGGACTCTTCCTATGCTGAGGGAGTATGCTAAAGAACGTGAGCATGTCTGTTTTGTTACGCTTTCAGCTAACAGAGGCCACCAGAGTGCGCTTATCGCAGGACTGATGGAAGCAAAAAAATATGCCGACATGATGATCTCCATAGACGCCGACCTTCAGGATGACGTGAATGTTATTCCGGATATGGTAGATAAATACATTGCCGGTGCTGACATTGTATATGGCGTGCGTTCCGGAAGGAAAACGGATTCTTTCTTCAAGCGTACTACGGCGCAGATGTTTTATAAGCTTTTAGCCTCAATGGGAGTAAAGACTGTTTATAATCATGCAGATTTTCGGCTTATGAGCAGGCGGGCTGTAGGGGCTCTATCTGAGTACCGGGAGAAGAATCTGTATATAAGGGGCATCATTCCGCAGCTTGGATTTAAGACAGATGAAGTAAGCTATGAGAGAAAAGCCAGAACTGCAGGGGAATCAAAGTATCCTTTCCGCAAAATGCTGGCCCTTGCCTTAAACGGTATTACTTCATTTAGCACAAAGCCCCTGCAGATGATAACAAGCATAGGAATATTGGTACTTGTCATCTGCTTTGCGGCCGCTGTTTATGCGTTTATTTCATATTTTACTAATGATGTGGAGAGAGGCTGGACATCCCTGATTCTTTCAGTTTGGTTCCTTGGCGGGGTACAGCTTCTGTCACTTGGTGTCATAGGGGAATACATCGGAAAGATATATGCTGAAGTAAAGAACAGGCCCCTTTATTTTATAGAGGACAGTGACATGTCGTCTGCCGGCAGCGCAGACGGAGAGTGACCGGAGGTTTTATGCTTTTTGCAAAGAAAAAAAATCTCAAATTCGAAGAAATGGAGCATATTGAAAGCCCTAATTTAAGCGAATTAGAAGCTACGCTTGATTTCCTGAAAAAAACTCCTGAAAAAAAGGATGACGAAGAAACCGGCACAGTACTTAATCCCATGCCGGCAATAGAGCCGCCTAAACTGGATGCTGAGAAGAGAACGCCTGGAAGTGATGAGGCAGATGACGTTACACCGTCTCCTGCTGCTCAGGATATCGCCTTTGAGGATGAAAATGCCGCTGATCATTCTAATGAATCTAATAATGGCGCATCCGTTTCTGATAAAAATGAAACTGTTGTTTCTGAAGAAATCATAAAAAAAGCTGAAGCACTTAAGGAAAAGCAGCTTCTCAATGATACGGTTAATAACGAGGCGGAGCTTGCGCTTAAGAAAGATGAGGCAAACATTACAAAGACTTCTGACGATGTAAATAACGAGCCACCGAAGGAAATATCTGATGCGGTAAAGGAAGCTATGGCGCTGCAGGCTGAATATGAGGCAAAGAAGAAAGATATGCCTGAAGAAGAACTGCGTAGGAAAAGCCGGTTTATGAGGAACCGTGCTTATCCTGTTAAAAATGCTGCAGGGGCTGCAGCAGAGCAGGGTGAAACTGGAGCGGATAAGAAAGAAAGCAATCAGAATGATGCTGACGGTGAAAATGGCGTAACTGATAAAGAATCTAATAATTCTGATGAAAAAGAGTTAAAATCGGATGCGGCTGCAACTGAAAATGAGAATGCAGCTCAGTCTCCGGATGAAATTAAGAAAGCCGTAAATAATGAGAATAATGAAAAGGTTGAATCCTCTGCAGAAACAGAAGGTACCAGAGAATCTGTAAAGGCTGATGAAACTGCTAATGAAAACACTAATGAAGAAAACAAAAATGAACCGGCTGCCAAGGTAACTGAAACTGTTACAGCAACAGAAAAAAAGCCGACACCCATAAGAAAAGGTGCAAGCACTTCCATAACCAGCAATCTGAAACTGCCGAATGATGTGATTGTTTCAAATATTGAGAGCAGCGCCCGCTCTATGGGAAAATATGTCGGTGCTGCCAAAATTGCAAATCCGCTTCCGCATCCTAAGAAACATATTACTAGGAACATGGATTTTGATTACCCGGTATCTGCCGCCCAGATGCATTTTGACTTAGAGGATCTGAACGGCATGGACTTTTTTGATATTGATGACTGAATCTATCTGATAGGTTTTTGATAATGGCTACAAAGAGAAGAACTACATCTTCTTCCTCGTCAGGAAGAAAAAAAACAACAAAGAAAAGTACAGCCGCAAGACGGAGCCCCGCAAGGAAAGGTTCGGCCTCTTCTTCAAGAAGAAATAAGAACAGCGGAAGTTCCCTTAGCGTAGATGATAAGTTTCTAATTTTCATGCTGGTATCATTCTGCGTGCTGCTGGTGATTTTTTTATGCATGATAGGTCTTATCAGCGGCGCATTTGGACCGGCACTGAAGGTGTTTTTCTCCGGACTTATGGGAATAATGGCCTATATCCTGCCGGTTGTGTTTATGGGATATATTATCTATCGCGCTCTTTTCATAGAAAACAGAATTCCTCTTGTGAAAAAAATAGGCGCTATCGCATTCCTTGTCTTTTTCGGAATGATGGCCTCGTTTGTAAGCAAAACGCCATTTGATACTATGGCGACTACAACAGATAGTAAGCTGGGCATTTTATATCAGGCCGGCAAGGGCGGCGGTGTTCTGTTTGGACTGCCTGCCTACGGTTTTTATAAGATATTTGGTACCGTAGGTTCCGTAATACTTCTTATATTGCTTATGATCATAAGTCTTGCCCTGTTTTTAGGGCCTGATTTCTTTATCTATCTTGGATATATAAAAGATTTTCTTTTTAGCAGGGATACCGTGCCGGAGGATGACTATTCTGAAGAAGAAAGAAGAGAAGCTTTAGAAAGGCGCAGGAGACGTTTGGAGGAAAGGAAGCTTCGTAACGAAGAAAAGAGAGCGCTCAAGGAAGAGAAAGCCCTTGAAAGAGAAGAAGCAAGGGAACGCTGGGCAGAAAAAAGGCGCCAGAGCAAAGAATCTGACGGTTTCGATGGTCCTGATGATGAGATCATTCAGGCTGAGGAGAATATCAGGGCCCAGGCTGAAGCCGCAAGGCGTAAGGAAGAGGCAGAAAGACGCAGGGAAGAAGCTGAGAATAAGCGCAGGGAACAGCAGCTTAAGAAGGAGCAGGCTGAGGATGCGGCTATTCTTGCGGGCAGCATGCGTAAAAATAAAGAAAAAGATAAAAAGAAACCTGCAGCATTTGTTTCACCGGGCAAGCTTGATGACATCCATGAAATAACCATCATAGCTGACCCTACAGGATTCAAGAGTGATTCTGCAGACCTTATGCCAATAGGCATGAACGGTTCCGGTGAATTAGGGGACATAACGGAGATTTCGGCTGCTGACATCCATGCAGTACCGAAGCCTCTTGATATGCCTGATGCTGATACAAGTACAGTCCTGAATGATAACTTATCAGCCAAAGGTCCCTCTGTTTCAGAAATAAACGAGGCAGAAGCTCCCCTTATCATCAAAGTAAATGAAGACCTTTTGCATAAAGAAGAATCTCCTGATTCATTTTCAATTTCTGAGATTATTGCTGATGAAGATGTGAAAATAATATCTTCAGAAGTTACAGAGCCTAATAAGGCCGGTGAAAGTTTATTTGCCGAAAATACTGATGACAGCAAAGTTAGTGAAAATGATGCAGATAATACAGAAGAGACAAATTTGGATAATAAGACTGAAGAGTCAGAAAGCCAGTTTGATAAAGATTCCGTGAAAACAGATTCTATGGAAGATGTTTCTTCTGATAATGAATCTGAAGAAAAGGATTCTGATAAATCTAATGCATCAGGGGAAGAAGTTTTATCTAATCCGGCAGAGGATGATTCTTCAAGCTTTAGGCCAGAAGATAAAACTGATGCGTCAACAGATGAAAAGGGCGATGAAAAGAATGATGCCCCTGCACCCCAGCAGGATATGAGGGCTTTTCTTCCTGCGGATCTTTCCGGAATGCCTACACCTGTTACTGAAAGAACATATCAGCAGGAGAACAGGGAGCCGGAGAAGAATGAAAATGATTCTTCTGATGCAGGAAGGCTTGAAACGGCAAAAAAAGAAGAACCAGCAAAGCCTGTTAAGAAAAAGAAGGCATATACTGTTCCCCCCGTATCTCTACTGGAGGTAAACGAAAAGAATAAGGGCGGCGATACGGATGAAAGTCTGAAGGAGACTGCGATGCTTCTTCAGGAGACTCTTAAGAATTTCGGCGTAAAGGCAACGGTTGAGCATATAAGCCAGGGACCTTCGGTAACAAGGTTTGAATTAAAGCCTGAAGCAGGAACTAAGGTCAACAAGATCCTGAATCTCACTGATGATATAAAGCTCAATCTTGCAGCCCAGGATGTAAGAATAGAAGCGCCAATCCCCGGAAAAGCTGCTGTAGGTATTGAGATACCGAATAAGGAAAAGATACCTGTGCTTATCAGGGATCTTATCGACAGCAAGGATTATAAAAGTTCGCAGGCAAATCTTACTTATGCAGTAGGTAAGGATATAACGGGAAAGATAATAGTATCCGATATAGCAAAGATGCCGCACCTTTTGGTGGCCGGTTCTACAGGCTCCGGTAAGTCTGTGTTTATAAACACTCTTATCCTGAGTCTTTTGTATAAGTCTTCGCCTGAAGATGTGAAGCTTATAATGATAGATCCGAAGGTCGTTGAGCTTTCCGTATATAACGGCATACCGCATCTGCTTCTTCCTGTGGTATCTGATCCAAGGCAGGCAAATGCGGCCCTGGCGTGGGCTGTTGCAGAGATGATGCGCAGATATAAGGCTTTTTCCGAGTTCTCCGTAAGGGATATGAGGGGATACAATGAAAAGGCTGAGGGCAACGGTGTTGAGAAGCTGCCTCATATAGTGATCATAGTTGATGAGCTGGCAGATCTTATGATGGTAGCACAGAAAGATGTTGAAGCTTCCATTTGCCGTCTGACACAGCTTGCAAGAGCTGCGGGAATACACCTGATAATCGCAACCCAGCGTCCAAGTGTGGATGTCATTACCGGACTTATAAAGGCTAATATGCCCAGCCGTCTGGCTTTCCGTGTTTCATCCGGCGTGGATTCCAGGACTATCCTGGATACTGTAGGCGCTGAGCGTCTCCTGGGTAACGGAGATATGCTTTTCCATCCCCAGAGCTTCAATAAGCCGCTTCGTGTACAGGGCGCCTTTGTTTCTGACGATGAAGTTATGAAGGTGGTTGAGTTCCTTAAAAAGAATGCAGGCGATGATGTATACGATAATGAAGTTGCCGAAAAGATATCCAGCATGGCAAATTCAGAGAGTTCATCTTCCTCATCGTCGGATGGAGCTTCCGCAGAGCCGGGAAAGGACTATGACGCGTATTTTGCAGATGCCTGCCGTTTTGTTGTTGAAAAGCAAAAGGCTTCAGCAAGCATGTTGCAAAGGGTGTTCAAAGTAGGATATAATCGTGCCGCACGCATGGTGGACCAGATGGAAGAAGCCGGCGTTATAGGTGCTGAGGAGGGAACAAATCCGAGAAAGGTGCTCATGGATAAGAGTACGCTGGAGGAATTCCTTAGTAATATATAATTTATCAGAACAAACAGGAGGTCAAAATGGGAGCACAGAAAACAGATATCGAGATTGCAAGGGAAACAAAACTTGAGCCAATCGTAAATGTGGCTAAGAAGCTTGATGTACCTGAAGATGCCCTTGAGCAGTATGGCAAATACAAGGCTAAGCTTTCAGAAGATTTTCTCGAAAGTATCGAGAATAATAAAACGGGTAAACTGATTCTTGTTACTGCAATAAATCCCACACCTGCAGGTGAAGGTAAGACCACTGTTTCAATAGGACTGGCACAGGGACTTTCAAAACTCGGCCAGAAGACCTGCCTTGCACTCCGTGAGCCGTCATTAGGTCCCTGCTTTGGCGTGAAGGGCGGCGCTGCCGGCGGCGGATATTCACAGGTGGTTCCCATGGATGAGCTTAACCTCCATTTTACCGGTGATTTCCATGCTATTACTGTAGCAAATAACCTGCTTGCTGCGTTAATCGATAACCATATCCATCAGGGAAATAAGCTTCGTATAGATACAAGGCAGATCCTGTGGAAAAGATGTATGGATGTAAATGACAGAAGCCTGCGCAACATTGTTGTAGGCTTAGGTGCTAAGGGCGACGGCTTCGTTAGGGAAGACCACTTCGTAATTACCGTTGCTTCCGAGATAATGGCTATCTTCTGCCTTGCCAGCGATATGAAGGATCTTAAGAAGAGACTTTCTGAAATCATTGTTGCATATAATCTGGACGGCGAGCCTGTAACAGCAGGTGAACTTAATGCTGTAGGTGCAATGGCAGCACTTTTAAAAGATGCTATAAAGCCTAATATGATTCAGACCTTGGAGCATACACCGGCTATCGTTCACGGCGGACCTTTTGCTAATATCGCTCACGGCTGCAATTCCATAATTGCTACAAAGACTGCTATGCGTCTTGCTGATTATACTGTTACCGAGGCCGGATTCGGCGCAGACTTAGGCGCAGAGAAGTTCCTTGATATCAAGTGCCGTAAGGCTGGTCTTAAGCCTGATGCGGTTGTTATCGTAGCTACAATAAGGGCTTTAAAGTATAATGGCGGCGTTGCAAAGGCTGATCTTACAAATGAAAATATAGAAGCGCTTAAGAACGGCTCATGCAACCTTATCAAGCATGTTGAGAATATCAAGTCCTACGGTCTGCCTGTATGCGTGACTATAAATAAATTTGTCAGCGATACGGATGCGGAAGTTGAATGCCTTAAGGAGATCCTTGGCAAGCTTGATGTTCCTTTCTCAGTTTCTGAAGTTTGGGCAAAGGGGGGCGAAGGTGCACTTGACCTTGCTAAGGATGTGATGAAACTTGCTGATTCTGAGAATAATTTCCATTATCTCTATCCTGATGATATGGGCATTAAGGAGAAGATTGAAACTCTTGCAACAAAGATATATGGTGCAGGTAATGTGGAATTTGCTCCGGCAGCACTTAAGCAGATTGCTAAGATCGAGGAGCTGGGCTTTAAGGAGTGTCCCGTATGTATGGCTAAGACACAGTATTCATTATCTGATGATCCTAAGACTCTGGGCAGACCTGACGGATTTACTTTCCATATCAGAGAAGTATACGTTTCAGCAGGTGCAGGTTTTGTAGTAGCCCTTTCCGGTTCTATTACAACTATGCCCGGGCTTTCTGCAACGCCGGCTGCATACAGCATCGATGTGGATGATGACGGAAATATTGTAGGACTGTTCTAAGTATAATAATCTATCTCGGAGGAAGATATGGCAGAGCTTATTGACGGTAAAAGAATATCGAAGGAAATAAAGGATGAATTAAAGGCAGAGGCTGAAAAGTTTAAGGCTGAAGGAAAGGAAGCAACCCTTGCTGTTATTCTTGTGGGCGATGATCCGGCTTCGGCTGTATATGTTAATAACAAGAAGAAAGCATGTGAGTATATAGGGATAAAGTCTCTGTCATACGAACTGCCTAAAGAAACTACAGAGGAGGAACTGCTTGGACTTATTGAGAAGCTTAATAAGGATGACAGCGTAAATGGAATACTCGTGCAGCTTCCTGTTCCTGACCATATTGATGAAAATAAGATTATCCGCAGCATCTCTCCGCTGAAAGATGTGGACGGTTTCCATCCCCTTAATGTTGGGGCCCTGCTGATCGGTGAGAAAGGTTATGTATCCTGTACTCCGGCCGGTGTTATACAGCTCTTAAAACGCAGCAATGTTGATATTGAAGGCAAGGAGTGTGTTGTTGTTGGACGCAGCAATATAGTTGGAAAGCCTATGGGCGTACTTTTGCTCCGTGAGAACGGCACAGTGACAATAGCTCACTCAAGGACTAAAGATTTAAAGAGCATCTGCAAGAGAGCAGATATTCTTGTAGTTGCAGTTGGCAAACCTAAAATGATAAATGCTGACTATGTAAAAGAAGGTGCAGTTGTTATTGATGTTGGTATACACAGAATGGATAACGGAAAACTCTGCGGTGATGTTGATTTTGATTCCGTGGAGCCTATTGTTTCAAAGATAACTCCTGTACCTGGCGGCGTAGGCCCTATGACTATTGCCATGCTGATGGATAATTGTATTTCTTCTTTGCGTTGACCGGAGGATTATTGTAATGATATGCCCAGTCTGTGGTGCTGAAGTCGGTGAATCAAAACTCTTATGTCCGGAATGCGGACATGAGTTTCGATTCATTCCGGATTTTGAGCCCGAGGTTGAAAATCAGATAAGCGATACCCTTTCTGAAATCTCCATTGACGATGAGGATCTTGAAGAACTAACGCCGGAGGAGATAGAGGCAGGATATTATTATGACGAGGACGGTAACCTGTTTTATGACGGTCCTGTTTTTGATGCAGACGGTTATGAAGTCCGGGATGACGATGACTACAACGGTCCTCTTTTTGACGCGCTGGGAAATCCTATAGACGATAGCGAAGATATGGATGAAGCTGGCGCACAGGCGAGTGAACAGGAGTACCCCGTGGATGACGGATACTTGGTTGAAGATTACCCTGATGACCAACTGGATAATGCTGACCAAGAGAGTCAAGACGGCTATCGCGAAGAATTTGGCCCTGATGATGAAGAGTATGCCGGGGATTATGACGAAATACCGGACGAAAAAAGCCTGCCCGAGGAAGAAGAGTATTACGAAGAAGAATATGATGATATAGAATCCGAAGGCGGTGATACTGCGGATTTTGGGAAGCGTGAGGAACTTGCTGCAGAGTATGCCGAGCCGGAAGAAGAATACTCTGAATTTGATGAAGAGTATGAAGGCGATGATTTTTACGATGATGACTCCTATGACTACGATGATGATGACATTTTCCACCAGTTCTTCCTGGCGGCCACAAAGAGCCGTTTCAAGAAGCTTTATGCATGTCTTTTCCTGATAGTAATGCTTCTGCTGGCTGGTCTTGTTTATTTTGTTTCTGTCCGGGTATACCGCAGCAGTTCTTACGAATATCAGGCAGGGCTGGCTGAGCAGGCATACCTTGAGGGAGACCTTGACGGTGCCATTGACTATATGGAAAAGGCACTGACCTTATCTTCAGGCGATGATGAAATGAAGTTTAAGCTGGCACAATATTATTTTGAAGCTTTTGATGATGAAAAAGCCCTTCTGATGCTCTGGGAGATTGCCTATGAAAAGAATGAAAACCAGGAAAGGGCATATAGGGAGATCATTTCTTATTACGAGAAGCAGTCGGATTTTCCTATGATAGAAAGCATACTGGAAGCCTGCGACAATGAAACGATCGTAAACAATTTCAGGGATTATCTTGCAAATCCACCAGAGTTTTCCTATGCGTCGGGTGAATATGATGATGTTATTTCATTGACGCTTTCAGCAGGATCCAACGGAAGCATATATTATACGACTGACGGACATGAGCCGACTTTACAGTCGACGCTTTATACTTCCCCGATACAGCTAAATCTTGGAAGCCATGAAATCAATGCTATATTTGTAAACAATTACGGTGTTGTATCAGAAGTAGCAAAAGCAACATACAGGATTTATATCAGGGTGCCTGATGCACTTGCAATTTCTGTGCCAGACGGCGAGTACACAGTACCGATGCTTATAGAGACTGAAGTACCGCAGTTCTGTACCGTTTACTATACAACTGACGGAACGCCGCCTACTATGGGAGAGTCAAATGAATATTCAGAGGGAATACCGATGCCTTTGGGACATAGCCATTTCATATTTGCTGCAATATCCCAGGAAGGCATATCCGGTGATGTTACGGAATGCGATTTTGACCTTACGATTGATTCGGAACTGGACCTTCAGACAGTAATAGCTGCATTTAAGCAGTACAATCTTAATATGGGGCGTACTGCAGATATTGAAGGGCATCTTCCCGGCAATCTCACTAGGTATACATATGTCATTGATTCTGCAATAAATCTGGATGAGAACGGCAAAGCGGTATCCGGAAACATGGCAGATCCTGAAACCGGGGAATTGGAAGAGCCGAAGGACCCTCACATTTATTACATAATTACAGAATATACTGTGGATACATCTGGATTAACAATGAAGACCGGCAATTACTATATGGTCAGCATAGAGGACGGTTTTATTTACAAGGCTGTTAAGAACGAGGGTGAAGTGATACAGCGCGGCGAACTTATTCCGCCTGAAGCCTATGTGGCACCTCCGCCTATAGTTCCTGAAGATAATGCGGCAGGAAATTGACCGATGATATCAGAACTGCCTGAAGAATTCAAAAAAAGAATGATGGTCCAGCTGGGGAATGATTACCCTGCTTTCGAGCAGAGCTTTGAACAACCTGCAGTCCGGGCCTTTTCACTAAATACTGCCGTTATTTCTGTGGAACAGTTCGAATCATGTGCGGAAGCAAGTGAAGAACTAAAGTATGATAAGATTCCGGGAATGCGGCATGCATATTATTATGTCGATGATATGCATATCGGCAGATGCGCATATCATCATGCCGGAATGATTTATTCCCAGGATCCCGCTGCGATGCTGGTTGCTGAAGGAATAGAACTGCCGGAAAAAGCTCGGGTGCTTGATCTGTGTGCGGCGCCTGGCGGCAAGTCTGTACAGCTGGCGCAGAAGCTTACGGATCTCGGCGGGATTCTTATTTCAAATGAACCGGATAAAGCCAGGAACAGCATTCTTTGTAGCAACATAGAGCGGATGGGCTTTAAAAATGTGGCCGTCACATGCATGTATCCGGAAGATCTTGCAGTGCTTTATCCTTCATATTTTGATGCAGTACTTGTTGATGCGCCCTGTTCCGGCGAGGGGATGTTCAGAAAGTATCCGGAGAGCGTTGAGCAGTGGAGCCCGTCAAATATTGAACACTGTGCCATAAGGCAGAAGGATATACTTAGGAGCGCAGTGTCAATGGTAAAGCCCGGAGGAACGCTGGTTTATTCCACCTGCACATATGCGCCGGAGGAAGATGAAGAAATCGCTGATTTTATCCGGGATGAGCTTGGCTTTGAGTTAATTGATGCGCCGGAGATAGTAACAAAATATGCCACTGCAGTACCTTTGAAAAACGGAACAGCTTATAGGTTCTATCCTCATGTATCAAAAGGCGAGGGCCAGTTTATGGCGTATTTCCAAAAGCCGGGTGAACTTGATAAAAATGATTTCTCCGATCATATTAGGCCGTCTGGAAATTTAAGGCCAGCTGACAGGGAATGCTTTAAACTGATTGAAGAGGCTTTTAACGGACTTCCAGATATTAATGCGGACTGCGTATTCAGGAACGGTGAAACTCTTTTTTATCTAGACAGAGGAATAGGCAGGCTGCCTGAAAAAACTGTAACAAAAACGGGAGTCTGTATCGGAAGTGTTGAAAAAAAGCGGTTTATTCCGCACCATGACTTTTTTTCTGCATTTGGATGCAGTATAAAGAACCGCCTGGAACTTTCGCCGGGAAGCAGTGAGATTTCAGCATACCTTCATGGCGAGGAACTGAGGTTATCACAGATACAGAATGGGGTATACTCAGGCGGCGATAAAGGTTTTGGTACCGTTACAGTTCTTGGAGTTCCGTTGGGCGGCTTTAAGCTTGCCGGCGGACGGATAAAGAACCATTATCCCAAGGGACTCAGGAATCTTTAGGAGGACTTATTTTGACCGAGAATGCAGAAAGCAAATACAGCCTAGATATTGATGCGGAGAGCCTTAAGCTGCTTTTCGGTATGTATGACAGTTCTATTACGAAAATAGAAACTGAGCTGTCCGTTGATATCACGGACCGTGACGGCAGGCTGAATATATACGGAGCAGAAAAGGATGTTAAAAGGGCGACCCGGCTTATTATAGACCTGATAGAGTCATCGAAGGCTGAAAAAAAGATTGACAGGCAAAAGCTTGAATACGGCATAAGCCTCGCAAGGGAAGACAATCAGGACATGCTGGTGGAACTGGACAAGGACGTAATCTGCCGTACCATACAGGGCAAGCCCATAAAGCCTAAGACTGCCGGACAGAAGAATTATACAGATTCAATCCGTGACAATATGATAACTTTCGGCTATGGCCCTGCGGGTACCGGAAAGACATATCTCGCCATAGCGATGGCTGTTACAGCGTTTAAGGCAGAGGAAGTAGGAAGGATTATCCTTACAAGGCCTGCCATAGAGGCCGGGGAAAAATTAGGTTTCCTTCCCGGAGACCTCCAAAGTAAGGTAGATCCTTATCTTCGTCCGTTATACGATGCACTTTATCAGATAATGGGGGCAGACAGCTTTCAGAAGAATATGGAGAAAGGTCTGATAGAAGTCGCACCGCTTGCGTACATGAGGGGGCGTACGCTTGACAACTCCTATATTATTCTTGATGAGGCCCAGAATACCACTCCCGGGCAGATGAAGATGTTTTTGACCCGTATTGGGTTTGGCTCCAAAGCTGTAATTACAGGCGACCTTACACAGAAGGACCTGGGAGGAAATACAGTTTCCGGACTTGAAGAGGCTTTAAAGGTTCTTAAAAATGTGGAAGGGATAGGCTTTGCGGCACTGGATAGCAGGGATGTGGTGCGCCACCCCTTAGTTATGAAGATCGTTCAGGCCTATGAAAACTACGAAAAGCGGAACAGAAAAGAAAACAATGCCAGACAGAATAGAAGAAAACATAATAATTGATTTTGAAAATGAAGCCGAAATTCCGGCAGATTCAGAAGAAGGCTATATTCCAGATGAAAGGCTGATTGAGATAGCTTCAGCAGTCTGCAAAAGGGCACTGGACCTGCATTCGATAGAGAGTTCCTGCAAGGTTTCACTTTTTGTTGTGGATGGCGATACCATCAGGGAATATAATAATTCTCAGAGAGGGATAGATTCTGTTACAGATGTGCTTTCATTTCCTAATATCCCTTTTACTACAGATGATAAAGGTGATGCCGGCATATTTGATGAGCTTAACAGCGCTGACTATATAGATCCTGAGGACGGCAGGATCATTCTTGGTGAGATTGTGATTTGCTATGAAAGGGTAATAAGCCAGGCGAGGGAATATGGGCACAGCTATGAGCGGGAATTTGCTTTCCTTACGGCACACAGCATACTGCATCTCCTGGGGTATGACCATATTGAAGACAGCGACAGGATCGAGATGGAAGATAGGCAGAGGGAAATTTTAGAACCTTTAGGATTTAAGAGATAATGGCAGGAAATTCTAAATCTAAAAAAAAGAATACGGCCAGCTATCCGGCAGCACTTGGAGCCTGTCTCTTTCTGTTTATGTCAAGTTTTGCGCTTAACAGCTTAGGGGCAGCATTTTTTTATGTTGCATTTTTCCTGAACCTGTTAGCTGTCTTTCTGTTTCCGTTCTGTGTTTCCGTTGAATGCAGGCGTATGATGAAGGACAGGGTATCATTAAAAAGCTTTAATAAGGCTGAGTACATTTACCGTTATTCCTGGGGCTTATGTTTGACCTTTGAAGCGGCAGTTACCGCGCTGGTTTACATAATTATTTTATGTCTACCTGATACCTTCCTTCCGGGAACGGGCCATGAACTGCTGTACTTTTTCTTCCCGCCCGTGTTTATTCTTTTTTCGTTTTCACATATTCTTTCATCAGCTGATGCTGCATACCTGAAAAGAAACAGGTTTTATTACCATTTTGGCATATTATTGATGATTGCATTGCCGGTGATAATAATAATGGTGAGTGTATTCCATAGGCATGCAACTATTACTGCTAACCTGCTGGATAATGCGGCTGCAGGTGATGCGCATATTGCTTTCGCCTGTACTTTGAGCATGTGCATTTTTGCTTTAGTGCTGTGGATATATATGCTGTTTCTTCATTCAGGAGTAAGAAGAAAGTTTGCAAGACGTATCGCCGCAGACAAGACAAGGATCAACGAGGCAGGCATGATACTTCTTTCTAAGGCGTCATTTTCTAACCTGCTTGCGCTTTTGCCCATAGGTTTGATTGTTCCTGCTGTATATTTTATTTTTTCCTGCGGCATGGATGATATCCTTGGGGAGCAGCTGGGTTTATACCGTTTAGGCGCAGCACTGGGAATAACTGTTCCTTTTTACAGCTATCCTGTTATTTTTGCATTACTGCTTGCAAATAAGGATTCAAGGCAGTTCTATCTGGCACATCTCCATCATGAAATACCCGAACTGCGTACCAGGATATGTGATACCTTGCGTAATATCCTTATTCCTGCAGTTTTTGTATCGGCCTTTATGCTTGGATGTGCTGAAACCATAGCATCAGCCATGTACGGGGCATCAGGCTTATTCCTGTCTATGGTTATAAGGATAGGGGCGATAGGGCTTCCTTTTGCGGTGCTTTTAGGCGGAACATCCTGCATTTTCCTTTACATAAGAAAAAGCAATTATGTACTGATTTCCGGCGTTATTGCATTTTTTGTTTCTCTTTGTATTTCGTTTGCCTGCAGAGACGGTGTGGGCGCCAAGGCGTTAATGCCCGTTACGGCAGTTGTCGTGTTTTTTATTATATCGTCAGTTGTTTCGCTGATTTTTCTGAATAATTATCTCTCTGCAAAGATTCCGGCTATTATTGTGCTAAAGACTTTGGCATGCGTCCTAATTCCTCTGATTATATTTGTTGGCCTGGACCTGCTGTTCATTTTCACGCCGGTGTCACCGTACATAATACTTGTTGCGGCATTTATCATAGGAGGATTTGTATTTTTCTATATGTCATGCAGCATGGCGGTACTGAACAAACAGAATATAAAAGAAATGCCGATTTCAGATCTTATGATAAATACGGCTAAAAGGATGAGGGTACTGAAAAATGAAGAATAGGACCGCTGTTATAGGCGGCGGTTACGGCGGAATGACTGCTGCCATATTTGAGAAAAGAAATGGCAATGATGTGACTATATTCGAAAGGCAGGAGAGCCTGGGGAAAAAGTTGCTCCTTACAGGTAACGGCAGGTGTAATATTTCGAATGAAAGCATTGATGTATCGGACTATGTTACGGATGATGCTGAAAAACTGCAGGGTATACTGGACCGTTTTGACAGAGATAAAGAAGATGATTTTTTTTCTTCCGTAGGTTTGTTTACCCGTAATGACAGAGGATGTCTGTATCCACTGACCGGCAAGGCTAAGACTGTAGTGAATTGTCTTTTATATGCCTTAAATGAGCTGGGGGTAGATATAAGGACCGGCTGTTATGTGTCTTCTTTGGCTAAAAACTCAGACGGCTTATTTGATATAGCTGTCGGTTCGGATGTTTATGGCGGTTTTACGAAAGTGATACTAGCAAGTGGCGGAATGGCCGGCATTTATGAAGAAGCTAATAAAAACGGCAATAAACTGGCGGTATCCTGCGGACATGCCCTGAAGGAAGGGCATCCGGGACTTACGGCAGTTATATGCTCCGATGATAAAAAGAAATTAAAAAAAATTGACGGCATAAGGGTCCGTGCCATGGCATCAGTCATAAGAAAAGGCGAAAAGATTGCTTTTGAAGAAGGCGAGATACAGCATACGGCTGAAGGTCTGTCCGGAATCCCTGTATTTGGTCTCAGCAGATATTTGGATGATATAAATGCTTGCCTGATACGGATCAATTATCTGCCTGAATTAACTTATGATGATTTCAAAAAGAGGATAGGCTGTTTTGGTAACCGTTCCGTAGAAACATTTTTAGAAGGCGTGGTGCTTTCGCCTATAGCAGAAATGATATCTGGCAGCTGCGGGATAAACTATCATGTAAGGATTTCACAGCTTTCTGAAGAAGATATAAAGAAACTGTATCAGGCGCTTACTGCTTTTGATTTCCATCCCGTGCAGCTTAACGGTTATAAAAAAGCTCAGATAAGCACTGGGGGAGTGCCACTTTCAGAAATTGATGAAAATATGCAGTCGGTATATTGTGAAGGTCTGTATCTTGTTGGGGAAGTGCTGAATGTCGCTGGCAGGTGCGGCGGATATAATTTACACTTTGCCGCTGCAAGCGCATTCTGTGCAGCTGAAAGTCATCGCTGATTTAACATGTCATATGCCAATATACAGACGTTAAAAGTGTTTGCGTGCAGTGCATCTGTATTTTGAAAAAACTATTTTGGAACACATTTTATGCAGGGCCGTTTTAGGGGAAATTTATGACTCTGGATTATAACATCTTCCTTGAGGTAGCTGTAATACCTCTCGATATAACTCTATACTGTTATCTTGTCTTCCGTTATAAAAATATGACGAAGGTGAATGACGCTTTCCGCAGGTTTGCCTTTCTTGTAATGATTGCCGATATCGTGGATGTTATTACAGCTATCGGAACCAGCGCTCACAGTCTGATGCCGAATCCGGCTCATCAGGTTCTGAATATCATGGATTCGCTTTTTACATCCTTTGCAGCTTTTGCTTTTATCTATTATATCTATGCTTATTCCGGCATGGACAAAAAGTCCTTTAAGATCCGCAGTATCATCAACCATGTTCTGCTGGTTATAAATATGTTGCTTTTGTTTACGAACCCGCTGACAGGATGGGTATTTACTTATGATGCCGGAGGAAACTATATACATCAATTCCTTTTTGTTCCGGTGGCCTACGGCTTTCCTATACTGTTCTTTGCTATCGGCAGCATACATATGCTTACGCACCGGTCAAAATATAAGACCACCCAGGTGATTTCAATGCTTATAGGCATTGTGGCAGCATCAGTTCTGTTCCTTTTACAGATGCTTTATTTTGATAATGTACTGATCACGCTGTTCATAGCTTCTATCGGCGTGCTTATAATTTTCCTGTCCCTTGAAACACCGGACTATGTGAATCTCCTTAAGACAAAGGCAGAACTGAATGAAGCAAGAGAAAGAGAGGCGGCTGCTCTTGCCAAGGAACAGCTTTCAAAAGAAGTGATGATGGCACTTTCAAAGGCTGTGGATGCGAAGGACCATTATACCAACGGTCATTCGGAAAGGGTTGCGGAATATGCAAAAGAAATATCCAGGCGTATGGGAAAAAATGAGCGTGAGCAGGAAGAGATATATGAGCTGGGCCTTCTGCATGATATAGGAAAAATAGGTATCTCTGAAGAAATCATAAATAAAAAGGGTAAGCTTACGGATGCTGAATTTAATGAGATAAAAGGCCATACCATCATCGGATGGGAAATTCTTAAAACCATAAATGAACTGCCCTGGCTTTCGACCGGTGCCAGATGGCATCATGAGAAATATGACGGGAGCGGTTATCCGGACGGGCTATCAGGTAAGGATATCCCAGAAGAAGCCAGGATCATCTGCCTTGCGGACTGTTATGATGCAATGACTTCAAAGAGATCCTATTCATTCCCGAAGGCTCAGGCGGATGTACGCGCTGAGATAGTTGCCTGCATGGGGACACATTTTGATCCGGATATCGCAAAATATTTGCTGGATATTATCTATGAAGATACGGATTATAATCTGCGGGAACATGTGGAATGAGTATCGCAAAGCTTAGTTAAAGAATTTGGATAACAGTAATATGAATGAAATATACAAGATAGACAATATAAAGATCAAATCTCCTGTAGACAGGAATAAAGAAACGAAAATAGTTGCTGCGGTTGTTGCAAAGAAGCTAAAGCTATGTGCTGATCAGCTCTGTGATCTTTTTATTGTCAGGAGATCCCTTGATGCCAGAAAGAAAAATGATATTGTCTGGATTTATTCCGCGGCTTTTGAATTTAAGGGCAACAGATCTGAAATCGAAAAGATAATGAGGCGGAATAAAGAGGTTTCTGTTTATTCGCCGGTTAAGTATAAGTCAGTGTCTGTAAATCTCACAGAGTCAGGTTCTTTGGTGGATCCTTCATATAGCGAATCTGAAAGACCGGTGGTAGTGGGCAGCGGCCCGGCGGGGCTTTTCTGTGCATATAGGTTATGCCTTGACGGATACCGGCCGATAGTTGTGGAGCGCGGTGACAGTATGGAGGAACGCATCCGTAAGGTGGATTCCTTTTTTGCAGGGGGAGAGCTTGATACGGACTCAAACATACAGTTCGGTGAGGGCGGAGCCGGGACCTTTTCCGATGGAAAGCTTTTTTCCCATCTTCATGACAGATCGGGACGCACGGAGTTTATTCTGAAAACCTTTGTTGATTTCGGTGCGGATCCGGATATCCTTTATGATAACAAGCCCCATATCGGCACCGATGTCCTCAGAAAAGTGATCGTTAATATGCGGCATGCCATGGAAGAAACGGGAGCTGAGTTCCGGTTTAAAACCACGTTTATCGAACCTGTAAAAAACGGAGATACACTGACCGGTGCAAGATTTATGGACAGGGACGGCAATGTGACTGAACTGGAATGCAGCACTCTTGTTTTTGCACCGGGCCACAGTGCAAGGGATACTTTTATCAACATACATAAAGCAGGGCTGGATATGGCAAGCAAGCCTTTTGCGGCAGGTTTCCGCATCATGCATTCCCAAGGCCTGATCGATATGTCTCAGTACGGCCAGGAAAGAAGCGCACTTAATCTTCCACCGGCAGACTATAAACTTACAGGCCATACAGCGTCCGGAAGGGCTGTTTATTCCTTCTGTATGTGTCCCGGAGGATATGTGGTCAATGCTTCAAGCGAAAAGGGGCATCTGGCAGTTAATGGAATGAGCAACCGGGACAGGGCGTCTGCCTTTGCAAATTCAGCCATAGTGGCAGGAGTAAGCAGCGAGGATTTTGGAGGCGGACTTTTTGACGGTATGTACTTCCAGCAGATGCTTGAAAAGAAGGCTTATGAGCTCGCAGGCGGTAAGATCCCGGTAGAGTGCTACGGGGATTATTGCGAAAAGAAAAATGCAGATTTTACTGCTTCATCACTTACTGCCGGAGGTGATATGCCGATCAAGGGAATGTTTGAATATTCCGACCTGCGTTCCATTTTGTCGGAGACACTAAATAACGACATAATCGAGGCTATGGCATATTTTGGCAGGAAGATACATGGCTTTGATGATCCTGAAGCATTGCTTGCCGGTGTAGAAACCAGGACATCATCACCGATCCGCATTATCCGCGGCGAAGACCTTCAGAGCAGCCTTAAAGGCTTTTACCCCTGCGGCGAAGGCGCAGGCTACGCAGGCGGCATAACATCTGCTGCCGCAGACGGACTGAAGGTGGCGGAGATGATCGTGCAGAAGTTAACAGATTAATAGCAGATGGCACCATATTATGCTATAATAGACTTTCCATGTGAATGACTTAGTTTAAAGGATCAGACATAAAAGAAACAGAGGTTTTATTGTTTTTATGAATAAATACAGGGAACACATACAGGGAAAAAAGCGCATAGTCATAAAGATCGGTTCATCTTCACTGCGTCATAAGGAGACCGGTGATTTTGATTATATCAAGATGGAGGCTCTGGTAAGGGAGCTCTGCAATCTTAGGAATATGGGGAAAGACGTGATCTTAGTCAGTTCCGGTGCCATAGCTGCCGGCAAGAAGGTCATCCGTATGGAGACAGATGAAAACGAGATGGCTTTTAAGCAGGCCTGCGCAGCTGTTGGCCAGGCAAGGCTTATGATGGTATATGAAAAGCTTTTTTCGGAGTATGGACAGTTATCCGCTCAGGTTCTTATGACTAAGAATACAATAGTAAACGACCTTAACCGTTTTAATGCCCATAATACCTTTATGGAACTTTTAAAAATGGGTGTTATCCCGGTTGTTAATGAAAATGATACGATCTCTACATACGAGATCAAATTCGGTGATAATGACACACTTAGTGCCATTGTTGCGGCACTTGTAGGCGCAGACCTTCTGATACTTCTGTCGGATATTGACGGACTTTATACGGATAATCCACGTTCTAATTCCGAAGCAAAATTCCTGCCAATAATCCCTGAACTTACTGATGAGATAATGGCAATGGGAAAAGCTTCCACAGGCTCTGACGTGGGAACTGGCGGTATGGAAACAAAGCTTTCAGCAGCAAAGATCGCAACAAGATCCGGAGCGGATATGATAATTGCCAATGCCAAGGATGTTCACATCATCCACCGCATAATGGAAGGCCGGGATGCAGGAACACTTTTCCTTGCTGATAAGGACGAGAATTTCTTTATAGGCGATTATCTGACAGATGACTGACAGGCAGGTGAACTGATATGACAATGGATGAGCGTATAGCGCGTATAAATGAGCTTTATCACAAGTCCCAGGATGTGGGACTTACCCCTGAAGAAAAGGAAGAACAGCAGAAGCTCAGACAGGAATATGTGGACAGCATAAAAAGAAATATGAAAGCCCAGCTGGATAATATAGATATTGTTGAAAAAGACGGCAGCATAACAAATCTGGGCGAAAAATATTCTAAGAAATGATTGAAGAAAAGAAGGCTTTACGCAGAGAACTAAAAGAAATACGGAATTCCATACCGGAAGAATTACGTAAGGACTATTCTGCGAAGATTCTTTTGAACCTTGATAAGATTGATGAATACCGTAATGCGGAAAGGGTAATGCTTTTCGCCAATGACGGATCAGAAGTATTTACGGATGACATTTTCCTAAGCTGTATTCAAAACGGAAAGTCAGTGTATTATCCGAAAGTTGTCGGAGAGGATATGGTATTTGTTAAAGTATCTGATCTGGATGAACTCGTTCCGGCATACCGGGGGATAAGGGAACCGATTGCCGTATTGACCGAGCTGGACACGCTGTCCAGTGCAGTCATTATCTGCCCGGGATTGGGCTTTACAAAAAACGGAGAACGTATCGGCTACGGTGGCGGATTTTATGATAGATTCATATCAAAGCATACCGGCTTGTACCGCATAGGCCTATGTTTTGAGGACCAGATATGTGATCATATTCCGGTAGAAGAAAATGATTTCAGCATGAATTCGGTGGTAACTGAAGCAGATATTTATTAACCCTTTGAGTCAAAAGCCGCAGAAAAAATTCTTACAGATATTGAAACGTTATCGTTATGTAGATGGTATCTCAGTACATTGAGCAAGGATAATTTAGAGCATCAACAAAGTTTTACATCATGACAGGAGGCAGGACTATGGCAGAGAATATCACAAAGGAACAGGAAGAAGAACTTATCGCACTTTGTTCAAGAGCATATGCGGCAAAATATGAGATACAGCTGCTTAGCACTGAAGAAAAGAACAAGGCATTAAACCTTATCGCCAATAAGCTGGTGGCCAATTCAAAACTTCTTATAGAAAAGAATGCCATTGACCTGGAATATGGTGAGAAAAAAGGTATAAGTGCTGCACTTATGGATCGTCTTACGCTTAACGAAAAGCGCATCGAAGACATCGCTGAAGGTTTAAGGCAGGTGGCTGCTCTTGATGATCCCATAGGTGAAGTGCTTGAAGAAATAGAACGTCCCAACGGCCTGAAGCTTACCAAAGTCAGGGTTCCTATGGGTGTTATCGGTATAATTTATGAGTCCAGGCCGAACGTAACTGCTGATGCATTTGCTCTTACATTTAAGACCGGTAATGCAGTTGTTTTGAAAGGCGGTTCTGATGCTATCAATTCCAATTCCGCAATCTGCGACATCATAAAGGAAGGCCTTAAGGAGTGTGGTATCAACGAATCTGCCATTGAGCTTATCAGACAGACTGACAGGGCTGTGACCACAAGATTCATGCAGATGAAGGACTATATTGATGTTCTGATCCCCAGAGGATCAAAAGGACTGATAAAGAGTGTGGTTGATAACAGTCTGATACCTGTTATAGAAACAGGCGCCGGCAACTGTCACGTTTATATTGATAAGGCTGCTGATACCGATATGGCAGTAAAACTTATCGTAAATGCTAAGACACAGCGCCTTGGCACCTGCAATACTGCTGAGTCACTGGTGGTACATAAGGATGTACTGGACAGCGTATATGTGGAGGCTGCAAAGGCACTTCGTGAAAAGAAGGTAGTGCTTTACGGAGATGAGAGGGCGAATAAAGCCTTTGCTGATGCAGAAGCTGCTTCGGATGAAGATTTTTATACAGAATATCTTGACTTGAAAATGTCCGTAAAGACAGTGGATGATATTGACGAAGCTATCGCACACATAAACAAGCATTCCACACATCATTCCGATGCAATAGTTACTTCGGATGCGGAGGCTGCTGAAAAGTTCTTAAATGAGATCGATTCCGCATGCGTATACTGGAATGCTTCTACAAGGTTTACCGATGGTTTTGAGTTCGGTTTCGGTGCTGAAATAGGAATAAGCACCCAGAAGCTCCATGCAAGAGGGCCTATGGGACTTAAGGAGCTGACATCCTATAAGTATAAGATCAAAGGTGACGGACAGACCAGAGGTTGAGACAGCTGAATTGGAGAAAAATTTGGGAAACAGCAATAACAGCACAAATAAAGATAACGCATCACATCCTTTCAGTTTCAGGGATGTGGATTACTCAAAATATACCTGTACGGAAGAACTTGCCGTGGAGGCTGAGATCCTTTTACAGAAACAGGAAACAGACAGGCTGCGTGAGCTTGCCCTTGATTACAGCAAAAAAACAGGACATCCCGCAACTGCCTGCGTTGTGACTTTCGGCTGCCAGATGAATGCCAGGGATTCCGAGAAAATGATCGGAGTGCTGGCTGCTGCCGGTTTTGAGATCACGGATGATGAGTCTGCTGACCTGGTTGTCTACAATACCTGTACTGTCAGGGATAATGCAAATCAGCGTGTCTTTGGCAGGCTGGGCCATCTGATTGCCATGAAGAAGGCATTTCCCATGAAAAAGATCGCATTATGCGGCTGTATGATGCAGGAGCCGGAAGTGATCGACAAGATACGCAGCAGTTATTCCTTTGTGGATCTTATTTTCGGAACCCATAACCTTTATAAATTTCCGGAGCTTTTATGCCGTATGTTCGAATCGGATAAAATGGTTGTGGACGTATGGGCAAAAAGCGACGAGATAGTAGAGGAACTTCCGGTCGTAAGGAAGTATCCTTTCAAGTCCGGTGTAAATATAATGTTTGGCTGTGACAATTACTGCACATACTGCATAGTTCCCTATGTAAGAGGGCGTGAAAGAAGCAGACGCAGCAATGAGATCTTAGATGAGATCAGAAGGCTTGCGGCTGACGGTGTATCCGAGATAATGCTTCTGGGGCAGAATGTTAATTCATACGGCAACGGAATAGAGGGAGAGATCAGTTTCCCTAAGCTTTTGCACGAAGCGGAAAAGATCGACGGCATAGAAAGAGTCAGGTTCATGACTTCACACCCCAAGGATCTTTCCGATGAACTGATCGATGTAATGGCAGCGTCTGATAAGATAGCCCGCCACCTGCATCTTCCCATACAGTCCGGCTCCGACACTGTATTAAAGGCGATGAACAGAAAATACACTGTTGCCGATTATATGGTGCTGATAGAAAAGCTTCGTGGCGCAATGCCAGACCTCGCAATCACAACTGACCTGATAGTCGGTTTTCCCACTGAAACAAGGGAAGATGCCATGTTGACTGCAAAGCTTGTACGGGATGTGGGCTACGACAACGCTTTTACTTTCATATATTCACCGCGAACAGGAACCCCTGCTGCCAAAATGGAAATGGTAATGAAACCGGAAGAGATCACCGAGTGCTTCAACGAAGTACTTAAGAATGTGCAGGAGTGTGCAAGGAATGCGACAAAAAAACTTACCGGCACAGAGGGAATCGCTTTAGTTGAAGAAGTAAACGACCACGATCCAAAACTTGTAACGGGAAGACTTTCAAATAATTATCTTGTGCATTTTCCGGGTGACAGTTCAATGATCGGTACTTACAAAAAAGTAAAGCTTACGGAGAATAAAGGATTTTATTTTTACGGAGAAAACGTTTAGAAGAATTATGTATGAGATTCTTTACGGGGACTCATAAATGAGGAAGAAAGAGGAAAAATGCTGACATATAATGATGTAGACTATAACAGCGTTACGCCGATGATGCAGCAGTATCTTGATACAAAGAAAGGGTACATGGACTGTATCCTTTTTTACAGGCTTGGCGATTTTTATGAAATGTTTTTTGACGATGCCGTCACTGCATCAAGTGTACTGGACCTGACACTTACCGGGAAAAACTGCGGACTGGAAGAACGTGCGCCTATGTGCGGCGTACCTTTTCACGCTGTAGACATTTATCTGGATAAGCTTATTGAAAACGGATATAAAGTAGCCATCGGCGAACAGGTAGAGGACTCAAAGCTTGCCAAGGGCCTGGTCAAGCGCGAGGTTATCAGGGTAGTTACCCCGGGTACTAACATAAGCGAAAGAAATCTTGAAGAATCCCGTAATAATTATCTGATGTGCATAGTTGATATGCAGAATAAGATCGGTATCGCGTATGCGGATGTTTCCACCGGTGATTTCTTCCTTACTGAACTGGATACTTCAGTAAAATTAAAGGATGACATAGCAGGGCATACCCCCAGCGAGATCATATGCAATGAAGCAGCACTTATATCAAATCCCTGGCTTGAGAGCTTAAGGGAAACATCGAAGACAGCGGTTTCTGCCATTGGTACCTGGTATTTTGATATAACGGATTGTGAAAAGATCTTAAAAAAGCATTTCGGCGTTACATCACTTGTAGCCCTTGGAATAACTGATTTCCCCGTAGGGATCGTTGCTGCAGGTGCTCTTATGCAGTATCTGTATGAGACACAGAAGACTGAATTGTCAAATATTTCCCATATCGAGCCGTATTCCGGTGGAAAGTATATGTTGCTTGATTCGGCAAGCCGCAGAAACCTGGAGCTGTGCGAGACCATGCGTGAAAAGCAGAAAAGAGGAACACTTTTCTGGGTGCTGGATAAGACCAGGACTGCCATGGGCGCAAGAATGCTCAGGTGTGATATTGAGCAGCCCCTTACGGATGAGGAAGAGATAATCAAGCGCCAGGACGGCTGCGAAGAGCTTTTAAATAACAGCATGGACAGGGACGAACTCAGGGAATACCTTAATGCGGTTTACGACCTGGAGCGCCTTATGGCGAGAGTCTGCTATCATTCAGCTAATCCCAGGGATATGCTGGCACTTAAGGGGTCGTTATCGGTTCTGCCTGCTATCAAGAAGCTTTTGTCAGCGTCATCATCGGATGCCCTGAAAGAACTGAATGAGGGACTTGATGCGTTGGCGGATATTACATCAGCGATAGAGAGCTGCATAATAGAAGAACCGCCCATAACCATCCGTGAAGGCGGGATCATAAAAGACGGATTTAATGAAGATATTGATAAGCTTCGCTATATCTCTTCAAACGCAAAACAGCTGTTAGCGGGGCTGGAGGCAGAGGAAAAAGAACGTACAGGAATAAAGAACTTGCGAATCAAATATAACAAGGTGTTCGGTTACTATCTTGAAGTGACTAATTCCTATAAGGACCTTGTCCCGGAAGACTATACCCGCAAACAGACTTTAGCTAATGCCGAGAGGTATGTCACGCCGAAATTAAAAGAGCTTGAGGACAGCATACTGAATGCGGAGGAAAAACTCCAGGTATTAGAATATGATATTTTCTGCGCACTGCGTGACCGTATAGAACAGAATACCGAGCGCATACAGAAGACTGCCAAAGCTATTGCAAGGCTTGATGTTTTCTGCTCATTAGCATTGGTGGCAGAGCTTAATCATTATGTTCGTCCTGCAATAAACCACAAGGGCATCATAGATATAAAGGGCGGCCGTCATCCTGTTGTTGAGAACATGATAAAGAATGAGCAGTTCATAGAAAATGACACCTATCTTGATAAGAAGAAGCAGTGCATACAGATAATAACCGGTCCCAATATGGCAGGTAAATCCACCTATATGAGGCAGGTGGCGCTTATTGAGCTGATGTTCCAGATTGGATCGTTTGTGCCGGCATCCAGCGCCAATCTCTGCATAGTTGACAGGATATTTACCAGAGTAGGCGCTTCAGATGATCTTTCAAGCGGACAGTCTACCTTCATGATAGAGATGAATGAGGTTGCCAATATCCTTAAGAATGCAACTTCAGACTCTTTGCTGATACTGGATGAGATTGGGAGGGGAACATCAACCTTTGACGGACTGGCAATTGCCTGGGCTGTTATAGAATACATAAGTTCCAAGAAACTGATTGGCGCAAAGACCCTGTTTGCAACCCATTACCACGAGCTCACAGAGCTTGAAGGAAAAATGGATAATGTAAGCAATTACTGCATAGCTGTCAGGGAACAGGGCGATGACATAGTATTTTTAAGAAAGATAATAAAGGGCGGGGCGGATAAGAGCTACGGCATACAGGTAGCTAAGCTTGCAGGTCTGCCTGAGTCGGTGATCAATAGGGCAACGGACATAGTGGCCCAGCTTCTTAATAATGACATTACGGAAAGCCTGTCCGCAATCGCGCCGGCTGACCTTTCTAAAAAGAATACCATGAAGGCTCTGGATGATGTTGACAAAGGACAGTTGAGCTTCATGGATACCGTATCAGATGAGGATGTGCTGGAAGAGATAAAAGGACTTAATATTTCGGAGCTTACGCCTCTTGATGCGCTGAATACTTTATACAGGCTGCAGGGAAAACTGAAAAACCGGTATTAATAAATTATGAAATACTTTGTGAAATATACATCCGTAATCCTTTTGGTGATATTGACGGTTGTTGATATTGGCTGGATTGCTGAATTTTGTTTTGCGGTACTTGCATTGTTGCTTATTGCTGAAATTGCAGCCAAGGTTATTCTGTATATAAAGTCGGTAAAGTCAGCAAACCAGTGCAGGAAAGATGAAATTTATTAGAAATTATAGTCTGAAAAGGAAAAAAGTATGAAATACAGTGAAATACATAAAGAATTAGGCATAGATGAAGAGACTTTCAGCTTTGGGCAGAAAATAAGGGAAAGCCTTAAGGAAAGATTTAAAGAAATCGACGATATGGCTGAACTAAATCAGCTAAAAGTTTTGAATGCTCTTCAAAAAAACAACGTGAGTGAAGCCTGCCTGTTGGGAACAACAGGATACGGCTACAATGACATCGGCCGTGAAACCCTGGAAAAAGTTTATGCGGACATTTTCCACACAGAGGATGCTCTGGTGCGTCCCCAGATAACCTGTGGAACGCATGCGCTTGCCCTTGCTTTGATGAGCAACTTAAGACCCGGGGATGAGCTGTTAAGCCCCGTGGGAAGGCCATATGATACCCTTACATCAGTCATAGGAATAGATGAAGAAGGAGACGGGGCACACCGTAGCGGATCACTGCGTGAGTATGGTGTTGCGTATCGTCAGGTTGATCTTCTTGAAGATGGTTCCTTTGATTTTGATGGGATAAGAAAGGCTGTAAATGAAAAGACTCATATGGTGACCATACAGCGGTCCAGAGGATATTCTTCCAGACCGACACTATCTCCGAAAAAGATAGGAGCGCTTATAGCATTTCTGCGTGAAATAAAAAAAGATCTGGTGATAATGGTTGATAACTGCTACGGTGAATTTGTATGCAGGGATGAACCTACAGATTACGGCGCTGATCTGTGTGTCGGTTCTCTTATCAAGAATCCCGGAGGCGGCTTATGTCCCTGCGGCGGATACCTTGTTGGAAAAAAGGAATACATAGAAAATGCAGCATACAGACTGACTTCACCTGGCCTTGGAAAAGAAGTTGGAGCTTCTCTTACGACACTTCCGTCATTTTACCAGGGGCTTTTCCTTGCACCGACGGTTACGGCTTCAGCCCTTAAGACATCAGTTTTTGCAGCGGCAATGTATGAGAAGCTTAAATTTACCGGTGCTGACGGAAATGAAGAGTGCTTTGTGGTAAGGCCTGACAGCAGAGAAGACCGTTTCGATATCATACAGGCAATAGAACTCAAATCCCCCGAAAAACTCTGTGCTTTCTGTGAAGGCGTGCAGGCAGCATCGCCTGTAGATTCATTCGTAAAGCCTGAGCCCTGGGATATGCCGGGATATAAGGAGCCGGTCATTATGGCAGCCGGCGCTTTTGTTTCAGGATCAAGCATAGAGCTTTCGGCAGACGGGCCTCTTCGTGAGCCCTATACCGTATATTTCCAGGGGGGACTGACTTTCCCCCATGGAGCATTCGGAATGTTAAAGACCGTGCAGTACCTTAAGGAACGCGGACTGGTTTCTTTTAGCTGAGTTTCGGTAAGCAAAAGGGCTTGCATTAGCGGAAAAGATAAAACAGGAATCTATATATACAATGGGAAAGATACAGGTACTTGATAACAATACAATAGACCAGATTGCTGCCGGCGAGGTGGTAGAGCGCCCTGCAAGCGTTGTAAAGGAGCTTACAGAGAATGCAATAGATGCAGGGGCTGATGCCATTACTGTGGAAATAAAAAACGGCGGCATAGAATTCATCAGGGTTACGGATAACGGCTGCGGCATTGCGCAGGAAGATATGGAGACCGCTTTCTTAAGACATGCCACAAGTAAGATCCGCAGTATTGAAGACCTGAGAAATGTATCTTCAATGGGATTCAGAGGGGAGGCCCTTGCAAGTATTGCCTCAGTCAGCAAAGTGACCATGATAACCAAGCCAAAAGATTCTCTTATGGGGTAC
>JAGBLN010000023.1 GCA_017635395.1 Lachnospiraceae bacterium
ACATACTGAATTGCATCCAGCTTAAACTGTTTGTCGTGTTGTTTGTTTTTACGTGGCATAATGAGTTCCTCCTCTTTGGATATAGTACAATTTTTTAGGAGAAATCTCATTTTAATTTGAACTATTTATATACTAACAGCACTATGACCTACAGAAGGAAAAAGGTTGTACTTGAGGCAATAATGGAAGATGGTGAGTATGCCGTAGGATATGACGGCAGGTGGTATAGGAGCTTCGGTGAGTTCTGTCAGAAAGCAGAGATAGATAAAGTTAAGTTTACAAGTGTGTATGATGAATTCCGTGATGTGGAGGTGGAGTGATGAGAGAGAATGAGTTTGCAAGAGGATTCGAGGATCCGGTAAGCAAGTGTGAGAGCAATCGCTTAATGGAGGTTTTTGAAAGCGACAAGGCCAGATACGAAGAATATGAGGAACTGCTGCTTAGACGCGACCAGCTTTGCCGGGAGGCCGGATCATATGCAACGGCTTATAAAGCGGAATTCGGCGACATGCTTACGGAAAATTTTAAGCTGAAGGTCGAGTGTATAAAGAAGAAAAAGACCATCAGCTACTGCCGAAGGAGAATGAACAGGGGACTTCCGATAGATGCTGAAAGGATGAATGTCGAAATCGCTGAGGAAATGAAACTGTATTATTTACAGCTTAAGGAATTGATGGCGGAAACCAAGGAGGCAAAGGAAGCCGGAAATGTCGGACAATACAGATATAACCGTGCCAAGAAAATTTATAGAAGGCTGGCAAAGCTGATCCATCCGGATATAAATAAGCTGACAGCTGAAAATGATGATTTAAAGGCACTTTGGGACAGGATCGTTGATGCTTATCACCACAGCGATATAGATGAATTGAATAATCTTGAAGCCTTAGTATACAAGGCACTGGAAGATCTTGGGGCGGACGATTTTGAACCGGATTTCAGTAATATAGAGGAGCGTATAGAACGCGTGGAACAGCAGATCAACGAGATACTGAACACGGAGCCTTATATATACGGTGAGCTTCTTAATGATGAGGAAAAAAAGAAGGAATATATTGAACAGCTTAAAGCTGAACATGCGGATTATGAACAGTATCTGGTTCTGTTAACCAATGCACTTGATGAAATGCTTCGCGAGGGAGGCGTTAAGGTTGTATGGAAAATGAACTGACAGTTGGAAAAGAAAATATGATATCCCTGGTGACGGACAATCCGCTGGGAGAATTGATAAAACCGCTTGCGCACGAAATACTGCTTTTTGATTCCTATGTGGCGGGTACATCTCATATAAAGGATGAGTCGGTCTTTGATGAGATCAGGGAAGGGGATGTTCTCGTACTTCAAAGGGAGCCTGAAAACCGTTTTGATGAAAATGCTATTCTCGTACTTGATGAAAAGAAGAGGAAGCTTGGATATATCCCCGAAAAGGATAATGTCGTTTTTACAAGGCTTATGGATGCCGGCAAGTATCTGACGGCTAAAGTAAATTATTATGAGCCTAAGGGAGTATTTAAGCAGATAAACATTAGCATATATCTGGTGGATTTTTGAAAATACTAATGGTGGGATAATGAATAAAAGTGAGTTGTATAAAAAAGCAAAAAAATACAGAAGCGATGGAAGGTCTGCGGAGGCCTACAAATATTTTTTGGAAGCTGCCCTGACGGAAGATGACGGCTATGCGATGTATGAGCTGGGGGATATGTATTTGGATGGGGAATATGTTCGTTGTGATCATGCTAAGGCCGGACATTATTTTGGCATGGCTTATGATAAGGGTGCAGATATTCCAAGATTTGTTTTAATTATAGCGGCAAATTACTGGGAGCTGAAAGCTCTTGAAGATAAAAAAGAATGCCCGGAAGTAAACGTTTCACGTAATGAGGATTTTCAAAATGCGGTCCGTTTTTACAGAATAGCAGCTGAACGCGGGGAAAGCTTTGCATACGATTGTCTGGGCGCCTTATATTTTAAAATTGATGAATATGAGAATGCTTTTGAATACCTTAAGAAGACAGACGGTAGAAATCCATGTGGTCTGTATTATCTTGGCAGGCTCTATGAGGAAGGGATGGGAGTGGAGCCTGACATAGAGATGGCTATATCCAACTATAAAAAAGCGATTAAGCTGGGACAATTGTCCGAAACGGAATATGATGTGGCAGATGAGTATGCCGGTAATGCAATTCGGCGTCTTGAGGAGCTTGGCGTGATGTAAAATGTGTGTGTCATAATTTTCTCTCGAAAAATCGGAGTATGTTATAATAAAGCATATTCCGATTTTTCTTTTTTAGGGGGTGTTGTCATGCCGAAGGGAACAAAACAGAAATTAAAGCTGTATTATCTGAGCAGGATCATGCTGGAGAAAACCGATGATGAGCATATGATCACTATGCTTGAAATCCAAAAAGAACTTGAACGTTATGGGGTTACCGCTGACAGGAAAAGTTTATATGATGATCTGGATGCACTTGAAACACTGGGGCTGGAAGTGGTAGGCGAGAAGATAGGCAAGAACTACTATTACCATGTAGGCGCCAAGCAGTTTGAACTGGCTGAACTGAAGCTGCTGGTAGATGCCATACAGTCGTCCAAATTCATAACAGAGAAGAAGTCAAATGAGCTGATAAAAAAGCTTACAGGAATGGTAAGCGAATATGAAGCGGCACAGCTTAAGCGTCAGGTAACTGTGCAGGGCAGAGTCAAGACCATGAACGAGAGCATCTATTATTCTGTGGATGATGTGCATCGTGCCATAGCGGAAAACCGCCAGATCAGCTTCGAGTATATGAAGTGGACTACAGATAAAGAACTGGTAAAGCGTCACGAAGAGCCATATGTGTTAAGTCCCTGGGCACTGACCTGGGATGATGAGAATTATTATCTGATAGCATATGATGAAGAGGCAGACTGCATTAAGCACTTCAGAGTCGATAAGATAAAGAACGTACGCGTTTTGGATGAAAAGAGAGTCGGCAGGACAAAGTTTAAGGAGTTTAATCTGGCCAAATACTCCAAGATGAATTTCGGGATGTTTAGCGGTGAGGTTGTAAATGTAAGGATTTCTTTTGAGAATAGCATGGCAGGAGTTTTTATCGACCGCTTCGGAAGGGACATAATGATACATCCGTCAAAGAAGAAAGACTGGTCGGAAATAAATGTCGATGTTGGCATGAGCGACCAGTTCCTGGGATGGATATTTGCCCTGGGACCGAATGTGAAGATTCTTGGTCCCAAGGCAGTAGTGTCGGCATTCAGGAAGGAACTGGATGAGGCAAGGAAGCTGTATAGTTGAATGTTTTTCCGATATATTCACAGTTATTTGTAAATAAGGATAAGCATATCAGCAAGGCTTTGGATGAGCTGATAAGGTTTATAGAAATGGAAAAGTAGAATAAGGCATTCAAAATGGCGGATTTAGCGGTTGCAATAGAGATTATTGTAAGATTATGGTATAATGTCTGCTGTGGCTGTTTTATGCAGACGAAAAGAGAGGAGTTTAACCTATGAGTTATCGTGAAGCATTTGACCTTTGGATCAGCAGTGATTATTTTGATCAGAAGACTAAGGACGAGCTGCTTGCTATCCGTAATGATGAGAAGGAAGTAGAGGATCGTTTTTATAAGGAGCTTGAGTTTGGTACCGGTGGACTCAGAGGTGTAATCGGTGCGGGATCTAACCGCATGAATATATATACCGTAAGGAAGGCTACCCAGGGACTTGCAAACTATATAATAAAGAATGCAGGTGATGAAGGAAAGAAGAAGGGTGTGGCAGTTTCCTATGATAACCGTCGTATGAGCCCTGAATTTGCTGAAGAGACAGCGCTCTGCCTTTGCGCTAACGGCATCAAGGCTTATGTTTTTGATTCACTCCGTCCTACTCCGGAGCTTTCATATGCACTCCGCACACTGGGATGTATTGCCGGTGTAATGGTTACGGCATCACACAATCCCCCTGAGTATAACGGATACAAGGCTTACTGGGAGGATGGTGCACAGGTTACGCCACCCCACGATACAGGCATTATCGGTGAAGTAAATGCTATCACTGACTATAATGATGTGAAGACTATGGACAGGAAAGCTGCTGAGGAAGCCGGACTTTACAATGTCATCGGCAAAGAAATCGATGACAGCTATATGGCTGAGCTTAAGAAGCAGATAATCCACCCTGATGTGATCAAGTCTGTTGCTGATGATATAAAGATCGTTTATACGCCTTTCTGCGGAACGGGTAATGTGCCCGTAAGGCGTATACTTGACGAGCTGGGATTCAAGAATGTATATATCGTTCCGGAACAGGAAAAGCCGGATCCTGATTTTGCAAATCTGGATTATCCTAATCCTGAGGATCCCAAGGCTTTTGAGTCAGCCCTTAAGCTTGCAAAGGAAAAGGATGCCGATATCGTAATGGCTACAGATCCTGATGCGGACAGACTGGGTATTTATGCCAAGGATACAAAGACCGGGGAGTATGTTCCTTTTACCGGAAATATGTCAGGCATGCTTATAGCTGAATATATACTCAGGGAGCGTACTGCTACAGGTACCATGCCTGAGAATCCCGCTCTGGTAACAACTATCGTTACCACAAATCTTGCACATCCCATCACAAAGGCTTACGGCGTGAAGGAGATAGACGTGCTTACCGGATTCAAGTTCATCGGCGAGCAGATCAAGATCTTCGAAGAGACAGGCTGCAATAATTATGTATTCGGTCTTGAGGAGTCTTACGGCTGTCTTGCAGGAACACATGCAAGGGATAAGGATGCCGTAGTTGCGGTTATGATGCTGGCTGAGGTTGCTTCCTATTGCAAGAAGCTTGGTATCACTCTTTGGGATATGATGATCGAATTATATGAGAAATACGGTTATTACAAAGAGTCCCAGTATGCAATTACCAAGAAGGGCAAGGAAGGACTTGAAGAGATAGCAAATATGATGGAGAAGCTCCGCAATGATCCGCCTAAGGAATTCGGTGATCTTAAGGTTAAGAAATTCTATGACTACAAGAAGGAAAAGACCATTGATTTCGAGACCGGAGAAGAAGGAAAAACCGGGCTTCCTGTATCAAATGTGCTTTATTTCGAGCTTGAAAATGATTCCTGGTGCTGTGCAAGACCTTCAGGAACAGAGCCTAAGATCAAGTTCTACATGGGTATCAAGGGCGATTCCCTTGATGATGCACAGGCTAAGCTCGATGCGCTTACTGATGCTGTAAAGTCAAAAATCTGAGAATCGATAAATTAAATTACCGGTGCCACGGCACCGCCCGGATGCAGGATAGTTTCAGACCTGTAATGATGAGGGACTTTTGGGAGCCGGATCTGTGATCCGGCTCCGTTACTGTTGTTATTTATGTAAGTCCGGAGGACTTTTATGGGAAATATCGGACGTACAATCTCATACCTTAAAAGAAACGGGGTAAAGCCTACCTTTTATGCCGTATGGGAGCGTCTTGATCAAAAAAGGAAATATAAATACAGCTATGAGCCGCCTTCAGAAGAAGAACTTGAGAAACAGAGAAACAAAAAATTCAAGAATGATATAAAGTTTTCCGTAGTTGTTCCTGCTTATGAGACACTGGATGTCTATATGCAGGATGCCATTCTTTCTGTAATGGAGCAGACATATCAGAATGTCGAGCTGGTCATTGCCGATGCCTCGGAAAGTGATGTTGTGGAAAAGGTAGTAAAAGACTTCAGCGAACAGTATAAAAATATCGTTTATATCAGGCTGGAAAAGAACGGCGGCATATCAGAGAATACGAATGCAGGCATAGAAATTGCGAGCGGTGATTATATAGGGCTTCTTGACCATGATGATGTTTTGACGCCCGATGCCCTGTATCATGTGGCGAGGGAGATTGAAAGGTGCGCTCCTGCAAAACCATATCTGATCTACAGTGATGAGGATAAGACGGATACAGGAATGGAGCGGTATTATGAGCCTAATATAAAGTGCGACCTGGATGAGGAAATGCTCCATACAAATAATTACATATGTCATTTCTCCGTATTCCGGGCAGATATTATAAAAGAGCTGGGATTAAGGGCAGAATTTGACGGAGCCCAGGATTTTGATCTGGTACTCAGGACTGTGAAGAGGGCTAAGGAAGATGATGCTTTCATTGAAACAATAAAGGGCCAGAATGCCCTTATCAGGCACATTCCCCATGTTCTTTATCATTGGCGCTGCCATGAGGCTTCCACTGCGGATAACCCGGAATCCAAAATGTATGCATATGAGGCCGGACGGAGGGCAGTGGAGGATGCGACAGGGCTGACGGTTAGCCATACAAAGCATGTAGGCTTCTATCATGTTGATTACGGCAATGACATTTTTGAAATCCGTAAGGACATAGCTGCTTTAGGCGGGCCTGTTATCAGGAACAATAAAGTGGTCGGCGGACTGATGCGCGCGGACGGAACCGTGGTTTTCGGCGGTCTCCATTCAGAGTTCGCGGGCGTGTTAAATAGTGCGACTTTGCAGAGATGTGCAGATGTGCTGGATATCAGGAATATTCAAGTCCGAAAGGAATACCGTGACCTGTTTAAGAAAGCTACAGGCATAGAGTATGAAAAACGTGGCGAAGTAACTCTTGACGATGAAAAAGCCGTAAAACTCAGCATGGAATTCTGCAATAGATTGAGGCGCCAGGGCGTTATACTACTATACGATCCGGCGTTTGGGAGAAAAAAGTATGCAGGCACAGATTAGCGTAATAATCCCTAATTACAACGGCATAAAGTTTCTGGAGGACTGTGTGGATTCTCTTATGGACCAGACCTTTCACTCCTTCGAGATAATCCTTGTGGACGACTGTTCCGATGACGGAGCCATGCAGACACTGGAGAAGAAATACCCTGATAACGGTTCCTTTCCCCGTACTCATTATCTTTACCATGACACAAATTTAGGCTTTGCCAGGTCTGTAAATGACGGAATAGAGGCATCATCAACGGAGTATGTGCTTCTTTTAAATAACGATACAAAGGCTGACAGGAACTTTGTGGGCCGCATGTACAAGGCTATAAGCAGTCACAACGATGTTTTTTCGATATCGGCTAAGATGCTTTCCATGAGCAATCCTGACATCATGGACGATGCCGGCGACTATTACAGCGCTCTTGGATGGGCCTTTTCCCCTGCTAAGGATAAGCCTGCGTCCATGTATGATAAGGCATCATATGTATTTGCGGCATGCGGAGGCGCGGCTGTATACAGAAAAGAGGCATTGCTTGCACTGGGAAGCTTTGACAACAGGCATTTCGCATACCTTGAAGACATAGATTTGGGCTATAGGGCAAGGCTTTATGGCTGGAAAAATGTTTACCTTCCGGGAGCGTCTGTGCTCCATGCGGGATCCGGCACATCCGGCTCAAGGCATAATAAGTTTAAGGTCACGCTTTCATCCAGGAATAACATTTACCTGATATATAAGAATATGCCGAACTGGCAGATTCTGCTGAACCTTCCGTTTTTTATAGCGGGTTTTGGCGTAAAAACGGTTTTTTTTACGATAAAGGGCCTGGGATTGACCTATCTGGGAGGACTTCTTGAGGGGTTCAGGATGTGCAGGAAGGCCGGAAAGAACGCCAGGGTTGATTTTAAGAGGATACCTGCCGGCAGGATATGGGCTCTTGAAGGAGAGCTTCTGTTAAATATCCTAAGGCGCTTTTAAGGGCGGCGGCCGGTCAAAGATGGTTTTATTTTTGTGCATTATAATGTAAAATAAAAGACGGTGTTTTATGCACCAAAAAGTAATCGGTGCCACGCATATTTACCGGCGGCGGTGCGGATTGGGGATAAGAAAAAAATAATATGATCGGAGATAATCAGAAGACATTTAATCAGCTGCATGTAATCTTCGATGGTCTGCTGGTAGCAGCCGCATATATACTGGCCTGGTATTGTAAGTTTAAGTGGTTCAATGATGACCCGGTCGGCGTAGCGGTACTTGACCGGGGGACCTATTTTTCGTTCCTGTTTTATATAATTCCCGGTTTTCTCATAATATATTATTTTTCCGGAATGTATTATTCCAAACGATATTCGACGGCGTTAAAGGAAATGAACAGCATATTAAGGTCGAATATTGTTGGTATTGCATTTCTGTTCTCAATGATCTACCTTTTCAAGATCATCAATATATCACGTGAGATGATCCTTTATTTCTTCGGTTTTGTGAATTTCTTCCTGATGCTGGAGAGGGGGATGGTCAGGAGCCTTCTTAGGAGCATCCGCCAGAACGGATACAACACAAAGTATGTGCTGTTAGTAGGCTACTCCCGTGCGGCAGAAAAATATATAGACAGGATAAAGGAAAATCCCCAGTGGGGCTATGTTGTGTGCGGTATTCTTGATGACAGGATTCCTGCAGGAACAATGTATAAAGGCGTAAAAGTTCTTGGGCGTCTTGCCAATCTTGAAGTGGTCCTTCCTGAAAATAAGCTGGACGAGATAGGTGTAACCCTTTCCCTTATGGATTACGATATGCTGGAAAAAATCGTAAATATCTGTGAAAAGTCCGGCGTACATACAAAGTTTATACCGGATTACAACAGTGTTATTCCTTCAAGTCCCTATGTAGAAGACCTGGGGGGACTTACGGTCGTAAATATCAGGCATGTGCCACTGTCGAATTTCGGTAATGCAGTGATAAAGCGTATGGCTGATATAGTGGGCTCATTTTGTCTTATCATACTTTTTGCTCCGATCATGATAGTACTCGCCATTATCATAAAGCTTACGGATGGCGGCCCTGCGTTATATAAGCAGGAAAGAGTGGGGCTTCATAATAAGCCTTTCCAGATGTATAAGTTCAGGTCTATGCGTCAGCAGAAAACCGAGGAAGAACTCAAGGGCTGGACTAAGAAGGGAGATCCCAGAGTCACGGGCATCGGCAAGTTAATGAGACGCACAAGCCTTGATGAGCTGCCCCAGCTTTTTAATGTGCTTGTGGGCAATATGTCTTTAGTGGGCCCCCGTCCGGAAAGACCGCAGTTCGTGGAGAAATTCAAGGAAGAGATACCCAGGTATATGATAAAGCACCAGGTTCGTCCCGGCATGACAGGCTGGGCACAGATAAATGGATACCGTGGCGATACATCTATACGGAAGCGTGTAGAATGTGATCTTTATTATATCGAGAACTGGTCAGTGCTATTTGATTTTAAAATTCTTTTCCTTACATTGTTCAAGGGATTCATAAATAAAAACGCTTATTAAGAGGCAGCATGGAATATACGGTTGATGTGATCATTCCGGTGTATAAGCCGGATATAAAGTTAAAAAAGATAATATCAAGGCTTGCGGTTCAGACATATCCTGTCAATAAGGTCATTATAATAAATACCGAGAAAAGGTATTTTGATGAGTATTTCGGTAAAAGTGATTTTCTAAAAAAATATCCGTTTGTAACTGTCAGTCACATCCTCAGGGAGGAATTCGATCACGGCGGAACCAGAAGGGATGCCGTATCGAAATCGGATGCGGATATTTTTGTCTGCATGACAGACGATGCTATTCCCAGGAACGACAGGCTTATCGAAAATCTTATAGCTCCGCTTATAGAAGGAAAAGCAGAAGCTGCTTACGGAAGGCAGCTTCCGGGGAAAGGGTGCTCGGTGGCTGAAGCTGCCAACAGGCACTTCAATTATCCTGCAAAGTCATGCATAAAGGGAAAAGAAGATTTAAGGACCTTGGGGATAAAGACTTTCTTCTGTTCTGATGTGTGTGCTGCGTACAAGCGGGATATATATGATGAGCTGGGCGGTTTTGAAAGCCACATGATATTTAATGAGGATATGGTATTTGCAAGAAGCGTCATCAATGCGGGCTATCATATTGCCTACGCTGCGGATGCGGAAGTCTTTCATTCTCATTCATACAGTATTGCGCAGTACACAAAGCGCAGTTTTGATCTTGGGGTGTCCCAGGCCATGTATCCGGAAGTTTTTTCTGATATTTCTTCCGAATCTGAAGGGATAAAGCTCATTAAGAGAAAAATAAGATATTATGTAAAAAAGAGATCAGCACAGCTGATCCCTCTGATGATAATAACCGACGGCTTCAGGTATATAGGCTATAAAGCCGGAAAGAATTACAGGAAGCTTCCGTCTAAAGCGATTGAATTGCTTACATTAAACAGAGAATTCTGGAAATGATCATACGGTCATTCTTCTTTTATGGGTGCAACCACCTGTTTATACACTGTTCTGAAAAAGATTATCGAAAGTGTAAATGATGTCACCTCTGCGATTATAAATGCAAACCATACGCAGTTCAGGTTTCCTGTGATCTTGGCTAACAGCCATGCTGCGGGGAGCAGTACTACCAGCTGTCTGCAGACTGATATGATCAGTGAATAAATGCTCTTGGAAAAAGCCTGGAATACACTTCCCAGGGAGATGGCAACAGCCGCAAAGGGAAGATGTATGCCGATTATCCGGAGAGCGGGTATGCCAATTTCTTTCATTGCGGCATCTGCCTTGAACATATCTAAAAGCAGTTCCGGGAAAATTTCAAATATGAGGGCACCGAAGATCATTATGCTTACTGCAAGTATTACGCTGAAACGGAGGGCCTCGTCGATACGTTTTCTTTTCTGTGCTCCGTAATTGTAGGCAAGTACAGGGATGATTCCACCGTTCATACCGAATACCGGCATGAAGAAAAAGCTCTGGAGCTTGAAGTATACACCGAAAACTGTTGCGGCTGTTTCCGAAAAAGTGAGCAGCAGTTTGTTCAGTATATAGGTCATTATGGAGCCTATGGACATCATCAGGATGGAAGGCACACCCACCTTGTATATCCTTGCAACCGCTGAGGAATCGGGATGCAGTATCTCTTTCCAGCTGAGTTTGATCTCTTTGTTAACCTTAAGGTTAAGGAATATACCTACACAGGCTGCGGTAGTCTGGCCGATAACGGTTGCGATGGCTGCACCTGCGATCCCCATTTTTGGGAGACCAAGTAAACCAAATATAAGTATGGGGTCGAGTATAAGGTTGATAATGGCACCTGTCAGCTGGGAGACCATTGAAAAGATCGTGCGTCCGGTGGACTGCAGCAGACGTTCAAGCATTATCTGAAAGAAGAGGCCAAAAGAAGCTCCCATTACTATGGTGATATAAGTGGTTCCGTAGTTTACGATATCCGGATTATCTGTTTGTGTAAGCATAAAAAGACGTGATCCGAAGAGGCCTATCAGCATGCAGAATATAAAACTGCAGAATGCCAAAAATATGCCGTTATTGGCGGCAGAATTGGCTTTGTCGAATTTTTTTTGGCCAAGGCTTGTGGAAAGCATGGCATTTACACCTACGGCCGTGCCTGAACCGATGGCGATCATAAGATTCTGCATTGGGAAGGCAAGGGATACGGCAGTAAGAGCCGGCTGATTGATCTGAGCCACAAATATACTGTCTACTATATTATAAAGAGCCTGCACCAGCATGGATATCATCATTGGTAATGACATGGTGATGATAAGCCGCTTTACGGGAAGGACTCCCATTTTGTTTTCGGCAGCGCCGTCCGGTCTGTTCATAATTAAACCCCTTTCATATGAGTGTGAAACATTTGACCATTATAATACGGAGAATTTTTTGTTTCAATGATTTTATGCCTAAAGTAACTGATGCGGCTTCAAACAAGTTTGAGTGGGACAAATTAATTTATGTATTTTAAAACACAAAATTAGCATATAATGAACACAATTTAGACACAAATATATTTTAGAATATGCATCAGCATGATGGGCAAGGAATACTTAATATCGGGAAAGGAAGTGTTTCATTATGTATGAAGGTCAGAACGGTGGATTTAGTTCAAATTATTCAAATAATAATGATGACAATCCGGCCATGAATCCGAAGGTGGGGACTGTGCAGGCAGATAACGCACATGGAGGCAGTATGGGCAGTATGCCGGATGGTAGTCCTCAGGGAAATGCGCAGGAAAGTGTAATGAGTTCATCTCAGGGAAATACACCGCAGTGGAACATGCAGGGAAGTGCGCCTCAGGGAAATACGCAGCAGTGGAGTGCACAGGGAAGCGTAATGCATGAGAGCGCGCCACAGGAGAGTTTTTCTAATGGAGGCACTTTTCAGAGTGGACCCCAGCCTGTGAATAACGGATATGATAATAATGTGACAGGACGGTACGGTACTTTTCAGCAGAACAATCCGGATTACAGAGCTTCGCAGTATAGCTATAATCAGAGCAGAGGTAATGCGGGCGTAAATAACAATAACAGTAATGGCAGGAGTAAGGAAAAGAAACAAGGAGGTGTGATCGGAAAAATCCTGCTGGCTGGAGCATTAGGCATAGTGTTCGGTGTGGTTGGCGGAGTGGCTTTCTGGGGCGTACAGAAAGTTGTATCTATATTTGATAACACCTCTGTCGCATATGTTGCCGAAGTAGAGACGGCTTCGGAACCGGCAGTTGAAGCGCAGAATGTGGCTGTAACGGGAAATGATGTATCAGATAATTTGGCGACAAATCTTACCACTAATGTAACAAACACCGTGGCATCGGATGTAAGTGATATGGTGGAAGAGACAATGCCTTCGCTTGTGTCTATAACCTCAAACATCACTGTTGACTACTATTACTACACGGAGTCTGCTGAAGCAGGCGGATCCGGTATCATAATAGGGAAGAATGATGATGAGCTTTTAGTAGTGACCAATTATCATGTTATTGCTGATGCAGACAGTCTTATCGTAAACTTTATAGACAATGAAAAAGCTCCTGCACAGGTAAAAGGCACCGATGAAAATATGGATCTTGCCGTAATAGCAGTTAAGCTTAGCGACATACCTTCAGATACCATGTCTGCAATAAAGATTGCCACTATGGGGGATTCGGAAAGCCTGAAAGCAGGACAGCCGGTAGTAGCCATAGGTAATGCCATGGGATACGGACTGTCGGTGACCACAGGTGTTGTAAGCGCAGTAAACCGTGAGATGAATATGGGAGATATCTCAGGTACATTTATCCAGACAGATGCAGCCATAAATCCGGGCAATTCCGGTGGAGCCCTTTTGGATATTAACGGCAATGTGATCGGGATCAACTCCAGTAAGCTGGGTGGAATGGTCGTAGAAGGCATGGGATATGCAATCCCTATCTCGGCAGCCCAGCCTATAATAGAAAATCTCATGACACGTACCACAAGGACTCTTGTAAGCGAAGACGACAGAGGTTATCTCGGTATAGTGGGTGCAACAGTAACACCTCAGGATGCACAGTACTACGGACTTCCGGAAGGCGCCTATATTTCAAGTGTTACTCCCGGATCTGCCGCTGATAAGGCCGGTATACAGGCAGGTGACTATATAGTGGGTCTTGAGGGAATAGCCATTGATTCCATGCAGAAGCTTCAGGGTGAACTGCAGTACTATTCTGCGGGCGATACTGTGGAAGTGGAGATCATGAGGAATGTGGGCAACAGTTATAAGAGTCTCAAGTTCAAAGTGACGCTGGATGACAAGAGTATCCTTGAAGATACGGACTGAGCGGGTAGTGCCCGTTGATCAAAGACTTCCGCTTGTGGACTGCATGTGGGAAGTTTAGTTGGTAATCTGTTTATCAGAGGGAGTGTCCGTGCAGGACATTCCCTTTTGCGTAGACTTTGTTTTAGTGTATAATTGAAATGTTTTTCAATACAATACTTCAGCGGACTGTGATAGTCCGTTTAGTAAAAAGAAAGGATAATCTCATAAATGAGTGATGAAATAAAGTACTGTTCAATGTGCGGCAGATCAGAAGAAGATGCGGGAATGATGATGCGTATGCCCATGGGTATGAATGTTTGCCAGAGCTGCATGGACAAACTGTCGGACATGATGGACGACCAGATGAAAAATATCCCGCCCAATGCTTCTGCGGATCTGTCGAGGTTTATGACTCCGTATGCATTTAATCAGGCAGGCACTTCACAGACGGATGATTCCGGGGAGGATGATGCTTCTTCGGAGGAGAAAGCTCCCTTAAAGGATCTTTCGGAAGCTCCCGATGAGAAAAAAGAAGATGGTCCGGATGAAAACAAGGATAAGAAGAAGGGCTCGCCCAGGGTAAGCTTCCTTAATTTTGGAGACCTTCCCTTTGATTTCGGCGGACTCGGTGGCAGGGCAAAGGTAAAGAGGGCCAAGGAAGGCGAGGCAAAGCCTTTAATGGAACTTAAGGACATACCTGCGCCGCATGTGATAAAGGGCATGCTTGACGAGTATGTTGTCGGTCAGGAAAAGGCTAAGAAGGTTATGAGCGTTGCAGTTTATAATCACTACAAGCGCGTGGCTACAAACACTCAGGATGAGATAGAAATCGAAAAATCAAATATGCTGATGCTTGGACCTACCGGTTCCGGAAAGACTTATCTGGTAAGGACTCTTGCAAAGATCCTGAATGTGCCACTTGCAATAACTGATGCCACGTCCCTTACGGAAGCAGGTTATATCGGCGATGATATAGAGAGCGTTGTAAGTAAGCTCCTTGCGGCAGCAGATAACGATGCGGACAGGGCAGAGCAGGGAATAATCTATATCGATGAGATAGACAAGATTGCGAAGAAGTCAAATTCACACTCAAGGGATGTAAGCGGTGAATCCGTTCAGCAGGGAATGTTAAAGCTTCTTGAAGGTGCGGATATAGAAGTGCCTGTGGGAGCATCTTCCAAGAATGCTATGGTGCCTACTACCACCATCAACACTAGGAATATTCTGTTCATATGCGGCGGCGCTTTTCCGGGACTTGAAGAGATCATCGAGGAGAGGCTTAAGAAAACCACGTCCATGGGCTTTACCGGTGAGATAAAGAACAAGAAAGAAAAGGATAGAAAGATCCTGCAGAAGGCTGAAACTGAGGATATCAGAAAGTTTGGTATGATTCCGGAGTTTGTAGGCCGTCTGCCTATGGTATTTGCTCTTGAAGGGCTTGATGAGGATATGCTGGTGCGTATACTTAATGAGCCCAAGAATGCCATAATCAAGCAGTACCAGAAGCTCCTTGAACTGGATGGGGTTAAGCTTGAATTTACGGAAGATGCGCTTCACCTGATCGCTGAAAAGGCCATGAAGAAGGAAACCGGCGCAAGGGCGCTTCGTTCCATACTGGATGATTATATGACGGATATAATGTACGAGATCCCGAAGGATGATAATATAGGAAAGGTTACGATAACCAAGGAATATCTGGAGGGAACAGGAGCCCCAATTATTGAGAACCGTTCTGAAAGCATACCGGTAAATCCGTAATATGCCTTTATAGATCTGTGACGAAAAACTGTTCAGAACCGATAGGGGCTGAACAGTTTTTTAATAATTTCTAAAGCCAAATTTACTGTGCAGGCGTTCTTTAATTGACACACTCAATAGACAAATCCGGATAATGGTGCTATACTCTTTTTCAACAACACACGACACTTATGTTTATCTGAGGTTCTGACCGTTCGGTCACCTCCCGGACATTAAGATCATAAATCAGTGATCGGAAAGTTTGGAGGATTATCATGAAAGTTTTTAAGAGGTATTGGCGTGGTATTGTTTTTGCTGCGGTATTTTTTGTCATGCTTTTTTTTAGGACAGGGAATACGGCTGCTGCTGACCTTGAGCAGTCGCCGGATGTGGTGAGCATGGAAATAGTCCATGAGCATGATGATGAAACATGTACAAAGGAGGTCTGGATTCCCTGTGGCGGAAGCTGGAGGGATGACCACCATGGTTCCCACAGAATCCACTATTGCACAAATCAGAAATCCGAGGAGATAGTAAATGGACATAGCCTGTCTGAAATACATTATGGGGACTGGTACTGGGGCTACTCAACGGAGGAACATCATGCCGGCGAATATGTCACTGAACCGGACTGTGACCTGTCAACAATAGGATTTTTTGAAATAAAAAGGACAGAGGATGAAGATGGCATACACCTGACAGCAGGTACCAGAGTAACGGATGCGGATCTCGGTGACTACACCATAAGCTGGGACGACGGAACAGCGGGCGGTGTAAATTCATCCGTAATGATAGACGTGGATACGAGGCGGACTTATACTGCTACGATCAGATGGCATGATGTGAAGAGGAATGCAGATTTTACTGATTCCTTAAGTTATACTGACATTTCTTATCCGTGCAGGTGTGAGTTTGTTTCTGATGATGCTGTGGTCGAAGAAATAAAAATCCGCTGCGGAGAAAGTCCGGATGCTGTGGATGTCCCGGTGAAAAAGGGCCATATATTTGATGGATATTATAAGGATGATGTACAGTGGATAGATCAGGAGGGCAATCCTACAGAAAATTTTATTATCAGCCAGTCAGATTATGATTTGTCTCTGGCTGCTAAGTGGCTGGCAAAAACTTACGAGCTGAAGATAGGAAATGAGATTTTAACTTTTGTATATGGCGAGCCTTACGGTGATATTGATGCTGCCGCCCTTGGGCTGCAAAAAGAGGGTTATGAGTTTAGCGGCGTGAGGATTGAAGGAGAAGTTATTTTTGACGAAGACGGGAAAGCGGCAGGAGACGGAGTCTGGAAATGGGACGTTTCAGAAGAAGTTACGGCTGAGATACTCTGGGATGAAATACCAGAGGAAACAGATGAGTATGAGAATGATGATGATCATCACCGGCATCATGAACATGTAGAAGATAAAGAAAAAGAAGACGCGTATGAGGAGCCTGCGGAAACAGTCATTCTGGCGGTTTCGGATGACCGGTGTGAAGCAGCAGATCCATACGTTGATGTTGTGGCAGACGAATCGCTGCTTGAAGATAATGATGACGAAGACTGTCCTGTTGTGGCTGATGCCAGTTCCGAAAACAGCAGCGGGGATGGCCCGGAGGAAAATGTGGAAAATGTGCCGATTGAATCAGTCGGCGTAAATCTGCCTTTTATAGAGCTGTTCCAGGCAGAAAACAATGACGAGCCTCTTACGGAAGAATATTCTGCCGCTGACGAAGAAGACAAGCGGCCGGACAGTGGGGAAAGTTTTAAAGAAAAGGCATCTCCGTCGGTATGGATAAAAAGGGTAATGGTGGTGACTGCTGTTGCCTGTGGCGTGGTCGGCGGCGGTACAGCGGCAGTGTACGCAGTGTATGCTGGCTTCGTGTACCTCTTTGGAATGGCGTCGGTGATGAATGTGCTTCCGGATGGCCGTAAGAAAAATCTCGGCAAACTGACAGTTTCGGACAGATCCGGCGGAGACATGGAGATAAATATCCCGCAGAACTTTGTGGATAACTGTAGTACCGGAAATATAGAGATAGTCATGCCGGAGATGTTTGTAAAAAAGAGGGACAGGAAGCAGCTGGTAGTGATTGTAAATGAAAAGAAATACCTGAAGAATATAAAAAAGAATGTAGAGTTAAAGCTGTTCTCATAAAAACTGCTGATAAGTGGACAAAAAAGCCTGAACTGTTCTGGGTTTACATAATTTGTGGCTGAAAAAATATGCTTGCAATATCATTTTCTCTATGTTATTATGAACAAGCTGTCCGATAAGAGACGTATCGGACGGATGAGGTTTTGTAAGAAAGAACAAGAGGTATTGAACTATGAGAGAAGGAATACATCCTGAGTATTATCAGGCAACAGTAACATGTAACTGCGGAAATACTTTCACAACAGGTTCCACCAAGGAAGATATCCACGTGGAAATCTGCTCAAAGTGTCATCCGTTTTATACAGGTCAGCAGAAGGCTACTACTGCACGCGGACGTGTTGATAAGTTCAACAAAAAGTACGGTATCAAGGAAGCCTAGTTTTTGCGTACTGATTTTTGAGGTTGAGACAATCGGGAGATTGCCTCAACCTTGTTTTATTGCGTAGCGAAAACTGTATTGTCCCCTTATGGTTATTGTCCGTTTACGGGGAATGGGGTTGAGTATGGCTAAAAAGAAAAGAAAAACTGTATATTCAGGCATTGGCGGTGAAGCAGTCCTTGAGGGCGTTATGATGAGAAACCGCAGGTATTATGCCATTGCGGTAAGAAAGCCTGACGGAACAATCGACGTTAAGCGCAGAAAGCTTAAGTATGATCCGCATGATACCATAAGGCGAATTCCATTTATAAGGGGTATCATATCTTTTGTGGATTCCCTTATGCTGGGGATGGATGTGCTTTCATATTCTTCATCCTTTTATGAGGAAGAGGAAGAAACAAAGCTGGATAGAGCGCTGAAGAAAGTATTCGGAAAGAACACCGAAAATATCGTGATGGGATTTACGGTGTTCTGTTCCATTATCTTTGCGGTGCTTCTTTTTATGCTTCTTCCTTATGGTGCTTCAGAACTCTTAGGCAGATATGTGGAAAATCAGTCACTGATCTTGCTGACGGAAGGAGTACTCAGGCTTGTTGTTTTTCTGTTATATGTTGGTCTCATTGCCCTATCTAAAGATATCAGGCGTCTTTATCAGTATCATGGCGCGGAGCATAAGTGCATAAACTGCATTGAATCAGGTCGGCCGCTCACTGTAAAAAATGTCCGCAAAACGACACGTTTTCATAAGCGATGCGGTACCAGCTTCATGCTGCTTATCGTAATGATAGGAATAATCCTATGCTTTTTTATACGGACTGATTCCATAACCCTGCGTATTATTTACAGGCTGCTGATGATTCCTTTAGTGGCTGGGATATCTTATGAGTTGTTGCGGCTTGCAGGATCCAAGGATAGTATTTTTTTAGACATAATATCTGCACCGGGATTGTGGCTTCAGCGACTTACCACGCGGGAACCTGATGATGAAATGATAGAGGTTGCCATTGCTTCAGTAGAGGCTGTATTTAACTGGCAGAAGTTTGAAAAGCGTCATTTCAAGAGAAAGACCAAGGAAGCTCCGGCTGAGGTGGCAGCAGAGCAACAGTCAGCATCAGAAAATACAAGTGAGCTTGAAGGTGTATCAGCAGTAGCGGCTGAACGGACTGTTACATACGGTGAGGATATAACCGCTGATACTGATGCAATGCTTGTTGCGGCACAGGCCGAAGAAGAACGCATAGTTCCTGATGCTGATATTTTTGAAAATATTGACTATGATGAAGATGACTATGATGACCAGATAACTATTGTCGATTACAAGGAAGTTTCGGATGACACATATGTGATGGGGCCTTTAGCGTTCCCTGAAGATGAAGACAATAACTAGGTCCATGAATTATCTTTCGGCGTTCAAAAAGGGAAAAGATGAGCTGGCGGCATCGGGAATAGCAGATGCGGATACAGATGCAGAGATGCTGCTCATGCACGTATGCCGCACGGAACGCGGCGGCAGGTTTTCACATCCGGAGAATGAGCTTACGGATGATGAAGAGAGCCTGTATCTTGATATGATATCTAAACGGGCATCCCATATTCCGCTTCAGCATCTCACGGGCACACAGTGTTTTATGGGAATGGATTTCGGAGTAAGCGGAAAAGTTCTTGTCCCCCGTCCGGATACGGAGATACTGGTAGAAGAAGTGATGAAGGATGGGGCAGTGGGGGCATCCATATTGGATCTTTGCACCGGTTCAGGCTGCATTATCCTGAGTTTATTAAAATACGTAAATGAAAGCAGCGGCATAGGTACTGATATATCTGAGGAAGCCTTGGATGTTGCTAGGGAAAATGCAGAAAAAAATGGAATCTGTGCCGGTTTTATAAGGTCAGATCTTTTTGAAAATGTTGACGGAAAATATGATGTGATTACATCCAACCCGCCATATATAAGAAGCGGTGACATAGCCGGGCTGATGCCGGAGGTAAGGGATCATGATCCTAAGCTTGCCTTGGATGGCGGTGAAGACGGACTGGTTTTTTATAGAAGGATAATAAGCGAAGCGCCAGATTACCTTAATCCTGCCGGCAGGATATACCTGGAGATAGGTTTTGACCAGGGCGAGCAGGTAAAGGAAATGTGCCTGGCACAGGGCTTTAAGGATGCTGAGATCATAAATGATTATTCAGGCCTGCCGAGGGTTGTGAAGGCTCACATATAGTATTTTATTATTGAGGAAAAGAAATGTTTGATAAGTTAGAGGACCTGCTGCGCAGATTTGAAGAAATCTTAAATGAATTATCTGAACCCGGTGTTACGGATGACCCGAAAAGGTTCAAAAAGCTTATGAAGGAGCAAAGCGACCTGACTCCCTTAGTGGAGGCCTATAAGGAATACAAGAAGGCCATAGCTGATAGGGATGATGCATTGGTCCTTCTTGATGAGGAAAAGGATCCTGACATGCGCGAGATGCTTAAGGAAGAACATGCTGAGGCTAAAAAGCGCATAGAGGTACTGGAGCAGGAATTAAAGATACTGCTGCTACCTAAGGATCCGAATGATGATAAGAATGTCATTGTTGAGATCCGCGCCGGTGCAGGTGGAGATGAGGCAGCGCTTTTTGCGGCTGAAATATACAGAATGTATGTCCACTATGCTGAGGGGCGCCGCTGGAGAGTGGAGCTTGTAAATGTGGACGAGATCGGCATAGGCGGTATGAAGGAAGTGCAGTTTACCATTACCGGCCAGGGCGCATATTCAGTAATGAAATACGAGAGCGGCGTGCACCGCGTACAGCGTGTGCCCGAGACGGAAAGCGGCGGACGAATTCATACCTCTACCATAAGCGTAGCTGTAATGCCTGAAGTGGATGAGGATATTGATATAAAAATCGAAGAAAAGGATATCCGCATAGATGTCATGAGGGCATCCGGAAACGGCGGACAGTGCGTAAATACAACTGACTCTGCCGTGCGCCTGACTCACTATCCTACAGGTATTGTTATCTACAGCCAGACGGAGAAGTCTCAGATACAGAACAAGGAAAAAGCTTTTAACCTGCTCCGTGCAAAACTCTATGACCTGGAACAGCAGCAGAGACATGATGCTGAGGCAGAGCTGAGGCGCAGCCAGATCGGAACAGGGGACCGTTCAGAGAAAATCCGTACTTATAACTTTCCCCAGGGAAGGGTTACGGATCATAGAATCGGCCTGACTCTTTACAAGCTGGATAAAGTGATTAACGGTGACATCCAGGAAATTATAGATGCGTGCATTGCGGCTGACCAGGCGGCAAAGCTGAGCAAAATGAACGAAGCTGAATGATTTTCTATTGAGCATGAAGCTGGGTGATCGGAGGGGGCATATAAATGCCGGTATTAAGCGTCATAGTTCCCGTATACAATATGGAAAAAGACGGTGCGCTTCAGTACTGTCTGGATTCCCTTGTTTCCCAGACACTTGATGACATGGAGATCATTGCCGTGGATGATAAATCCACAGATGGTTCACTTGAGATACTGAAGGATTATGAAAAAAAATATCCGGAAAAAGTACATGCTATTTTCTCTCCGGAAAACCGCAGGCAGGGGGGAGCCAGGAACTTAGGGCTTGCTCTGGCAAAGGGGAAATACATAGGCTTCCTTGACGCGGATGACTGGGTTGTGCCGGATACTTTTGAGTCAATGGTCGCTTTGGCGGAAAAGACCGGCGCGGATGCGGTGGGAATAGACCTGTGCAGGGTATCCGAACAGACTATGGTTCCTACAGCCAGGGAAATCTGCAACGATGAGTCTGTTGCCGGGATCTTTGATAAAGAAAAAAGAAGGCAGTTCATAATGAAGACCGGCCCGGTAGTGACCAAGATATATGCCAGGGAGATCTTTTTTGGAAAGCCTTTTGCGTTTCCGGAAAAGATTGCCTATGAAGATAACGCAGTTGCCTTGGAACTGGCAATGCGGATAAAACATTATGAACATATACCCGAAGCAAAATATTTCTATTACCAGCGTCCGGGATCTACGACACATCATATCAATCTCAAAGGCTGTGAAGACCGCATGCAGGCCATGCGCATTATGCTGGAATATGCTGAGAAGAGCGGGGCGCTTGCTGAGTACCATGACGAAGTGGAATACCTTTTTGCGAGAATGTTTTATATTACAACGCTGCTGTCATATATGCAGAGCGATATAAAACGGGACAAGGCTTTTATACGCGGTCTGGGACATGAAATGCTTGACTGTTTTCCGAATTTTAGGTCAAATCCCTATTATATAGAGAAAACAGATGCTGAAGAAAAAAAGTGGGTTGATATGCAGCTTAAGTCTACAGGATATTTTGTTTTTTACTATGATCTGAAAAAAATGTACCGCAGACTCCGTTACGGGAAAAAATGATAATGCAGGAGAACAATTCATGAAAAATAAAAAATACATCAAATGGATCGTTTTATCGGTTTTTCTTATCCTGACCTTGTTTAATTTTTATTACAGCGATGTTAACTCGAATATCAGACAGGGAATGAATGTGTGGGAAGCCTTATTTTCCGGAAGGTTTTTCGAGTACTATTCACTGAATGCGGAATCCAGGGATGCCGGACAGATGATACATCTGGCAAACTATGGAATGCTTCTTAATGTGTTTTATGGAATCTGGCAATTGCCCTTATTCATAATAGAAAAAATCATCGGCGGAAATATACTGGATTATTTCTGGGCCAGGGTATGGGGAAAAAGCATACACCTGATAGCTTTATATACCGCAGGCATTATTTTAAAGAAAATTGCAAAGGAGATTAATATCCCCGGTGAAAAGGCGGAGATACTGCCCTTCCTGTTTGTTTCTGCTACTCCGGCAATCCTTTCAGCGTTAAATGCTTCGCAGATGGACGGCATTGGCCTGAATTTCATGCTTCTTGCACTTTATTTCCTGATAAAGGACGATTATAAGAAATTTTTGATTTTTCTAGTTATTGCAGTTCAGTTCAAGGATTTCGCATCCATATTCTTCCTTCCGGTTATCTTATATAAAGAAAAAAATATATTTAAGATAATGGGTTCTGTTGCACTGCCCTTTGCAGTCAGTATTCTGATAAAGCTTCCGTTTTCGATCTGCGATCCGGCAGGTGTGGGTCTTCAGAAATCGCGCATGTGGAATTTCTTTGACCAGTTGACAAGAAGCAGGGTCAATCTGGTGGGCGGCATAGAGATACCGTTAGTTTTTCTTGTTATGGGACTGATATGCATGTTTGCGTATTATAAAAGATCCGACAATGCAGATAAAGAAAAAAAAACAGAGTGGTATCTGTATTTCCTGGTGGCAGCAATAGGGGCTGTGGTGACCTGTGTATATGCATATTCGTATTGGATAATTTATATTGTTCCGTTCTACCTTCTGCTGATATTCAAGAAGGAGAAGAACCTTTTTGCTGCTGTTGTCCTGGAGTCCTTTGCGCAGATGTCTGTCATGGTGGCGTTCCTTGTGGAGGCTTGGGGCGTGTTTGACAGTATGGAGGGCATGCTTGTAGACAAGTTATTAGCAGGCAGGCCGCTTATTTTAGCTGACATGTTTTCGGAATACCTGAAGAACCCTCAGTATTATGGCTTTTGGACTCTGGCATTTGCGGCATTTATCGTATGGCTGGTACTTGTGATGGTATCTTATTATCCTGACAGGAAGAATGCATCAGAAGCTGTGGCTGAAGGCAAGGCAGATTTCTGGTATACGGGAACGGATAAAAGCCTTAGGATTCTCTATTGCCTGCGTGCTATAGGTGGGATTGTTATCTGCAATATAATGCCGATAATCAACCTGATATATTGTATTAAACGCAGCTGATAACTGGGTTTGCTATTTATAGAATAACATTAGTTGACTTTTGAATAATAAAATAAGACAATAAAAGTTAGCGACGCAGCTGAAAGAAAATGCCGTACTACGGACAGTTGTGCCTGAACAGATATGAGGAGGAGTGCATTATGATCTGTAAAAATTGTGGCGCCGAGATGCCTGATGATGCGCAGTTTTGCAAAAAATGCGGAAGTAAGGTTGGCTCGGACAATGTATCAGCAACTGTAGGCGATACAGAAAAAACAGCTGTATCCGAGCCGGATAGTGTTGGAAGAACTGAAGAACCTGTGCAGGAAGAGACTGGAAATACTGAGGCTCCTGCTATGGATCCTATTGGCAGTACAGAAGAGCCTGTTGCTGAAGAAAGCATGAAGGCTGTGGAACCGGCTTCGGAGAATGTTATGAAGACTGAAGAGCCTGTAGCTGATACCGGAAAGACAGAGACTCCGGATGCACCGGCTGCAGAACAGACAGCAAACGTACAGACGACAGCCGTTAATGTTCAGCCTGCAAATACTAATGTTGCTCCGAAGGGTGGAATATCACAGGATCAGGGAAAGAAAAAGTCCAAGCTTCCCTTAATAATAGGTCTTGTGGCCGGAGGGCTTGTAGCAGTAGTTGCTGTGGTTTTGATAGTGGTAGTTGCTGTAGTTGTATTTTCCGGTGGAATAGGAAAAGGAAAGGGCAAGACATCAAAGGTTGCGGCATATGTGAGTGATGACACTCTCTATGTTATAAAGGACACAACAAAGAAAAATCCTGATGCACTTGAAGTATGCGAGCTTGATCTCGGCAGTGATGTAAGCGGCGAATATGGTCTGCCCGTAGGCCTTGTTACATGGTCTGATGATGAGAAGTACCTCTATTTCTTCAGTGAGCTTGATAATAGCTATGAAGGTACTCTCTGCCGCGTGCAGGTAAGCAAGCTTGGAAAAGATGAGAACAAGAATGAAAAGCTTGTGGAAGAGATTGATGACGGCATTGTCACATGGAATGTGACATATCTTACAAATAACGATGTTATGTACATTACCCAGAAGGGAAGGCTGTATTACTACAACGGAAAGAAATCCGAAGAGATAGCAAAGGATGTTTCTGGCGTTACGCTTGCTGAGGGCGGCAAGGCGGCTGTATATACATCGGATGAGGACACAGAGGGAAATTTCAAGATAAATTACCTTGATCTTTCAACACTGAAGACAAATGAAGTCGATGATGGTGTAAACTCCGTTAGCGGTGTCATGGAAGATGTGGTTTATTACAGAAAGGCAGTAAACGATACAGATATGGGCCTGTATGTATGTGACTACAATGGCGGTTCCCCGGAAGAGATAACAGATCACCTGGATTCTGAAGCCATCTATTCTACCGAAGGTTTCTATTATACGGAGACCTTGGGCAACAGTGTTTCTTTGTATGACTTTATAGACGATCCATATGCATCTGATGATGCATCCTTTGAGGAACCTGTATATCCGACCCAGGAAGATGCTTTCAGGGAGGTGGACTGTTCAAGGGCGTTCAGCGCATACTATGAAGAAATGGCTACCAGCGGCAGATATGAAGGAAGGGTTGATTTTATACTGAACTACTGCTCCCGCACGCTGATAGGTGATAATTATTATTACGCTCTTTATAATGAAGATGACAAGAATACATATTATTATGATGCATCGGATGATATTTTCTATCTGTATGATTCGGAGACTTATGAGGAACTCAAGGATGCCTATGATGATGCACTGGAAGAATGGTATGCGGTTTCTGAAAGAAAGAATTTAAGGGATGCCTTAAAGGATTACGAAGTAGATCTTTCCTATGTATCGCTTAATTATTATAAGGACGGCAAATCAGAAGTGCTTGTTCCTGAATGCCAGGCAGTTGTGTTCCCTTGGCATGAGGGAAGCGAGGTGATTGCTTTTTATCAGGAAGCTGATATGTCATCTGTAGAAAAGATAAGCATAGATGATATTGAGTATGCATTTGAAGCTGCTGATGAACTGGGATTTAGCTATGGTTCATACTCAGGATATAGTGAGCTTTACTATGCTATAGGCGAGGATGCCGGTCAGGACCTCGGCGTGGAAGGACGCCTGTATGACTGGGCAGTATCCTTCAAGGATGGCAAGGCTGCTGTACAGTTGAAGGTTAAGAACAGCCGCGGCGAGGAACAGAATGAAGCATATCTCTTCAATATCGACGGTACAAAGCTTGTGCAGGATGCGGGTTTTGATGATGAAGCAGAGGGCATAGCGGCAATGACAGCTGATAAGGTATACTACCTTAAGAACAGGAATGAGTCAGATGAAACTGCTGACATCTTCGTATATGACGGTAAGGAATGCGAAAAGTACATGAAAGATGTATCTATTTACGCATACGGAGTTGTATTTGATGATGGCGCAACCCTTGCTTTTGATAGTGACGATAATGCAACCATATACAACAAGAAGGGCGAGAAGGAACTGAAGCTTGGTGAGATTGGAGATTCAATCAACTATATTTCCATCAAAAACATAACCTACCTGTCAGACGGAAAGCTTTATCACTACAACGGAAAGGATTCCGATAAGATAGCAAGTAAAGTAGACCGGGTATGGTTCAATGGCGTTATGAACGGTCTGTATCTGAGCATGTGGTGATCTGCATAAAAGGATCAGGAATCTGAAATTATGTGTTGATTATCGAGTAGGGTAATTCCCTACTCGATTTATTAGGAATAGCGGAAAGGAGATGTCCTATGAATCAGTTTCGTTTACCTTACCATCTTACTGTGGCAGAGGATGTATTTAAAAATATACCGGAGGCAATGGCTGATGTGATGCCTAAGCTTAGCGGAAAGAAGACCATCATAGTCACTGAGGGAAATCTTAAGGAACTTTTTGGAGGCATCATTGAAGAAATCTGCAAGGACTTTTCGGACAGCGAGATATTTCTCATAAAAGACGGAAGCTATGATGGGGCTGTGGCTCTTGCCAAATATATTACGATGAACGGATTTGGCACGGTAATAGGATTTGGCGGCGGTACTGTGCTGGATATGGCAAAGTTTGCGGCTTATGTATCAAAGACCACGCTTATCTCATTAGTGACTACACTTTCAAATGATTCTCTTGCTTCACCTGTAGCCGTTCTTGGAACAGAAGGGAAGGCCAGAAAAACTTTCAAGTGCGGCATTCCTGATGCCATTCTTGTGGATGTGAATGTGATAAAGAGTGCGCCGGAAAGGCAGATACTTGCCGGTATCGGTGACACTGTTTCGAAATATACGGCACTTTATGACTGGAAGCTTGCGGGAGAAAAAGCCGGCGAGGAAATAAATGATTTTGCGTACATGATTTCGGAAATGGCATTCGATGCTATCCGTATCAGCCGCAAGGAGGAACTTAAGAGCACGGAATTCATTACCCGTCTTACCCAGGCTCTGGTAATGGGAGGGCTGGCAATGGAAATCGCAGGAACGTCAAGGCCAAGCTCCGGTTCCGAGCATCTGTTTTGTCACGGACTGGAAGAAAATTACAGTGAGCAGGTAAATGTTGCCCATGGTATCGCAGTGGCTATGGGAAGCTACGGCGCTGCAGTATTCCAGGGGCGTGATACGGCGCTGCTTACACGGATGATCAGGGACTATGGAATACCGGTAAAGCCTTCTTCACAGAAAGTGACGGAAGAAATATTCATCGGTGCATGGCAGAAGGCTGCGGCTTCAAGGCCGGATCGTTACAGTATACTCAATGAGACGGACCTGAGTTCGGAAAGGCTTGCGAAGCTTTACGAGGATATGGAAAATCTTTTCTGATAGGATAATGGGGATTTATGGAAGGAACAGCAAAGTACAGATTCCGTAAGGAAAGCATAAGGTGTGCGGTAATGACAATCGTCTGCTACCTGCTGGTGCACGGCTATCGTTTTATGAATAAGGCCTTTGCGGGGGATGCTCTTTTGATGGTATATCAGAATGATGCGGCCTGGCAGATAGCTTTGGGACGTTTTGTTCAGCCGGTCCTTATAATGATGCGGGGCAGTCTGGAAAGCCCGCTGCTTATCGGCCTGCTTACTGCCTTTTGGCTGGGCGCAGGAGCATACCTGCTGGCTGATATCTTTAAGATTGAAAAGAATGTCACGATGATTTTTCTGGCGCTGATATTGTCGGCAAATGATGCAATCACTGCGTCGAATGCAAGTTTTCTCCCCTGGACTGATTTTTATGGGCTTGCTTTCTTCACTGCAGTACTTGGAGTCTGGATGCTTCAGGACGCGAAGTGGTGGCGTATTGTACTGGCTGTTTTATCCTTTATGTTTTCCATGGGGGTATACCAGGCATATATCTGCGTGGCTATAGGTGTTTCATGCATTGTATTTATATTCTTCCTTTCAAAGGGGATGGATGTAAAAAAGATTCTTAAGAATGTTACTGTTTATGCGGGAAGCTTTCTTGCTGCTGCAGGGATTTATTACGGAATATGGAAGATATTCCAGAAGGTTTTCAATATATGGACTGCTGATACCTATAATGGTCTTTCAGGCGTAGGGGACTATAGTGATACATCGGTAGGCTCGCTTATCTTACTGACCTATAAAAATGTGGCGGATTATTTTATTAATCCCCCGGTTTTCACAACAATGGTATTCAGGCAGCAGAACCTGAGCAGGTTGTGGCTTGTATGTCTCAGGGGATGCAACCTTCTGATATTTATATTGTTTATTGCAGGTTTCATAATGCTTATATCAAAGTATAAGCCTAAGGCATTAAATAATATCTGCATGCTGTTCATAGCGGCTGCATTTCCGTTCTGCATAAATGTTGTATGTTTTATTTCAAAGGGCATGGAGCACCAGCTTATGACCTATGCATTTGGGCTTTGCTACCTGCTGGTGCTTCTGGTATACGAAGATATTTCAGAAGGAATCAGATGGCGTAAAGTACTTAAGATATGCCTGTTAACCCTTGTGGGAATAGTGCTGTGGAGCAAAGTGGTCTTTGCATCTCAGGTATACTTAAAAAGGGATCTTCAAGATGCACAGGCCCAGTCCATGCTGACCCGTATTGTGTATGAGATAGAAAAAACAGATGGCTACGAAGCCGGAGTGACGCCTGTGGCTTTTTGTGGAACATTCGAGAATACATCCTATACGCAGCCTGTAGATGCTATGAAGGATATAGTGATGTGGGGAATGTATGGAAAGACATCCATGACCTACGGCGGAACGGAGTATGCTTACCTGCAGCTGATCCTCAATGTAAACATGAACCTTACGAGGATCGATGACCAGGATGAAAGAGTAAAGGCAATGCCTTGTTACCCTTCCGAAGGTTCTGTTGCACCTGTGGATGGCGTGATAGTGGTGAAGCTGTCGGAATAAATAATGAATAAAACTGATTCTTGAAAATGGATTTTTATTCCACTATAATGAATCAGTACGTGATTTGGGCACATATATTGGAGACGTATCGAAGCGGTCATAACGGGGCGCACTCGAAATGCGTTTGGCGGGCAACTGCCACGAGGGTTCGAATCCCTCCGTCTCCGCTAATAAATTTGTTGAGAATTCCCCTGCCGACAGGAGAGCTGTCGGCGGGGGAATTTAGGGTCAAAGTAAAAAGAGGGTAAGGAGAAACGAAACATGATAAAGGGATTGAGAAAGGTAGTAGACCATAAGGCTTTTCAGGGATTTATACTGTTTGTCATAGTATTTAATTCCATAGTAATGGGTGTGGAGACTATATCCGGCCTGTCTGATAGAGTCCTGCTGGTACTGGGGCTGATCAACAACATCTGTCTCTGGATATTTATAATAGAGATGCTGCTTAAATTCCTGGCCTACGGCATGGATTATTTCAAGGATCCCTGGAACTGGTTTGATATGATCATCATCGGAACATCCCTGGTATCTGCACTTCCGTTTATGGCAGCCCTTCGTGCATTCAGGGTTCTCAGGGTATTAAGGTCGCTTAAGGCCCTGCGCAGTATGAGGCTTGTAAGCTCCATACACCATCTTCAGATAATACTTGTTGCAATAGTAAGGTCCGTTCCAAGTATACTGTGGACTGGACTCCTTATGATACTGATCTATTATATCTTTGCTCTTATTGGAGTTAATCTGTTTGGGGAAGCTTTTCCGGACTGGTTTGGTACCATCGGAAAGGCTATGTATACACTGTTCCAGGTAATGACTCTGGAAAGCTGGTCCATGGGTATAAGCAGGCCGGTTATGGAAGTGTACTCGGCAGCATGGCTGTATTTTGTACCTTTTGTACTGATATCTTCCTTTATCGTCATGAATGTAGTTGTAGGTATAGTGGTAAATTCCATCAGCGAGGTTACTGCTGAAGACACAAAAAAGGAAGAAGAGGAAAATGCAGAGACAGATGAGGACAGAATAAAGGCACTGACTGCGGAAGTAAAGGAAATGCGTGAGATGCTGGCCCGTATGGAGCAGATGCTTGATAAAAAATAACTGAGAACGGTGCCGCAGCAAGGGCGATACGTCATCTTCAGGAAGGCGACAAGATCGTGCCTTTGTATACTGCATACGAGATTGAAGGCGAAGGCGATGAAGAGCTGCTGTACGGATCCGCCCTTTTGGGGCGGATCCTTTTTCCTTGCACCCGTTTTTCTAAAATAGTAAAATATAGCTTATGATAGACATATTTAAGCAGCTAAATTATGAAAACGGAATTGATCCCGGGACTAAGACAGATGATTCGGGGATGACGGTACTGACGTCGTATATAGTGAGAAGGGTTGTTTCATCCACTGATTTTTCATTGTCTGAAAGGATCGGCGATTCTAAGAGCATTGCAGACATAATATATAAGGAAAATGAGGACAGCATCAATTATCTTGAGATGCTTTATTTTAGGGTAATAGAGGATAAATCCATTGAACCTAATAAGCGCAACCTTTTGGAACTTCTGGAAAAACTTGAAAGCGACCTGGAATACAATAGTGAAATATTTGGAAAAAGGGCCAGCTTTGTAATGGATTTTATTGAGGCAGATACCTTTAGGCATGCGCTGAATAAAAGCTCGAATGAGTTTGAGTGCAGGGTGTTGGGACGCATCAGGGAGCTGCGCCTGCTGTATTTTAATGTATCTGAAAGCAGCAAGAAGGGCAAGCAGACACCGGTGGAGATCAAAGCCTATCTGGACCGTTTTATCATAGGACAGCAAGATGCAAAGATGTCGGTGTCCGTAGCAGCCTATGGCCATGGCAAGAGAGTAAGGCATCCGGACGTTAATTTTACGCCTGATGTAGTGCTGCTGATAGGGCTTACCGGATGCGGTAAGACTGAGATCATGCGCCGGATAAAGGAAATCACGGGATATCCTATGGTATTTACGGATGTTTCTAATTTAGGAGCCAGCCAGTTCCGGGGCCGTCATAAGGAAGATATTCTTCTGGATCTGTACGAGGATGCAGGAAAGGACATGAAGCGCGCTGAACGAGGCATAGTCTTCATGGATGAGTTTGACAAGCTTCTTCTGCCGGCGTTCTCAGACAGAGGCGTGGATATGCATGATGACGTCCAGTCCCAGCTGCTTACGATGCTTGAAGGCAGCGAAGTAGAAATCAAAAGCGGTAACAAAAACCTAAGGATGAATACTTCAAGGATACTTTTTGTGCTGGCCGGAGCATTTCAGGGGCTTGAGGAATACATCAAGAACGATAAGCGCAAAAAGGATAAGATAGGCGGAAGCATGGGTTTCAATGCATCTCTGGATAAGGATGTGGATACGGAATTCATACGGGAGAATATCAGCCACGAGATACTTATGGCGTACGGCATGAAGCGTGAGCTGGCAGGACGTATATCTGCAATAGCAGTTCTTGAAAAGCTTACAGAAGAGGATATGTTCAGGATACTGCGTGATCCGGAGGAAAGCCTCCCGGAACTATATGCAAGGGAAATAGAGCTGTCCTGCGGAGCCAAGCTTGAGTTTACTGAAGAGGCATTAAGGCTGATAGCCAAGAAGGCCGCTGAGCTTCCTGTTGGCGCCAGGGCCCTCAGGGTGATACTTGGGGAAATAATGCTGCCCATAAGGTATGATGCTCCTGGGCTTAAGAACGTGAAGATCATAAGGATAACTGAAGATACCGTGGCAAACGGCACCGCACCGGAATATATATCTGGAAGCGGGGACGGGAACAAGCCCTTAAGCGAGCTTGTGCGTCAGTATGGTGAGAGATGAACAAAGTTTTCTCAAAAACAGATCCGAAGGAAATTTCGGATTATATTGCCTCTGAAGTCAGGGGATACCTGGAATGCATGGGGGATACGGATGGGGTATTAATTGATAACCCTGCGCTTATAGTGGATTACCTTACCCTTGTAGTCTATTATCTTGTAAAAATCAGGCCGCGTAGCGACCATACCATCGACAGTATGTGCAAGCTTATGGGGGCCAGCTACTTTGAGGAAGGCAGGCGTACGCCGTTCTGGGCAATAATCTCAGAAATATCAGCAACCTATAAGAATGACCCTGTATTTGCCGACGGCGCGAATCTCGAAGAAGAGATAACCAATGAAGACATTGATCAGTGCTTTGAATTTATAGAGTACGAGATCATATTTGTTGATGATGACAAGCAGCAGGATTCCCATCTGGGGATGATTTCTGTCTGCAAGGTCAAGTACAACCGCAGCGCCAGGCCACCCAAGCTGTCCAAGGAAAGGCTTAATATCGGCAAAGGCAGGGACAATGTCTACCGGCAACAGTTCAAACGGTTTCTGGAGATCATGACGCCTGAAAGCATAAAAATGTATCTGGACCGGTATGTAGTAGGGCAGGATGAGACGAAGAAAATCTTAAGCACTGCCGTATATAATCACTACCTGCGCCTGGCATATCCTGAAGCAAAGATCATAAAGACAAACATACTTATGGTAGGGCCTACGGGAAGCGGCAAGACTGAAATGATACGCCGCATATCCAATCTGGTAAGCGTGCCTGTTGTGGTAACTGATTTCAGCGGAATTGTAGCTACCCCATGGAAGGGTCGCAATAAGGAAGAAGCTCTCACCACTCTCTATGAAAGAGCAGGAAGGAATCTTGAAATGGCTCAGAGCGGCATTGTATTTTGCGATGAGTTTGATAAGATTGTGCCGGCAAAAAGGTATTCAAGAGGCGGCGATATAAATGATGAGCTACAGGGCCAGCTTTTGGGCATGCTTGAGGGGACTGAGCTTGATGTACCGGCTGGCGGGTCCTCTATCATAAGGATGGATACTTCCAACATACTTTTCGTGTGCGCAGGAGCATTTGAGGGCCTGGACAAGATCGTTGAAAAAGATATAGGAAAGTCTGGCATAGGCTTTGGCAGTGAAGTAAAGAAACCCGAGGGATTTCAGCTGACCCGTGATAATCTTGACCAGAAGCATCTCATAAAATACGGCATGAAGCCGGAGCTTGCGGGCAGGCTACATACGGTAGGCGTTTTGAACAAGCTTACCAGGGAACAGTTAAAGTGCATACTTACGGAAGCTGATGATAATGTGATAAAGCGGTACGAAAATGAGTTCAGGGAAGAAGAGGACGTAAAGCTGACATTTACCGATGAGGCCCTGGATGTGATAATTGAAAAGGTACTGAATATGGATATCGGTGCCAGGGGGCTCAACTCCGTAATACACGACATCCTGAAAGTTCCGCTTTTTGAAGTGCCGTCAGACAGGAATATACGAGAGGTGACGGTAACCGGTGCCGCTGCCAGGGGTGAAGGCAAGCCGGAATATTCATACTGAAAATAGCGGGAAGAGGAACGCTGCATGAATAAGAAAATAGGAAAATTACAGATTGCAATACTTCTTTCGACAGTGCTGCCCATGCTTGCAATGGGCTGTATCATAGTGGCTTTTGCAATTAGGCACTATGAGGGCGTATTCGTGGATGAAGTTGACCGGTCATTAAAGGCGACGGCTAATTCCGTGCTGGTGACCTATGACGAGCTGTATCCCGGTGACTATGTGCTGCAGGGGGAAGGGTCTGCGTATGTCTCTCTTTATAAAGGCGAAAAAGAGCTGACAGGAGAATTCGAAATAATCGACAGGATGAAAGAGGAAACCGGCATGGAAGTAACCCTCTTCTATAAGGATGCCCGCATCCTGACTACTCTGCGCGATAAGGACGGTAACCGGTGTGTGGCTACCGGCGTAAACGGTGCTGTGTATTCAGCTATGGAAAGAGAAGACGATGCGCTGCGTTTCAGGGCTGACATAAACGGTACTGACTATTATGTGTGCTATATCCCGCTTTATAACAGTGACGGAACCTTTATAGGTATGATAGGTACCGGAAGGAAGGCAACGGAGGTGTTGGCTGAGATCAACGGTTCAATTATCCCCATGCTTATCGTTACCATACTTTCAATGCTTGTGGCATCTATAATCAGCATACGCTATACTACCGGCATTGTTTCAGCTGTAGGGGACATTAAGTCCTTCCTGCAGACCGTAATAGGCGGTAAGGTAGATGCAGTCATGAATGAGCGGACTCAGAAGCGTAACGATGAGATCGGTGAGACAGGCGCTGCTGTGGTCAAGATGCGTGACGTGCTCCGTGTCATGGTGGAGAAGGATCCCCTCACTCTGCTTTATAACAGGCGTTACGGTACAGGACGAATGAAGAATGTTCAGGCATCATTCCTGCGTACAGGCCAGCCTTTTGCAATGGCCATCGGCGACATCGATTTTTTCAAGAAAGTTAATGATACTTACGGTCATGATGCCGGTGACGAAATACTTAAGTTCGTTGCGGAAGAACTGCGTAAGATGATGCTGGGCTGCGGATTTGCTGTCAGATGGGGCGGCGAGGAATTCCTGCTGGTATTTGAAACTGCGGATGTGAATACTGCACGCGGTAAGATTGAGACCCTGCTTGAAAAACTCAGAAAAAGTACTATCTCATATGGCGATTACAATATAAATGTGACCATGACTATGGGCCTTGTTGCAGGCAATGCGGACCTGGATGTAAATGATCTCATAAAGAGAGCAGACGCAGGGCTGTATTACGGTAAGGAACACGGCAGGAACCAGCTGGTACTCTGCGATGAACTGACGGATGAAGACCTTGCGGCTGCAGCGAAAAAGGATGCCGGTACGGCAGCGGCAAAGAAGGAAAAAGAAGATGCCGAGGCAGCAAAAACTGACAAGGGAGACACAGCAGAGGCTGGTGATAAAAATGTTTCCGCTGAGGAAGAAGAATATGATATCATGAAAGAGTTCGGCCTCAATCCGGATGGTACGCCTATGAAAAAGCCTGACGTATATTCTGCCGGAAATGACGATACCAACGAGCTGCTTATGGAAGAACTGGCAAGATCCAAAGCCCGTAAGACAGTTGTTGATGTAAAGGCTAAGAAGCCCTTCATGAAGGTGGAAGAAAAAACAGAGGCAGAATCCATAATGGCATCATTCAGCGCGCAGGTGGTTAAAAATGCTGAAGAAGGCATTATAGCAGCTGAAGATCCTGAAACAGAGGCTGGCGAGCAAAAAAAAGACAAAAAAAAGAAAAAATAGTGTAAAATTGTATACATGCGGGTGTGGTGGAATTGGCAGACACGCAAGATTTAGGTTCTTGTGCGAAAGCGTGCAGGTTCAAGTCCTGTCACCCGCACTTTTTATTTCTTTCTTGAAAAAACTTGAAAACACATAAACCCCAGGCAGGGCAAGGCTTTCATGGTGTTTTGTGGCGTAATTGTAAGTTACGCAAAGTAACTCAAAATCACGAAAAATAACCCCTTTTTTCATAAAAATATGACATGGAATATGACACAAGGTTTTTGGAAGGCTGTTTAATTATTGGGGGTTTTGCCTGCAAAGTGAAATAAATTTTCATAGTTGTGAATTATAAATCTGTCCGGAACCTCTCTGGCTACCCAAAACGCTTAGGATAGACAATAATAGGCTTATGTTATAGAATATTATGTGTTATGTTGACCATTGGGAGTAGGCTCTGGTCGGATAAGGATGAGTGCATAACCGGACAAAATTACCTGTGATGGAGGGAGAGCGTTAAAAACGCGGGCTCCGCACGAAGTGTCCGGCAAGGAGGAATAATATGTGTGGAATAGTAGGATATGTAGGTAAGAGCCAGGCGGCACCCATACTCCTGGAGGGGCTGGAGAAGCTTGAGTACAGGGGATATGATTCTGCCGGTATCGCTGTCCGCGATGGCGATGCTGATACTGTGATAGTCAAGGCTATGGGACGTCTGAAGAAGCTTGCCAATAAGACTGACCACGGCAATGCCGTAAAGGGGACCTGTGGAATAGGCCACACAAGGTGGGCTACCCATGGTGAGCCTTCAGAACTGAATGCACACCCCCACTGCAGTGACGATATGAATGTTGTGGGCGTACACAATGGCATAATAGAGAACTTTCAGGAACTCCGACAGAAACTGGCACATCACGATTATCATTTTTATTCTGATACGGATACAGAAGTAGCTATAAAGCTTATTGATTATTATTATAAAAAGTATGCAGGAACCCCTGTAGATGCTATTAACCATGCCCTTGTGCGTATCCGCGGCTCATATGCCCTTGCGGTTATGTTTAAGGAATATCCCGGGGAGATATATGTAGCAAGAAAAGACAACCCCATGATACTGGGCATAAGTGATGCAGGCGTATTCCTTGGTTCTGATGTTCCGGCTATCCTTAAATACACCCGTAAGGTTTATTACATCGGCAATATGGAACTTGGCCGCCTGACTTCTGAAGGCATTACCTTCTACAACCTGGACGGTGATGAAATCAAGAAGGAAGAGACTGAGATCGAGTGGGATGCTGAAAGCGCTGATAAGTGCGGCTATGCACATTTCATGATGAAGGAAATACATGAGCAGCCCAAAGCAATCACTGAGACGATGAAACAGTATTATGACGGCTCAAAGGTTGACTTTTCCTCACTGGAGAAGAACGGCGCAATAGAAGAGGCCGGCGGAGAGAAGATCAATGCTGTCCTTAAGGGGCTGGAGCGCATATATATCGTTGCCTGCGGATCCGCATACCATGCCGGAGTAGTTGGCAAAAATGTCATAGAGGGAATGACGGATGTTCCCGTGGAAGTTGATCTGGCATCTGAGTTCAGGTACTGCGATCCGAAGCTTATGAGGAATTCTATCGTAGTGGTTATCTCACAGTCCGGCGAGACTGCTGATTCCCTGGCCGCAATGCGTCTGGCACACGACAGAGGGATCCCTACGCTGGCCATAGTAAATGTGTTCGGTTCCACCATAGCAAGAGAGGCTGATTATGTAATGTATACCTGTGCAGGCCCGGAGATTGCTGTTGCAACCACCAAGGCCTACAGCGCACAGCTTATTACTCTTTATCTGCTTGGCATTAAGATAGGTGAGCTTACAGGAACTCTTGATGAAGAAAAAATAAAAGAGTACATGACCGCTCTTGAGCAGATTCCGGGCAGCATAGACAAGATTCTTGATGACAAGGAGCGTATACAGTGGTTTGCGGCAAAATACGCCAGTGCCCAGGATGTATTCTTTATCGGAAGAGGAATAGATTATGCCATAGGTCTTGAGGGCAGCCTTAAGATGAAGGAAATCAGCTACATACATTCCGAAGCTTATGCGGCAGGCGAGCTTAAGCATGGAACGATCTCTCTTATTGAAAAAGATACTCTGGTAATAGGAATAATGACCCAGCCTGACCTCTTTGAAAAGACCCGGTCAAATATGGTTGAGGTTAAGAGCCGCGGTGCATATCTCTTCGGCCTGACAACATATGGTAACTACAGTGTAGAGGATACGGTGGACTTTGCGGTATATGTGCCGAGGACCCTTGAGTGCTTTGCAGCCAGCCTTGCAATCATTCCGCTTCAGCTTTTAGGTTACTATCTGGCAGTTGCCAAGGGCGAGGATGTAGACAAGCCCAGGAACCTTGCAAAGAGCGTAACGGTTGAGTAAGAACGAATTTATGCAGGGTATTTGATGAGATATTAATTGAGCGGAGTGTCGTTGGAAGGACACTCCGTTTTTTTGCCCCGAATGACAGCGTCAGCGCATCAGTAGGGCATTCAGCTACGCATTTTCCGCATCTTATGCATTCCGCTGAACGCAGGTTGTGAAGGAGACATATCATCACTGCCTTATGGAACACAACTTCCATCTCGCCACGGTAAATGCCAAAGACGATGAAAGCTGCTGCCAGGAGCAGTGATAATATGAATATGATAAGATGCTTTTTCTCTGACATTGATTATTTCAGCAGTTTCTCGACTTCACGCTTATATGCATCCATGTCGGCACCATAAACGGTGCTGCCTACTATATTGCCTTCCCTGTCTATGAAATATGTGGTGGGAACAGCGGAAACCTCGTTCATCAGTTTTGCAAGTCCGTCCTTGGGGATCAGATTTGTGTAAGTGACTCCGGTATCCTTTACTATGCTCTGGGCCTCGCTGATATAGTAGGAGTCGTTTTCATCCTGTATGTCACAGACGATGCCGATGATGTTTACATTGGAAGGCATGGATTCATACCATTCCTGGAGCTCCGGCATCTCCACTATGCAGTAGTAGCAGAAGGTTCCCCACACATTTACTACAGTAATATCATACTGAGAGAAGATGTCATCGCTTACTGTGTTTCCGTAGATGTCTTTTGTCTCGAAAGTAAATCTGGGATCGGCAGGCTCGAAGTCAGCTACGGGCTCAGGTGTTTCGTCATCTTCATCTGTGTCATCATCAGGCAGTACATCGTCCGTTCCGTCTGTGTTCTGATCAGCCATTCCATCAACACTGTTTACGGTGCCGATAAAAACCGGAACCCCGGTTTCCAGATCTATTATGGCATAGGCAAAGGGGCGGTCAAGGTAGACTTCTTTGTATTCCACAGGATCAGCAACGGCCATTGCCCTGTCCATTTCAACTACCGTGGCGGCAGCGGCTTTTGTGCCATACTGATCAAGCTCGATATGGGTCTTGTGTATGACCTTTGATATATAAAGGTTCTCGTCTTTTAACTCCGCGATGTTTGAAAAGTCCGCATCATCCGGAGAAAAAGCATCATCAGCCCCCATTTCCTTCAGGGTATCGTTCATTAGATACTCATAGTCATAGCTGAACTTGGGGATTATGGTGCGTACATCCCATTTATCTGTTTTGCTGTCATAGAACTTACGGTAGTCATCAGCGGTAAATTCTGCCATAAAGTCGTTAGCACTTATCTTTTCCTTGGGGAGTATCGCAAGGAAGGCGTATTCGTTGCCATAGTAAGGTTTCATGAATCCAACGGCCTTGTCTGATTCAAAGTAAGTATCACCGGTTTCTGCAAGATAGACTGCATCTTCACTTTCACCATTGGCATTAGTGAAATCATTTTCATGAACCTGATAATCTTCATAGGGTTCAGCCCATTCACCCTCAAATGCCAGGGCGTTTACAAGTACCGCAGCAGCCAGAGGATCCAGGTCCTGTATGACTGTAGGTATCATATGGTTCGTGTTATCATCGATCCAGCCGTTTATTTCATCGATGGTATCAGGACCAAAAGCCGATTCATTTATCTCTGCTTGATAGCTGTCATTAACATAGTCTGTGAAATCTTTGTTAATCTTTCCGGTAAGAATGGTGGAGTTGAGCCATATGGAATTGGCTGAATGGAGTTCTACTCCCTTTGCGTTGTTGAGTCTGTCGTGATAGTCAATGGCAAAATGCTGGACTTCCATCGGCTCTACGGGATCCAGGCCCTTAAGCAGTCCGCTTATCTCTTCCAGGGTGGTGCCCCTTCCGCCGGCAGCAGTCATTTCAAGTGCAATGAATGCTGAGGTGGGGGAGATCATGATATTTTCGTTTTCCCCGCCTTTAGCGACGGTATTTCCGTACAGGTCAAAGGAATAGTTAAGGTAGGCATTTTTTATTGCATCCTCATCATAGGGAGTGTTCCTGACATTATCGAATTCTATGGCGGCTCCGGTGCCTTTTTCAGACAAAAAAGATCCGCCTTTTGACGGATCCGTATCTTCAGCATTTATGTCAGAGCAGCCGATGGCACAGAGCCCCAGTGTAGCAGACAGAAGAAGTGCCATGATCTTTCTGTTTTTCATAATAGTTTCCTCCCTCGTGTTAACTATAATGAACTTTTAA
>JAGBLN010000024.1 GCA_017635395.1 Lachnospiraceae bacterium
AAGACCTAAAAAAGAATTTTGGTAATACCGAGGTGCTGAAAGGCATAAGCTTTACTATGGAAAAGGGTGAGGTTCTATCCATAATAGGCTCATCAGGAAGCGGAAAGACCACACTGCTCAGATGCCTCAATTTCCTTGAAACTGCCGATCACGGAACCATTTCGGTAGAAGGAAAAACAATTTACGACGGTGAAAGCGCAGTCTTGCGTTCAGAAAAACAGATCCGTAAAAACAGGCTCAATTTCGGGCTTGTATTCCAGCAGTTCAATCTTTTCCCCCAGTATAGCGTGCTCAGAAACCTTACCCTTCCTCCTGAACTAAATGCATCAAAGGAAGAAATAAATAATGCCGGCGGGAAAGCCGCGTTTAAAAAACAGCTTGACGAAAAAGGCATGGAACTCCTTACCAGGATCGGGCTGGCAGAAAAAAAGGACAATTATCCCTGTGAGCTCTCCGGAGGCCAGCAGCAGCGTGTTGCCCTTGCCAGGGCACTTATGCTCACGCCTGATATACTGTGCTTTGACGAGCCTACCAGCGCCCTTGATCCGGAACTTACGAGGGAAGTTCTTCAAGTTATAAAAGACCTTAAAAACAGCGACAATACCATGATAGTGGTAACCCACGAAATGGAATTTGCAAGAAATGTATCAGACCGCATACTCTTCATGTCTGACGGATACATAGCAGAAAGCGGCGCCCCTGATAAGCTTTTTACTGCTCCTGAAACTGCCGCTCTTAAATCTTTTCTCAATAATTCACTTAACTGACCCGAAATCCGCTCTGAAGCAATCCTGCAGATCCTTGATTTGGTTTTCACTGATCAACGTAATCAGTCTTTACATATCCCGTCTTGCCGTTAAACTTAATCCCTACCCAGCCATTCTTTGCAGACTCGACTATCTCATAGCTCTCCCCTGCGTATGCTAACCCTAGTTTATCACCGCTTGTTGACGCAGAAGACCTTACATTTACAGTCTCCTTGATAGTAGCTTTTGCCGCATTGCTGTTGCCGGAATCATCACCGCCCAGCTCCTTAAGGAACTCAGTCTTGATATATCCGTCCTCGCCGTTGAACTCCACCTTGCTCCAGCCGTTTGAACGCTGCTCAAGGCATATGAGCTGTGTACCTTCATTTACAACACCGAGTCTTTCAGCGTTCTCATCATCGGCAGACCTTACATTGACGGTATCGGTAGTCTCCACCATGATCTCGCCGTCTGAGATTACCTCAACAGAATTATCGGATACACTGTCGCCGCTTCCTTCTTCCGCAGCAGCCTCTGCAAGAATCTCTCCTACAGAGTTCTTTATGAGTTCATTCAGAGAATTCATATATGCTGCGAAATCAGCGTCAGAATCCAGTATCTTATTGTAGTTTTCATCCACAGCGTTAAGCAATACCGTTACATCTTCCTGCGCAGATACCTCACGGATATAATCAGCCAGCTTTTCTTCAAAGTCTCCGGTATGGACATACAGGCTGCCATCAGTATCGGTACATACGAATATTGTGATGAGTCCCGGTGCAGTCTGCTCCCAGTCCTTTAATTTAAGGTCATATGTGGCAAATACTACATAGGATCCCTCATAAGGCCCCGGCTTCGTGTAGCAATTGATATTCTCATACTTTTCAACATAAATATTTCTTGCTTCTATCTTGGCTGCATCCCTGCTGTTTAAAGGCTGCTTTATCACATTGCTGCTCTGCAGTTCTTCGCCGCTTCTTGCCGCAAAGTATTTCGCCACCAGGGTATTTACATCCGAATATGCATTTTCTGCCAGCGGCTCAGTAGTAACAGCATACGATTCCTCTACTGTCGCCTCGCTTCCTGAAATACTACCCTGTGAAAGGGAAACTTCAGGTGTTTTATTCATATTTTTTGTGATAAGAACGCCCACACCGACAATGACAAGAACTGCAAGCAGGGCGCCGCCAACGATAAAAGGAATCCTGTTGCCCGTGGACTTGCCAGAGGACGTCTTCCTGGAGGATGCATTAAAAGAACTGTCCCCTAAAGATGTCCATTTCACATGTTTTTTACGGGGCGATTCATCGAGGCCGTCGAAATCATCATCAGAAAGAGTCTCTACAGAGTCTTCTTCCCACTCTTCTTCCTCAGGCTGAATATCGGCACTGCTTTCGCTGTCAGCTGTATTTTCAGCTGTAAACTCTTCTGCTGAATTTTCCGAAGCTGCATCTTCAGCAGGAACTTCACTCACAGCATTGTCCTCATCTGAAGGCTGGTCTGCTACAGCATCATTCTGCACTGAAATATTCTGATCTTCATTTCTTTTATCAGTATTATTATTTCTTTTGCTTCTGTTTTTTTTGCTCATATCTGTCTATTGTAATCCCTGTTTTAGATTAATTCTGCCGCAATTGTTCTAATTACTTTTCGAAGTGCACCCGACAGGAGTCGAACCTGCGTCAAAGGCGTCGGAGGCCTCCGTTCTATCCACTAGACTACGGGTGCTTTAAGGTTACCGAAATATTTTTCGGTAACCCCAACAAACTTTGCTATTTTAACATATTTGTAACAAATTGTCTACAGGTTCATAGTGATACACAGAATATCCTAATATCTCGTCATCCTCGACCTGTGTATCGTTCACCTCCCGTACCATCCGGCTTAAGGACTCAACATCATCTGCCATTTTGTCAGGCACTAGTATCAGCTCATGCACCGACGAAGGCAGGATATAAAAGCCTCCCCCTGTCTGCTCTGCGCAGTCTTTAAGCACATTATCATAGAGAAGGCAGGATGCCCCAAAATACTTTTCCCTGTTTGTCAGTACATATATCCTGGATTCACATCCGTTCTTCATCATCTCCAGCATTTCATCAGCAAGGTTCTCCATCCAGGAATCGTCATCAGAACCGTATTCAGCCGGACAGTTAAGTACGCCGGACTCAAATTTTCTTCTTATGTCCTCCAGAAAAATGTTCCTCATCAGGCTGTCCATTTTGTGAAGTTTTGCCGGAAGCATGACCGGTGCATTCTTAAGGGCGATCTTATAAAGGGTATCAGGATCCGTCTTCCATGTCTCCATATGCGTGTTATTGATAAGGATAGAAGCATTGCCTCCCTCCCCCCCTTCGATCAGATAGAAAAATACTACAGACATATCATGAAAGGGAAAATTTGGAACCTCCTTTAATAACAGCTTATTAAGTTCCGTGTTCACGAGCTTTATCACAATATGTTCCTTTGCTTTTTCAAAGTTTTCAAAATCCTCCGGATCAAAAAAAAGATGATCCTTGTTTACCGCCGCAAGGCTTATTATTTCTTCTATTACGCCAGAGAAGAGCCGGCCCGAACTATACTGCTCGAAAAAGCTCTCCAGGTAGATAGTAGGTGCCAGCTTGCTGTCCTTCCCCCTGACCGTTAATCCCTGAAGCACAACTCCGTTATTCTTGGTCACGCTCCTTATTTCAACTTCCTTTTCTTCGCCGTAATAGTCCTCCAGTGACTTTTTTACTTTATTACAAAAATCTTTAAAATCCATATATTTTTCCTCCTGTGAAAAGATGCTAAAAACAAAAAAACAACAGATATAAAATCCTAGAATTTTACATCTGCTGTCTTACTTTACTCGGTGATTCAGATCAGGGCTATGTCACCCTGTCTTTAATCATACGGCACTGATTATACGCGGCTTAAATACTCTCCGGTTCTTGTGTCGATCTTTATCTTGTCGCCTGTATTGACAAACAAAGGAACAGAAACCTGTGCACCTGTCTCAACTGTAGCAGGCTTTGTAGCACCTGTTGCGGTATCACCCTTGAAGCCGGGCTCTGTGTCAGAGATCTCAAGCTCTACGAAAAGAGGAGGCTCGATTGCAAATACACTTCCGTTGTGGGAGCAAACCTTAACCATCTCATTTTCTTTAACGAACTTAAGGGCATCGCCAACTGTATTTTTGTCAAGTGCGATCTGCTCATAATTCTCTGTATCCATAAAGTTGAAAAGATCTCCGTCAGAATACAGATACTGCATTTCCTTTCTGTCTATACGCGCCTGCGGGCATTTTTCTGTCGGTCTGAAAGTCTTCTCGACAACACCGCCGTTCTTAACATCCTTGAGCTTGGTACGTACGAAAGCCGCACCCTTACCCGGTTTAACATGCTGGAACTCAACTATCTGATAAACGCTGTTATCATACTCGATAGTCATACCGTTTCTGAATTCGCCTGCAGATATCATAAATACTTCCTCCTAAAATAGTCACAAAATAATACTGTACTATCTTACTCTATCTCTTTTCTCATTTCAAGAGTTTTTTCAAACAGATAACACCTTTTTCGCAGCAGCTTTCTGCTATCGTTTTAAAAAATACTTTCAGGCTCAGTCTCCTGCTTTCCTGATAAGCTCCATCATATGGTCGATTGCCACCAGATACCCGTCAAGCCCCAGCCCCTTTATCCTTTCATCACATACATCTGTCACAACAGATATCTTCCTGAAATCTTCCCTGCTGTCTACATCGGAAATATGGATTTCTATCCTTGGAATATCATAGCTTGCAAGGGCATCACGGATAGCATAGCTGTAATGTGTGTATGCACCGGGATTGATTATTATCCCCTGCGTACCATCGGAATAAGCATCCTGTATACGGTCGATTATGGCTCCCTCATGGTTGGACTGGAACACTTCAACCGTATTCCCTGTCTCTTCTGCCTTCTTTGCGATCATCTCAAGAAGTCCGTCATAGTTCTTTGTGCCGTAAACAGCCTTTTCCCTGATGCCTAAAAAATTAATGTTCGGTCCGTTGATTATAAGTATTTTCATAGCTCCTCTTTCTGCCTCTTTGCGGCATTAATGCCATAGCCTTTCCCCGCACCGGTATAGCGATTCTCACACAAATGTCATGTAAGTAATTATCTCGTCTGCCAGCCCTGCAGTCGTCATCTCATCCGTAGGGATAACCGCATCTGAAGCATCCATATATGCGGGGTCGCGTGCTTCAAGCATATCCGCGATCTTCTGCTTTTTGCTTTTCACTGTCTCGCCCTGCAGAAGGGGCCTGCTGCGGTCCCCCATTAGACGCATTGCCAGTGTGTCCACAGATGTCCTTAAATATATCACTTTTCCAAGCTGTTTTAAAAGTGCCCGGTTTTCTTCACGCACAGGCATGCCGCCGCCGGTGGACAGGATTCCTTTAAAACCATCATCCTTAAGCTGTTTTAAAAGTGCTGTCTCCATATCACGGAATGCTGACTCTCCATCGGAGGCAAAGATATCGCTGATCTTTCTTTTTTCAGTTTCTTCTATACGATGGTCTGTATCCAGAAAAGCCATACCGGTCTTCTCCGCCAGTGCTTTTGCCACTGAACTTTTTCCGGATCCCATATAGCCGATTAAAATTATGTTTTCCAAGTTGATTTCTCCAATTAGGTATACTCTTATGCGCTAAATTTCCATCCGGTCAATAATTTTTGCCAACCTGTATGCGTTCATAAAAACTGCAGAATCCCGGCCACCCGAATATGTTCATGAACATATGAGGGTAGGCCGGGATTAGCTCACAGTTTTTTATTACTTTTTACTCCGCATTATCAGCCTTGACAGCTTCAGCCCTTGCTGCTACTTCCTTCTCCTGTACATCCGAAGGAGCCTGCTCATAGCGGATAAATTCATAGGAATAATCACCTCTGCCACCTGTCATGGATCTGAGCACTGTGCAGTACCCCTGCAGGCAGGACATAGGAATTTCAGCCTCTATGGTCTGCTTGCCGGCACCTGCAGGATTCATTCCCAGCACTCTTCCGCGGCGCTTGTTAAGGTCACCCATTACATCACCGGTAAAAGCATCCGGTATGGTGACTTTAAGGGATGCGATAGGCTCTAAAAGTACAGGACCTGCTTCCATAACGCCTTTCTTGAAAGCCTGGATGGCAGCGGTCTTGAATGCCATTTCCGAAGAATCTACCGGGTGATATGAACCGTCATAAAGAGTAGCCTTTATGCCCACTACCGGATATGCTGCCAGAGGTCCTCTCTGTACTGCCTCTGCTATACCCTTTTCAACAGCCGGGAAATAGTTCTTGGGAACAGAACCTCCCACTACTTCCTCCTCAAATACATAAGGCTTGTCAAGGTCACCTGATGACTCGAATCTCATCTTTACATGTCCATACTGACCATGTCCGCCGGACTGCTTTTTATACTTATACTCAACGTCTGATTTTTTCTTTACGGTCTCTTTGTATGCTACCTTGGGATCTGAAAGCTCGATCTCGATATTGTACTGATCCTTAAGCTTGGAAGCGATCACGTCGATCTGCATCTCGCCTATGCCGTAGATAAGTGTCTGACGGTTCTCACCATCATTTACCACCTTCATGGTCAGGTCTTCGTGTCCCATCTTCTGAAGGGCCTGGGCAAGCTTGTCCACATCCCCCTTATTCTTGGGCTTATATCTCATACATGTGTAAGGCACAGAAAGCTGAGTCTTTCCATACTGTATCGTATTAGCCTTGGTAGAAAGGGTATTGCCTGTACGTGCTGCGGTAAGCTTTGCTATAGCTCCGATATCACCGGCATGGAGTTCTTTGATCTCCGTAGCCTTGGATCCGCACATTACATAAAGCTTAGCCACCTTTTCCTCGATATCTTTGTCTTTATTGTAGATCAAGTCATCAGCCTTAAGCACGCCGCTCATTACCTTGATGAGTGAATACTTGCCGATGAACGGATCCACGATGGTCTTCCAGATATAAGCACTCTTGGGCTTTGAGAAATCATAGTCAGCCTGGAAGATCTCATTGGTCTTAAGTGATACGTCGGCAGCCTTCCTGATGGTAGGAGGCGGACAGAGCTTAACGATATCGTCAAGCAGTGCATATGTGCCCTGGCACAGTGTATTTGATCCCATGGATATAGGATAGATCTCGTTATTGTTAACGCTGATACGAAGTGCAGCTCTTATCTCGTCCTCGGAGAAAGTCTCGCCGCCGAAATATCTTTCCATCATGTCTTCGCTGGTCTCGGCAACTGCCTCCATAAGTACATCAGTGTACTTATCAAGATATTCCTGTGCATAGTCAGGCATATCGCATTCTTTTACTTCCTTGCCTACCCATTTCTGAGCCTTGCCGGATATTACATTTACATAGCCGACAAACTTCTCATTCTCTCTTATAGGGAAATGAAGAGGTGCTATCTTCTTGCCGTACTTTTCTGTCAGCTCCTCAACCACCTTCCTGAAGGATGCATTGTCCACATCCATATCTGTTACATAAAACATTCTGGGGAGGTTGAACTTCTCGCACATATCCCATGCGCGCTCAGTACCTACTTCCACACCAGCCTTGCCGGAAACAACGATTATGGCTGCTCCCGCTGCCGAACATGCCTCCTCTGCCTCACCGACGAAATCAAACATACCGGGTGCATCCATCAGATTGATCTTTGCTCCCTCCCACTCCAAAGGAATGATGCTGGTTGTCAGTGAAATCTTTCTCTTCTGTTCTTCTTTGGTGAAATCTGAAAGAGTGTTACCTTCCTCAATGCTGCCCATGCGGTTCGTAAGTCCCGCAAGATAAGCCATTGATTCGGCCAGAGATGTTTTGCCCGCACCGCTGTGCCCGAGCAATACGACATTACGGATTTTTTCTGTGGTGTAAATATTCATGCTGTAACCTCCAATCTGCTATTGCGCGCCCCCCGAAACGCGGAAGAACCCGCAGAATCTAAACAGATATATTTTACCAAACTATTCACATGCTTACAAGAAAAGTATCCGTCAAAATTTGCCTTATTTTTTTTCTTTTAAATGCGAAGTCAGGCCCTTTTCCTTCCTTGCTTTCTTATCAAGATACATCTCCGCATCCGCCCTATGGTAAAGCTCGTCATAATCAAAATCACCATCTCCGAACTGCAGGCCGCAGGCCATCACGCAGTAAACATCGCCTTCCAGGTTTATTTCTGCCAGTGCCTGCTCCCACTGTCCTTTTATTTCCTCAGCCTCCTCCATTGTAATGTTTACGGCCACCATAACATACTCATCGCCGCCCATCCTGAAACCGTACACCCTGTCGGACACTACCGCCTGAATGCTCTTTGCCGCCTTGATGATAAGCTCATCGCCTCTCTCATGTCCAAAGTTGTCATTTATGTACTTCATGTTATTCACATCAAAATTGTATATGGCGATAGATGACGGATTGTCGAAATTTTTCGCTTTCATGGACATGTATTTGCCTTTGTTGTACAATCCCGTAAGCTTGTCATGCTCGCTTTCATATGTTGCCTCTATGGCCGCGTTAGTTGCATTTATAGTCGTGATAATTACATAAAATGTCCATATAAACAGCAAAAGAACTATCATGGAATAAACTTGCGCCACTACATTTGCCGCATATCCGCCATACATAAATGTCAGAAAATCAAAAACATAATATACAAGCAGAAAAACCGACGGAGGTATCATAAACAGCTTCCAGTTTATATAACGCCTTTTATCCGTCAGTCCCACCAGCCCTTTTATTACAGAAAAATACAGAAAAAGTATGGCTGCAACCGACGACATACTGCTTACGATGTTTATAATATCTGATGTGACAGCATCGCTACTGTCTTCGGGGCTTCTCCCACCTGAAAAACAGAAAATAACAGCAAACATAAGATAAATGAATGTGACAAGCGAGACATTTGATGCCTTCAGCCAACTTGCCACAAGCCTTGAAAGCAGCAGTGACATCAGCACAAATACCAGTCCGCCCACCATAGTAAGCGTAAAGGAAAGTCCTGATGAATTCATTATTCTGTCGATAGCAGAAAAAAATCCGCATTTTTCAATAATGCTTACCAGCAGTCCGCCCAGGTAAATCACCGCCACATAAGATAAACAGAATATCACCAACGGATTCGTAGCCAGCGACAGCAAAAAAAGTCTGACCCGGCCCTTTCCATTCCTTAAAAAGCACGCTTTCAGAGAACTGTAGAACATGATAATGTACAGCACCAGATAGGCGCAGAACGATATATAAAATACAGTATTTAATATCTTATCCATCAGCTTATATCCCCAAATAAATATTTATTTTGTCAGACATCAATATCAATTTAATCCGTCCGGAATTACTTCCATACTGCCTCTGCCTACATTACAGTATATTGCATGCTTCCTCAAAATACAAACAATTGCACAAGATGCCTTATTCCTATGTCAATGACATCCAAAATGATGTAAAATATACAAGTCACAATACTTGATTTCACATTTGAGACAAGGAAAATATAATTCAATGAACATGAACAAATTCCATTTTTGCGGGTTGGGGCTCATAGGCGGATCCATTGCGAAAGCCATCAGAAAATACTACCCTGACAGCATCATAAATGTTTATTCAAGGCATCCTGAAAAGGTTGCTGCCGCACTTTCTGACGGTACTGCCAACCGTATCACTGACAGGCTTTCCGACATAGATCCTGATACGGATGTGCTCTTTTTATGTGCCCCCACCGGTGCTAACATAGAAAACATGAAAGCGATAAAACCGTTCCTTACGGAGCATGAAAAGATGCTCATAACCGATGTCGGCAGTGTAAAAGGAGACATCTGCAGGGCTGCGGCAGATCTGGGACTGTCCTCACATTTTCTTGGCGGACATCCCATGACCGGCAGGGAAACCAGCGGATATGACAATTCCGATCCTACCCTGCTTGAGAATGCTTATTACATACTTACGCCTGCCAAAGACACAGCAAAGGAACTTGTGGCAGACTTTACCGAAATGGTTGCATCCATAAAAGCAATCCCCCTTGCGGAATCACCGGACTATCACGATTTTGCCACCGCGGCCATAAGCCATGTGCCCCATCTGATCGCAGCCGCCCTTGTAAAAAATGTGGCAGACTCGGATAATGAGGCTCAGTTCATGCGCACCATTGCAGCCGGCGGCTTCAAGGACATTACCCGCATAGCTTCCGCTGATCCCGACATGTGGGAAAACATCTGCAGGAGCAACACCCAAAATATAAGGGTACTGCTAAGGCGCTATATCAATGAGCTGGAACTGATCGACGATACGCTTGAGTACGGTGACTTCAGCGGAATAAACGAGCTATTCCGCGAAAGTGGCAGCTACCGTAATTCTATGCCCGAAAAAGCCAAAGGCGCGTTGCCACCTATTTACAGGATATTTGTGGATATACCGGACGAGAGCGGTGCCATTGCAGGTATTGCCACTCTGCTTGCCGCCCACAATATAAGCATAAAAAATACCGGCATCAACAACAACCGCGAGCAGTACGAAGGCGCACTGTATATCGAGTTTTACACTGCCGACGCAAAGGCTAAAGCCCTGCCGCTTCTAAATGATGCGGGCTACCGTGTGACAGCCGAGCAGTGATCATAATCAATATAACATCAAGAAAGACGAGAAAAAATAAAATGACTAACAACGCAAAAACAATCTCACCTTCCACCACACCGTTCAAAGGAACAGTCACTGTCCCCGGCGACAAATCCATATCCCACAGGAGCATCATGTTCGGTGCGCTGTCCAAAGGCGATACCCATATTACAAATTTTCTTATGGCAGACGACTGCCTCTCAACCATAGACTGTTTCAGGAAAATGGGCGTAAACATTGATGTGTCTCCCGATGAGATCACCGTACACGGCATGGGACTGCACGGTTTAAAAGCCCCTTCCGACACACTTTACACCGGTAACTCCGGAACCACCACAAGGCTCATATCCGGCATTCTTGCTGCACAGGATTTCAATGTTCGGCTTACCGGCGACGCATCCATTGAAAAGCGCCCAATGAAGAGGATAATCACTCCCCTCACAATGATGGGGGCCGACATAAAAAGCGAGAAAGGAAATGACTGTGCCCCTCTCCTTATAAACGGCACAAAGCCTCACGGCATTGATTACGTCTCGCCCGTTGCTTCCGCGCAGGTGAAATCTTCGATACTTCTTGCGGGCCTTTATGCCGAAGGAAAGACCAGCGTGACAGAGCCTGCCCTTTCCAGAAACCATACAGAGCTTATGCTTAAAGGCTTCGGCGCTGATGTATCTTCCGAAGGATTATGTGCAACCATATACCCGGCAGAGGAGCTCCACGCATGTGACATTTCGGTTCCATCTGACATATCCTCTGCAGCATATTTTATAGCCACTGCCCTGCTTGTACCCGGATCTGAACTGCTGATAAAAAATGTAGGAATAAATCCTACCCGTGCCGGCATCATAGAAGTAGTAAAAAACATGGGTGGAAAGATATCCCTTGAAAATGTAAGGACATCCGGCGGTGAGGAAACAGCAGACCTTCTTGTAAGCTACAGCAGGGATACACTCCGCGGCACCACCATAGAAGGTGCACTGATCCCCACCCTTATAGACGAGATTCCTGTTATCGCTGTTCTCGCAGCCCTTGCAGACGGCACCACAGTCATAAAAGATGCCGCCGAACTCCATGTAAAGGAATGTGACAGAATAGATGCAGTCAGCACCAATATGAAAAAGCTCGGCATTGATATCACACCTACCGAAGACGGCATGATAATAAACGGATCAGACCACATATCCGGCGGCGTCATCGAAAGCTACAATGACCACCGCATATCAATGAGCTTTGCGATCGCAGCACTTGCCGCAGATTCCGACATAAGCATCAACAATCCCGAATGCGTCTCCATTTCCTGGCCGGGATTCTTTGATATGCTGGATGACCTGAGAAAATAAAAACATGCAAAACTCAGTTATTTTGATTTAAAAAACAGCGGCCGTATGGCCGCTGCTTCATTTTCCTGATATATCTTTACGATCAGTCCACTCTCTCATCGCCCCAGAAAGCAATAACGATAAGTCCAGGGCCTGTATGTGCACCGATGGTGGAACCTACCCACTGTATCTCCATAGGCTCTGCCATCTTTGTAAATTTTCCTTCGATCATTGAGACCATATTTTCAGCATCTTCCTGGCAGTCCGTCATTCCGATAAAGCATTTCTTATTGTAATCAAGACCGCCCTCGGCATGCTCCTCCATGATCTGTACCATACGCTGGTAAACCTTCTTCTTGCCCCTTATCTTTTCACGGGATACAAGCTTTCCCTGGTAATCCACATTGAGCAGAGGGCAGATATTCAGCATGGTTCCGATCATTCCCGCAGCCTTGGATACGCGTCCGCCTCTTATAAGGTATGTAAGGTCAGGCGTTGTGAACCAGTGGTGTATCCTTTTCTTGTTTGCCTCAGCAAATTCATAAAGCTCATCAATGCTCTTTCCTTCGTCCCTCATATCTGCAAGGGTATCAACCAAAAGCCCCATACCGACAGAAGCTGCAAGCGAATCCACAACATACAGCTTTCTGTCAGGATACTTCTCCATAAGGTTATCCTTTGCTATGTTTGCTGAATTGATGGAACCGGATATGCCGGAAGTAAGACAGAGATGGATTATATCCTTACCTTCTTTTAAGAAAGGCTCCCAGAATCCTTCATACTCTTCCACATTTACCTGGCTGGTCTTGGTCATGGCCCCGTTTCTCATAGCATCATAGAATTCCTTAAAGCCAAGCGTCTTGCCGTTATCATCAGGATACTGCTTTCCGTCCAGCTCAAAATGAAAGCTGACATATTTTATATCCCTTTTTTCGCATCTCGCATCACTGATATCCTGGGTTGAACAGGTAGTTATTACATAGTCTGCCATTGTTCTCTTACCTTTCTTATTTTTTATTTTTCGTTGAAATTGACTTCTGAAAATTCAGAATAAATATTTATCCTGTTGATATCTGTCTCAGACATACCGATAAATATTCCGCCATAGAAATTATAGTTTTCTTTTTTCAGTGCCCGGACTACCTGTATGAATGAATGGATTGTCTCTTTCGTCCAGATAGTAAGGTAGCATTCATAAACCCCGCCGATAGCTAATTTCTCAGGGCATTCAAATCCTACGCCGGTCTTTGAAACATCAAGAACATGGATGGAAACCTCCTGCGCTCCTCCTGCCTCGGCCTGGTCAAGGCGCTTCAAGACAAGCTTGCAGTCAAGGTCCATTCTTTTGCTTTTTCTCTTCTCTTCCATTCTCACTCCTGCCGCCGTATATGCGGCTCCGGTTTACATAAAAACACACAAAATATTATAACATTTACTATTCCCTATTTCAATAAGCAAGCAAAGGCTGATTTTTAGTGAATGAACATTGCATCCCCGAAGGAAAAGAAACGGTAACGCTCCTGCACAGCTTCTTTATATGCATTAAGTATGTTCTCCCGCCCTGCCATTGCAGACACTAACATAAGCAGCGTCGACTCCGGCAGATGGAAATTCGTGATAAGTGCATCCACTGCTTTGAATTTATACCCGGGATAGATAAAGATATCCGTATCCTTAAATCCTGCCTGTACAACTCCGTTATCATCAGTCATGCTTTCAAGCGTGCGCACTGATGTCGTTCCCACGCATATTACCCTGCCGCCCTCAGCTTTTACCCGGTTGATCTTATCCGCAGCCGGCTTATCTATGCGGCAGTACTCCGTATGCATATGGTGGTCGAGAATGTTTTCTTCTTTCACCGGCCTGAAGGTTCCCAGTCCCACATGAAGTGTTACATAGACTATATTCACGCCCATGCCTTCTATCTTTGAAAGCAGCTCCTTCGTAAAATGCAGCCCTGCGGTAGGCGCTGCAGCGGAACCCTCCTCCCTTGCATAAACAGTCTGGTACCTGTCCCTGTCCTTCAGCTTATGGTGGATATAAGGTGGCAGCGGCATCTCTCCCAGCTTATCCAGTATCTCTTCAAAGATGCCGTCAAACTCAAACCTTATCCTTCTGTTGCCTTCCTCAAGGATCTCCTCAACGGTTCCGGTCATCATACCGCCGAAATCCAGCACAGCGCCTTCCCTGGCTTTCTTTCCGGGCTTAACAAGCACTTCCCATGAAGAATCCTTGAGTCTTTTAAGCAGCAGCACTTCCACCACTGCACCGGTATCCTTTTTCGTGCCGTAAAGCCTTGCAGGCATTACCCTGGTATCATTGAGCACAAGGCAGTCACCTGTACGCAAAAACTCAGGCAGTTCATAGAAATGCCTGTGTTCGCACTCTCCGTTCTCCTTATCCAGCAGCATAAGCCTTGATGAAGACCGGTCTTCCAGAGGATCCTGAGCGATCAGCTCCTCCGGAAGGTCGTAATAATAATCTGATTTTTTTAAAATATTATCCATCTGTTTTACAGCGTATCAGGGCATATCGATATTCTTTAAGAATGCCACATATCCCTTGTAAACCTCGTACAGGTCAGCCTTGCTGATTGCCTCATGAGGCGCATGCATATTAAGCACAGGCACGCCGCAGTCTATGACATTCATTCCGTAGAGGGCCATAATATATGCAATGGTTCCGCCGCCGCCTGCGTCTACGGCACCAAGCTCGCTCATCTGGTACTGTACTTTTGCCTCATCCATAACCCTTCTGAGCGCACCAACATATTCTGCATTGGCATCATTAGAACCGGACTTACCCCTTGCTCCGGTAAACTTATTGAAAGCAAAACCTCTGCCCATGTATGCCACATTCTTCTTATCAAAGCGTGATGCATATGTGGGATCATAGCCTGCAGTAACATCTGAACTCAGCATATATGATGCAGCAAGGGAACGCCTAAGGCTCAGTTCCGAATACTGTCCCATCGCATTCATAAGCTCAGCAACACAGTTCTCAAAGAATCTGGACTGCATTCCCGTAGCACCTACGGAACCGATTTCCTCCTTGTCCACAAGTATGCAACAGCTTGTGCGTGCGGGAGCCTTCATTTCAAGCATTGCCTTATATGAAGGGAACGCGCATACCTTGTCATCATGACCATATGCAAGCACCATGCTCCTGTCAAAGCCTGCATCTCTTGCTCTGCCGGCAGGAACCACCTCTATCTCGGCACTCATGAAATCCTCATCCTCTATGCCGTAGTATTCCTTTAAGATGTTAAGCACATTTTTCTTAACTGCATCCTTTGTGCTGCTGTCCTTGTCATTGGCATTTTTCTTATTACCGGACGCTATCTTTATGGGCATATTGCCGGCGATTATATCCAGAGCTTCGCCCTCAACAACCTTTGCCCCTTTCTTTTCCATCTGCTCGCTGGCAAGATGTATCAGAAGATCCGAAACAAAGAATACGGGATCATCGGGATCCTCACCGATATTTACTATCACTACTGTTCCGTCCTTCTTTGCAACAACACCGTGAAGTGCAAGAGGCACAGTTACCCACTGATACTTCTTTATGCCGCCGTAGTAGTGGGTATCAAGGTATGCCATGTCACCGTCCTCATAAAGAGGATTCTGCTTGATATCCATGCGGGGTGAATCCACATGTGCGCCAAGTATGGCAAGGCCTTCCTCAAGGGGCTTCCTGCCGATCTCAAACATCACCAGGGCCTTGTTCATATTGCAGAAATATACCCTGTCCCCGGCCTTTAATTTCTTCCTGCCGGATGCTGCCTTTGAGAATTCAACATAGCCGTTTTTCTCTATATCATTGATGATATATTCCGTAACTTCCCTTTCGGTCTTGGCTACACTTAAGAATTCCTCATACTCGTCTGCAAATGCGAATGCCTTCTTTTTCTCGGCATCCGTGTATTTTAACCATACTGATTTATGCTCCATTTTTCCATTCTCCTGTCTTGAAAATTTCCTCCCCTAATATGCGGGATAAATAATGACATGTTCCCTGCTAGCTACATTCAAGTTAATTCCACTCTATAATATACAGCCAGACGAGGAGCGCAAAATTATAATTATGACCTTAGCTCGATCTTCATGCTCTCAAGGCCGTTTAAGATCTTCTTCATTGATGCATTAACCTCATCATCGGAAAGTGTCTTCTCCTTATGTCTGAAGCTCAGTGAATAAGCGATGGACTTATGTCCTGCCTTAACCTGGTCGCCTTCATAAAGGTCAAAGAGACTGACATTTTCGAGGATCTTTCCGCCGCGCTGCCTGATCATCTTTTCGATATCACCTGCAAGCACACCCTTAGGCACAACCATTGAGATATCCCTTGTAACAGCAGGGAACTTCGCAATACCTTCAAACTTATGCTCAAAGCCTGTAAGAGGCACTATAGCCGGCATGTCAAGTACAGCCACATAGGCCCTGCACTTCATACCGTAATTTGCACAGACCTTAGGATGAACCTCGCCAAGGTAACCGATAACGGTTCCGTCATAGGACATTACAGCCTGGCGTCCCGGATGCAGAAAGCTTAAGCCTCCATTAGGATCGTATTCAACCTCATTTTTCATTCCCACCAGCTTTAAGAATGTCTCAACAGCACCCTTTAAGCTGTAGAAATCGCCGTCACCGTAGAAGCCTAAAGTAAACTGCATGCGCTCGTCCGGAAGTTCTGTAAGCGGAAGCGCCTTAGGAACATAGATATTGCCAAGTTCGTAGAGACGCACATCCTTATTTCTTCTGTTGAAATTAAGCGAAAGGCTTGTCAGCATTCCGTTAAGGGTTGTTGTCCTCATTATGGAGAAATCCTCACCCAAAGGATTTGAAATGCTTATTGCCTGTCTTAACTTGTCATCCTCAGCTATAAGGAGCTTATCGAATACCTTGGGGCTTTCAAATGAATAGAACATAGCCTGTGAGAAACCGCAGCGCTCCGCAGCCTCTCTCGCTATAGCCTCTATCTGCATAGTATATGCAAGCCTGCCTTCCATGCCCTCTCCGCCGGGAAGTGTCATAGGTATCTTGTCATAGCCATAAAACCTTGCCACTTCTTCAGCAATGTCAGCCTGACCTAAAAGGTCCTGCCTGAAAGAAGGAATATGCAGCATATTGCTTTCAGGCTTGTAAACGATATCAAGCTTTCCAAATATCTCAAGCATCTGCTCCTTTGATACATCAGTACCAAGAAGCTTATTGTATTTTTCAGGCTTGAACTCAAGCTCTACTTCATCCTTAAGGCCTGCGCATACATCAACTACTCCGCCAACAACTTCGCCGGCTCCCAGCTCTTCGATAAGCTGGCATGCACGGTTGATGGCGTCAAGCGCATTCCTGGGGTCAAGGCCCTTTTCAAACTTACCGGAGGCATCTGTTCTGAGTCCAAGACGCTTAGCGGATTTTCTGATATTGGGTCCGTTGAATGTTGCAGCCTCGAAAAGCATTGTCTTAACATCATCAGTGATCTTGGAATTCTCACCGCCCATGATACCTGCTATGCCGATTTCTTTCTCTGCATCGCAGATCATCAGCACATCCTTATCCAGTATGCGTTCCTGACCGTCAAGGGTTACGAACTTGTCTCCGTCATTTGCCCTCTTAACCACGATCTTGTTTCCCGAAACCTGATCAAGGTCAAAAGCATGCATAGGCTGGCCGTACTCTTCCATCACATAGTTAGTGATATCAACGATATTGTTTATGGGACGGATGCCGCTGGCTGCAAGCCTTCTCTTCATCCACTCAGGGCTCTCGGCAATCTTTATGTTCTTTACCACTCTTGCGCAGTATCTTGTGCAGAGGTCAGGTGCTTCCACCTCAACCTTTACCATGTCATTTACGTCTTCACCGTTTCCTGTCTCTTTTACAACAGGGGGTACAAAGGGCTTGTCAAATGTTGCGGCAGCCTCTCTTGCTATACCAAGTATGGAATAGCAGTCTACACGGTTTGATGTTATCTCATACTCGAATACAGTGTCATGCAGGCCAAGAGCAGCTACCGCGTCGTCTCCCGGCTTAAGTTCCGGATTGCTGAAAATATAAATGCCGTACTCAGGCGCCTCGGGATAGAAGTTCCTGTCAGAGCCAAGCTCCTCTATGGAACACATCATGCCGAAGGACTCCACGCCCCTGAGCTTGCCGTTCTTTATGCTGATTCCGTCTTCAGGAAGGGGCCCGCCGTCATGGCCGCCTGCCACCTTACCGCCGTCAAGCACTACAGGAACCATGTCACCTTCACTTACATTAGGCGCTCCTGTTACGATCTGGATCGTCTCAGAGCCTACATCCACCTGGCACACGATCAGCTTGTCAGCATCGGGGTGTTTTTCTATTTTCAGTATCTTGCCGACAACGATCTTCTCGAGGTTTTTATCAAGTCTTGTAAAGCCCTCTACCTTTGTGCCTGTAAGGGTCATTCTGTCGAAATATTCCTGATCCGTGCATTCAAGCTCCGGAACATATGCTTTTATCCATGATAATGCTGAATTCATTTTTCCTCCTTCTGCCACTTCTGTGGCTCAGCACTTACTATAGCCTTAGAACTGTGACAGGAATCTGTCGTCGTTTTCGTACATAAGCCTCATGTCATCAATTTCATACTTAAGAAGCGCTATACGCTCAAGTCCTACACCGAAAGCAAATCCCACATATTTCTCAGGATCAATGCCTCTAAGCTCAAGCACATGGGGATGAACCATACCGCATCCCAGGATCTCTATCCAGCCTGAGCCCTTGCAGAATCTGCAGCCCTTGCCGCCGCACTTAAAGCAGCTTACATCCATCTCAGCCGAAGGCTCTGTGAACGGGAAATGATGAGGCCTGAACTTAACCTTTGTATCCTCGCCGAAAAGCTGCTTTGCAAAGGAATCAAGTGTTCCCTTGAGATCTGCAAAAGTCACCTGATCGTCTATCACCAGTCCCTCGATCTGATGGAAGCAGGGGCTGTGTGTCGCATCCACTTCATCTGACCTGAAAACTCTTCCCGGAGCTATCATCCTGATGGGAAGCCGCCCCTTTTCCATCTCATGGATCTGTACGGAAGATGTCTGTGTACGGAGCAGTATGTCTCCGTTTATGTAGAATGTATCCTGCTCATCTTTTGCCGGGTGATCTGCAGGGATATTGAGAGCTTCAAAGTTGTAATAGTCCTTCTCGACCTCCGGACCGCTTACCACTTCATAACCAAGTCCTATGAAAATACGCTCCACTTCCTCAAGTGCTATGGTATTGGGATGCCTGTGTCCCATCTTGGGTGCGGATGCCGGCAGGGTAACATCAATGGTCTCGCGCTTTAATCTTTCATTTAAAGCCGCAGACTCCACGCGTTTCTTAGCTTCTTCAAGCTGGCGTTCGATCTGTTCTCTTGTCTCGTTGACCATCTGCCCCACCTTAGGCCTGTCCTCTGCAGATACATCCTTCATGGATTTAAGCAGTGCGGTCAGCTCTCCCTTTTTGCCGAGATATGCCACCCTGATGTCATTCAAACGGTCAAGATTGTCTATCTCGCCTATGCGCTTAATAGCTTCTTCCCTGATCTTAGTGAGTTTTTCTTTCATAGCTGCTCCTTCTTTCTTTATTATATGACCGCTTACCCGGTCGTACTGTACTGCAAATCACATCGTACCGGTGCTTCGCACCAGCACGATGATGCGTTGCCGGTCAAATAGGCTGGTATGCAAGCATACAGCCTATTTGACACACGGTGATTTACGCAGTCGTTCATGTAAACATGACTCCCTCGTAAATCACCGTGTGCCAAGCAGGCTGCCTAAAGTCAGCCTGCCTGACCGTCTTATCACACAAAAACCCGGACAGCAAAAACACTGTCCGGGGACGAATCTAAATCCGCGTTACCACCCTGGTTCCTGTCAAATATGACAGACACTTAATTCCCAATTAACGCATGGCTAACGGGTACACCTAATCGGCAATCCTTTCAGCATACCGGCTCCGGTGTGAAATTCAGATAAAAGCCTTAAACGGAAAACTCTCAGCCGGCGGTCTTCCTCTCTGTAGATACGACTAAAACCCTACTGTGCACCTTCACAGCCTCTAAACACGCATATTTTAACATCATTCACCTGCGATGTCAAAGTCATCAGTCATTTATTTTTTATGGCTCCGCGTCTTCTTGCCGTACTTTTTTTCCTCCCAGCCTCTTTATTGGTCAGCTGTACTTTTTTCTTATTGTTACTAGCCTGTTCAATATGCTTAAAGACAGGGCTGAAGAATATATTTATCTGTGCGCCCAGCAGGACCGCATACATACAGAAATACATCCAGGCCATAGTAACAACCGTTGTGGAAAACGAACCGTAAAATGCAAAACCGTCAAACTGGTCAATGTATTTTGAGAATACCCATGATATGATTGACCAGCACATACTTGCAAAGATCGCTCCGGGGAACTGCATCTTGTATCTCACCTTCACACTGGGAAGCACCGTATAAAGGACCTGGAACATAAGTGTCAGGAAAACCCACACGAACAAGAACCTGAACCTAAGTATAAAGGCGATGGCAATGTGATATGTGGGAATAAATGTTTCCACCATATCATTTATGCGGTTTCCCATGACAAGGATACCCAGAGAGATGGAAAGCATCACTATGAAAATAATGGTATATATGCTGCTCATTATCCTGAGGACTACGAAGTTCTTCTTATCCACCACATGATGGACAGAATTAAGACCATAGGAAAGGGCCGACACACCGTTTCCAGCAAGCCACAGCGTTATAAACGCCGACAGGGATATTGTAGTCAGCATATGATCCTTGAATTCATTAGCCACACCCCTCAGCAGTTCCACGCTTTCCACGGGCATTATGGACTGCCCAAGGAAAAAGAAAACCTCAGGGCTTAAGTCCAGCCACGCCAGCATACTGCAGACTATTATCATCATGGGGATAACCGACAGAAACATAAAAAATGCAGCAGCAGCCGCAAAAGATGACATATTGTTTTCCTTGGTTTCCTGAACGAAGCCGCAGATCACATTGTAGATATTTTTTATAACATTCATAGTCAAAATTTAAACCCGGATGTCCAGCTCCCCCCTTTTGACTCCTAGCATATGCCAGGTGGGCAACCGCAGCCAAAACATCTGCCTTCCCTGAAAGACTTGCCGGGGCATGACATCCGAACGGCGCTATAGGAATCCCGTTTAAAGTACTGTAGGCTCAAATACGAGGAAGCCTTAAATTGACATCCGGTATATTTTTATTATATAAAAAAAAGCAGCATATATCAATAATACTGCAGAAAAAAATCACCGGCACCGCTGTTATACGATGCCGGTATTTTGTCATAATAATTCTTAATTCTTACGCTTTGTCCATGCTATTGATCGTATCAGTAAGCTCAGACAGCGTGGATGATATGCTCTTGCTGGTAACACCCATGTTCAGTGCAAGATCCTGTACTTCCTCAGCAACAACAGAGAAACCTCTTCCGTGCTCTCCAGCCCTTGCAGCCTCTATGGAAGCGTTAAGCGCCAGTATCTTCTGCTTGCCGCAGAAAGAAGCAATCTGGCTTGTATCCTTATTAGCCTGTACAATAAGCTTTTCAGCCTTCTCAATACCAGACTTTACATTATCGATCAGATCCTTGTTCTTAAATACTTCATATGAACTCTGAACAAAGATAGTAACGATATCCTCAAGCAGTTCACCGCCGGCTGCCACTGCATCTTTTGCTGTATCTCCGCTTACGGCACCGCCGTTAACCTTTACCACGGCCGGACCATCATCAATATGAACCTGGAATTCAAAATCCCTGACTTTTTTTGCATCGTCACGGTTTAACCCAAAGATCATAATATTCTCACCTTCTACGCCGTATACGGCAGCCCCCAGTCCGGTGGATTTTGACCAGTTAGACACTAACGCATTAAATTTCTTCATGTCACAAAATTCTTGTACCTTGATCATATCAACCTCCATACCTTCTTATTTCCCCTATACATTACGTATAAAGAACTGATAACTGATATTATAACACACTATAACTATATTCTCAATGAATCTCATATTGAAACTCATTTTTTTGCATTTCGTCCTCGGGATAAATAAAAGCCTGTGGCAAAAGCCACAGGCTTTTTAGTCACTCGATTAGATTCCCATGAGCTTCTCTTTGTAGCTCTCAAACTCCTCAGGTGAGATGATGGAAGCTTCGCTTATGCTCTTTAAGAGATCAGCCTTCTGCTTGAACTCATCCATATCCTTGTAGGGGCTGAATATGTCTGCAATAACTTCCTGCTTCTTGGTCTCGAATTCTTCTGCTGTAGAAAGCTTGCAGTCTCTTGCAACCATGAGCAGTCTCATTCTGGTAACAACATCCGGGTTGTCGATGATCGTCTTAAGGATTTCAACCTTCTTACCATGGAATCCCATATCATCAAGCCATGTCATATCCTTCAGCATTACCACACGCTCAATCTTATTCTTAAGCATACCCTCATCAGCAGCAGGAAGAGACATAACCTCACCGAGAATTGCCTGCTTCTTCTGATTAAATTCAGCCTCTGAAGCTGCACCGGCTGCAACCATAGCCGGCCATCTTGCCAGCTTCATGTTCAGCAGATCCATAGGATCGGCAACGCTGGGTGTAAGTATATCCTTAAGCTGCGAAATATCATTTGCACACTCATCCTTCGGAACAAGTTCTGCCTCAACCAGTATAGGAAGTTTCTGGAGCTTTAACTGGAAGTCTTCGTTACTATCAAGCTCATCATATGCAACGCTCTCAAGCAGTCTGTCCTTGCCGATATTGAATTCTTCTTCTGATACAATACCGCTTATCTGGATGATAGGAAGCTTTGCTGTATTATTTCTAAATACTTCAAGATCCCTTACATCAGCGTTGAAAGCCTCTCTTACCAGCTCGTCCTTGGTTGCTGCGTACTCAGCATCACTTAAGATACCGGACTCATGAGCGGTAAGAACTTTGCTGATCTTCTCATAGTAATCAGACATTCCACGCTCTTCGCAGATAAGCTTGAGTGTCTTGTCCTTGTACTCTGTATCACTTACCATGCCTGATGCATGAAGGATTTCAAGTTTCTGACGCTTCTGCTCATATGACTCGCTACTCTTAGCAGGGGCAGGTGCCTTTGCAGCAGCTGCAGCCGCAGGAGTCCTTGAAGGTGTATATGCCGGAACCTTTGTTGCCGATGTAACAGGCTGTGCCGGAGCAGGTGCAGGCGCTGCAGGCGTAGGTGCCGGAGCAGGTGCTACAGGCCTGGGCGCAGGTGAAGGTGCCGTAGGCGCTGGTGTTGCCGGCTTAGGTGCAGGTGCCGGAGCAGGTGCGGGTGCAGGCTTAGGTGCAGGCGCCGGAGCAGGTGCGGGCTTAGGTGCCACAGGCCTGGGCGCAGATGCTGCAGCTGACGGTGATGAATCAGTTGACATACCGCCTGATGCCTTAGCAACTTCCGTAATACGGTCTATTGCCCTGTTCATATCCTTAAGGCCGGGAAGGATGATATTCTGCATCTTTGCACCATAAAGACTTGCTACCCTTGCAACAATGACAAGAGCATCATTTCCCTGGAACTCTCCCTTCTTTGCTCCTCTTATATCCTTAGCAGGAAAATCGAATGTTGAAATATATTCATTCTTTCCTTCTTCGTTACAGATATAAGCCTTACCTGCGATCTTGACTGCATCCCCCTTTGTGTCATCGATCTGCAGGAAGAGCTTCTCCTGACTCCTTGCGGAAAGAAAACTCTTTATCGAACTCCCCCAGTTACATTGAAATACTTCTACTGCCATAATCAAAATCCTCCGTTTTGTACTGCACCGCTGTAGTGCAGCTTTTACTACTGTGCATGATCATACTAGCAGAATATTTTTTTATCATCAAGGCACGAAAAGCCTTATAAAATAAGGCTTTTTTGTTTTTCACTCATATTTTTTTATGAAATATACTTTTTTTAACCACTATTTTGCCATTCAGGCTAATATAGTTTTATCCAAAATCGGTTTTAGCTGGTAAATATCTTCCCCGCATTTCGCCCTTACTATCTCAACAATGCCGAGTTTTGTTATATCTTCGGCATGTGCTGGCGGTTTTAGGCACTCCATTCGATCATTCATCTGCTTTAGCAATATGCTTTCACTCTCGGCATCCTTCATCTTCATCATATCCACCAGAATCATGCCCCCCAGATTCCTGGCATCAATCTGGTAAGCTATCTCTTCGGCAGCTTCCGTATTTATTGCAAAAGCGGTGCTGCCTCCGTGTATATCTCCAGACATATGAACCTTACGTCCGGCTGCACTGTTAACATCTATGACAGTCATTGCTTCCGTCCTGTCGATAACGATTTCCGCGCCTCCCGGCAGATGGACCCGCCTGGCAGTTATGCGTGACAGCGCAGCCCGCACATCATAAAGAGCATTCATGGATATATCCGGATCTGCGTAGAGTTTTACCCTTTCACCACTATTCTGAATCAGGGCTGAAGCCTTTTCGTAAATCCCGGCATCTTCAGTAAGCCACATTGCGTTTTCATCTTCAATTACGTCTTTTAAGCTTTTGTCAAAAGCAGACTTTGCGCTGTGCAGGATACAAGGGGCTTTTTTATGCTCATATTCTTCAACAGGCACATCGGATGCAAATATGACCCTCAGTTTCTTATCACCTCTTGCAAGGTCCCGAACCCTTACTGCCAGCTCGTCACAGGGCTTAAGGCTTCCGTCATACGCCCTGTTTATGAGATGTATGTTCTTCTTTTCGCCATAATTAATAAACGCTGTCCTTTTATCGCCTAAATCCAGAAAAGCGCCGCCTGTTTCAGGATTAGTGCTCTTTACCCTGGCAAGGTAAACATCGCCTATCTTTACCTGTTCATCCCGCTCAAAAACAATGCGCTCCGCTCTTCCGGAACGCATATATATGATCAGTATGCCTTCAGGGATATTGCCGTCTGCAGTGACCTTATAGGCCAGCACACGCAGATCACCCTGTTTCATTTCAGATATCCGCTCTTCTTTTCTATTCGGCCGTCTTATCATTAAGCGCCACTATCCTTCCGTCTTTGTCATTGCCGTATATTTCCATACGGTACAAATGGGTCACTTTGAATTTCATTCCGGATTCGATGACCGCCTCAGTCTCGCAAAGCTTTTCAAAGACATCCGCCGGACGGACATTAAGCTTTGACCCGCTGGAAAGCCTCATCACAAGTCTAAGCTCATTCCCGCTGTCATTTTTACATTCAAGTGTCCGTATGCCGGGCCTTATGTTCTTAGCTGACTTGCCGCCTGTTATCTCAACTTTTGACATCAGTTCGCTTATGGCATCGCAGAGTACCTTCTGCGCAGCTCCGCTGTCAGTATCCGAAGCGCCCTCATCAGCCACCGCCAGCTCATAGTCAGCCTCTGCCACGGCTGCCATTGCATTAAGAGCCTTCTCCCTAAGTATGACCGCTCCGGTCACTTTTATCCCTTCATGCATGACCGCATTAAGTCTGTCCATCAGAGCCTCTGCATCATCACAGGCATTCATTTCCAGATCCATGTAGTCCCCGTAAGTCTCCATGCCCACGCCCAAAGGATAGGCAAAAGACATTATCTGATGGGGGTGAAAGCCCTCAGTATACTTCGCATCCAGTTCTGCCTTCATGACAGCCTTCTGAAAATAGCGCAGCATGTCCAGATGTCCTAAGTACCTTACAGGGCCGGTCCTCATAAATTTAAATCTTACGGTAACGCTCATTCCACACATACCCCGCATCCGAAAACACCGGCACCGCAGCCCATACACTGCTTTCTACAGTCAGTGGATTTCTTTGCCGCCGCAGCATTATGCCACTCGCGGAGCAAGAACTTCTTGCTCACGCCGCTGTCTATAAAATCCCAGGGGAACTTTTCTTCATCATCCCTTACCCTGTAGATATAGTCTTTATAGTTCACACCTGTTTCTTCAAAAGCTTTTATCCAGCCTTCATAGGAAAAGGTCTCGGTCCAGGCATCAAATATGGCACCATGTTTATAGGCATACTCTACAGCTTTGGCTACCTTCCTGTCACCTCTCGCAAATATGCCTTCTATTATCGTGGTACCGCTGTCATGATAATGGTATGAGATACGTTTCTGATTAAGCTGTGCCCTTACCGCTGCCTTTGTGATCTTTGCCTTTTCCACAAACTGCTCCGGCGTGTTCATCTCTGCCCACTGGAAAGCAGTAAAAGGCTTCGGCACAAAGAATGACGAGCTTGCGGTTATCTGCACGCTTCCCTGACGCTCAGACTTGGGAACGGTATCGAAATAAACCCCTGCCACTTTGTTGCAGAGCTCAGCTATAGCTACAGCATCCGACTCCTCTTCAAAAGGAAGCCCCAGCATAAAATACAGCTTTACCTTGTTCCAGCCGCCCTTAAATGCCATTTCAGAACCATGAAGTATATCTTCCTCGGTGAGCCCCTTATTGATCACATCACGCATTCTCTGGGATCCTGCTTCAGGCGCGAAAGTAAGGGAACTTTTCTTAATGTCCTGCACCTTGCCCATCACATCAAGTGAAAAAGCATCAATCCTCAGTGACGGCAGGGATATATTGATCTTCTTCTCCCCGCAGTACTCCATAAGGTAATCCAGCAGTTCCTTAAGATGGGTATAGTCGCTGGTAGACAGCGAACTAAGAGACAGCTCCTCATATCCCGTATTCTTAAGTATCTCTCTCGCAAGCTCCTTAAGCTGTTCCGGGCTTCTCTCCCTTACCGGCTTGTATATCTGGCCTGCCTGACAGAACCTGCAGTTCCTTATGCAGCCTCGCTGTACTTCTATGACTGCCCTGTCCTGGGTTGCCCTTATGAATGGAACAACGGGTGATGTGGGATAAAAAGCCTCGTCCATATTTTTGACAAGCTGCTTCTTTACCCTAGCAGGCACATCCTCATACATAGGAACCATGTCCGCAAAACGTCCGTTTTCGTCATATGTAACCTCATAAAGAGAAGGCACATATATACCCTCTATGTGTGAAGCTTCCCTTAAGAATTCTTTTCTGGATCTTCCTTCATACCTGCATTTCTTGTACAGGTCAAAAAGCTCCCTGTACCTGACTTCGCCCTCGCCGATATAGAAGATGTCAAAGAAATCAGCTATAGGCTCCGGATTATATACACAGGGACCGCCGCCTATGACTATAGGCTCGTCTTCCACTCTTTCCGACGAATAAAATTTTATCCCCGACAGTTCAAATATCTGCAGGATATTCGTATAGCACATCTCATACTGCAGGGTTATTCCTAAGAAATCCGCACTCTTTACAGGCTGCTGGCTTTCCAACGAAAAAAGCGGGATTTTCTTCTCCCGCATTATTTTGTCCAGATCCATCCATGGACTGAAAAGCCTCTCGCACCAGACATCCTGCCACGAATTGAACATGCCGTAAAGGATCTGCATACCAATATGGCTCATGCCGATCTCATATACATCCGGAAAACAGATAACAAAGCGTATGTCCGCATCGTCCTTCATGACACTTCCGGGCTCGCCGCCGGTGTATCTTGAAGGCTTGTCTATGCTCATAAGTATTTCATGGTCAAGCGCAGTCTGACGATTACTGAAATCCATATATATCACCTGCTTGCCAGATCACTCATTATCTCGTCCCAGGTTACGCCCTTTTCAACCATGAGCACCATGCAGTGGTAAATGAAATCCGAGATCTCATACTTAACCTCTTCCTTATCGGGGTTCTTGGCTGCTATAACTATCTCTGTAGCTTCCTCGCCAACCTTCTTAAGGATCTTATCTATGCCCTTGTCAAATAGATAATTTGTGTAAGAACCTTCCTTCGGATGCTCCTTCCTGTCAGCGATCACTGCATAAACATCCTCAAGCACCTTTCTGGGATCCTTGTCCGCATATTCCTTCTTGATTATCTCCCTGAAGAAGCAGCTGTAGCTTCCCGTATGGCATGCAACCCCCACCTGGCTTACTTTTGCAAGCAGGGTATCCTTGTCGCAGTCGGCTGTCAGGGACTTCACATACTGGAAATGCCCGCTGGTCTCACCCTTTACCCACTGTGCCTTGCGGCTCCTTGAATAATATGTCATGCGTCCGGTCTTGATGGTCGCATTAAAAGCAGCCTCATTCATGTAGGCCATCATAAGTACTTCGTTAGTACGGTATTCCTGCACGATAACCGGAATAAGTCCGTCGGAATTAAGGGTAAGCTCAGAGAACTGAATCTTTGCATCAAAACCTTTTACCTTGATTCCCTCATCTGCACAGAAAGACTTGATGCCCATCAAGGTATCTGATGCTGCATCTAATTCAGGCCCAAAAAATCCTGCCGCCATATCGTTCTTAAGAAGTTCAGAAAGCTGTCCCGGCGTAGCCGCAGGCATAGGGAACAGTACCGGTATATAGGTATTCTCCGTTATATGCTTAAATGTATTCTTATCAAAGGCATCGCCGGCATTAACGGCTATCAGCTCGCTTACAAGTTCCGGAAGCTCTGCGGGGCCGTTCTTGATCTCATCCGCATCGCTTATGCATACAGCAATCTTGTCCCTGCCGAAACGTTTGGACACTTCCTCCGTAAGCTCCACATTCGAAGCCTTGCTGTAGTTAAGCGCAGCCTTCTTGCAGCCTGTATATATGATCTTCTTTATATCCTCGAATCTCTTTACATTTCCGCATCCTGTAACAGGCACTTCGGCAGCCGCTGCAATGCGCTTCATGATGCCAAGCGCCGCCTCATGCTCTCTGTCGGTTTCAGACAGGTCAAAAACGATGATCTCGTCAGCATTGTTATCGCAGTACTTTTCAGCCAGCGCTACCGGATCCTCTGATATTACTGCACGGTCCTTGCGGCTGCGCACAGCCTTTTCCTGATATAAATAAATTGATGCGCAAAATTTCTTTTCAGCCATCTGATCTCTCCTTATGCTTAAAGGGACTAACTAGCATCCCCTTTGTTAAAAATCTTACAGAGTTCCCTTTGTGCTCAGTACTCCGCTTATTCTTTCATCAATTCCTGTAGCCTGGTCCATAGCCTTTGCAAAAGCCTTGAAAGCTGCCTCTATAATGTGGTGTGAATTCTCACCGGCAAGCTGTCTTACATGCAGGTTCATCTTTGCAGAAGCAGAGACTGCCAGGAAGAATTCCCTTACAAGCTCTGTCTCAAAATTCCCCAGCTGCTCAGCCGGTATATTCAAGTCAAAGCCAAGGTAAGGCCTGCCGCAGAAATCTACGGCACATAATACAAGGGCATCATCCATGGGAAGTATAAAATTGCCGAATCTCTTCATGCCGGCCTTGTCGCCCACAGCCTCAAGCAGTGCCTCGCCGAGTACGATACCTGTATCTTCAACAGTGTGGTGGCCGTCAACATTCAGGTCACCTTTTACCTTTACATCCAGATCAAAGAGTCCGTGTCTTGCAAAGCCTTCCAGCATATGGTCAAAAAAACCTATGCCGGTATCGATATTTGCGATCCCGGTACCGTCAAGATTTATTGTAAGCTCTATGTCGGTCTCTCTTGTCTTTCTCTTTACCGTAGCTTTTCTCATGGGTCTCCTCCCTGATCAAATTTACAGATCACTTTTTAATCATTCTCAAATCTCACTGCAATGGAATTAGCGTGCGCAGTCAGGCCTTCCTTGTTTGCAAAATAAATTATATCCTCGTGGTCTCTTTCCAGCGCATCCTTGGAATAAGCGATAATGCTGGTCTTCTTTATGAAGTCATCCACATTAAGGGGCGAGAAGAATTTCGCCGTGCCGTTGGTAGGCAGGATGTGGTTAGGACCTGCATAATAATCTCCCAGGGGCTCTGAGGAATAAGGTCCGATGAAGATCGCGCCTGCATTCCTTATGCAGGTCATGGTCTCGAACGGATTCTTTGTTACTATCTCAAGATGCTCGGACGCAATGTCATTTACAGCCCTTATGGCTGTCTCCATATCGTCAGCAACGAATATAAAACCGAAATTATCCAGGGACTTCTGTATTATCTCCTTGCGCTCAAGCTTCGGAACAAAGCCCTCGATCTCCTTTTTAACTCCCTCTGCCAGCTCCTTGGATGTGGTAACCAGTATGGCAGATGCCATCTCATCATGCTCAGCCTGGCTCAAAAGGTCTGCAGCCACGAACCTTGCATTTGCGCTTTCGTCCGCAAGCACCATTATCTCACTGGGGCCTGCAACAGAGTCAATGCTCACAACACCGTAAACTGCTTTTTTAGCCATAGCAACAAATATATTTCCGGGGCCGCAAATCTTGTGTACCTTCGGAATGCTCTCGGTTCCGTATGCCATAGCAGCAATTGCCTGGGCGCCGCCTACCCTGTATGCCTCGTCAACACCGGCTATCTTTGCAGCAGCCAGAGTCTCCTTGCTTACCTTTCCGTCCTTTCCGGGGGGTGTAAGCATTACTATGCGCTCTACGCCCGCAACCTTTGCTGGAATTATGTTCATAAGCACTGACGAAGGATATGCTGCTTTACCTCCGGGCACATATACGCCTGCTATCTCCAAAGGAGTGAACCGCTGTCCCAGTGTGCTTCCGTCAGGCCTCATGCTGATCCATGTCTCCCTGAGCTGCCTTACATGAAAATCACGAATATTGTCAGCCGCTTTCTGCAGGATCCTGACAAATTCAGGCTCCACAGAAGCAAGGGCATCTTCCATCTCTTCTTCCGAAATCCTGATATTATCAATATTCAGTTCAAAATGGTCGAACTGCGCAGAATACTTAAAAAGAGCCGCATCCCCGTTTTCCCTGACATCATCAATGATGCTGTCAACCTTCTCCTCGATATCCCTGAAGCCCGAGGTGCTGCGTTTTTTCAGCGTCTCCTGAAGACGAGCCTTATTCTGTTCATTTAAAGCGATTATTTCCATACTACCTCTTTCTGCCGCAAATCATACGGCCTCCAACCCTCACTCCTTCTCGAGTGCTTCCGCAAGCTGCGCTATCAGTTTCCTGATGCGTTCATTTTCCATCCTCATGGACACCTGGTTTACTATCATCCTTGCTGACAGAGGGCAAACCTCCTCAAGCACCATAAGTCCGTTTTCTTTTAATGTTGACCCTGTCTCCACTATATCAACTATAACATCCGAAAGACCGACTATGGGGCCAAGCTCAACAGAGCCGTTAAGCTTTATTATATCAACAGTCTGGCCTTTTCTGTTATAGAAATAATCCCTGGCGATATTCGGGTACTTGCTGGCTACCCTGATCATTTCATGGTGCTCTAAAAGTTCCCTTGCGCTCTCCGGGCCGCATACGCACATCCTGCACTTTCCGAAACCTAAGTCAAGCACCTCAAAGCACCTGCGGCCTTCCTCAAGTATGGTATCTTTCCCGGTCACGCCTATATCCGCTACACCGTATTCCACATAAGTGGGTACATCAGGACCCTTTGCAAGGAAAAAGCGGACCTTCTGCTCCTCATTTACGAATATGAGCTTCCTGGTCTCCTTATCCTCCATCTCATGGCAGTTAATGCCTGCATATTCCAAAAGCTTTAATGTCTTGTCTGCCAAGCGTCCCTTGGTCAGCGCAAATGTAAGATATCCTTCCTGGCTCATTTTTTTCTCCCCGCTGCCGGCTTGCCGCTCTTCCTGAGTTCCGCTATTTTCTTAAAAGCGTCAGCCCTGTCCTTTTCTTCATATTCAACCACGATCACTTCGTCATCTGCAGTTTCCTTTATTCCTGCTGCCGAAAGCGCACTCACGATATCATCCAGATGGAATACGCAGCCGATTGCCGGCGCATCATGGCCAAAGCTGCCAAGCAGGCCGTCATACCTTCCGCCCTTCGCTATGGCATCACCTGCACCATATGTATAAGCCTTAAATATAAGGCCTGTATAGTAATTGAACTTGCTGAGCATTCCAAGGTCGATGGATATATACTCATCCAGTCCGTACATGCTCATCATGTCGCATATCTCAATGAGACGGTTTATGGAATTCTTAGCCCTCTCATTGGGTGCGTCAGCTGCAAGTTCTTTTAATTCCTTCTCACCCAGGACATCTCCCGCACGGAGTATGAGATCCTGAAGCTTCTTTGAAACGCCACGGTGCTTAAGCATCTCGCCGGCGCCGTAATAATTCTTTACTGATATCTGTTCCCTGAGCTTAAGTATGCTCTCATCATCAAGGGCTGCTTCCTCACAGAGGCCTTTGAAGAAACCAACTTCACCGATACTAACGGTAAAGCGCTCAAATCCAACATTCCTAAGAGTCTCTATCACCATAGCCAGCACATCACAGTCGGCATCCACGCTGCCGTCACCTATGAGTTCAGCACCGCTCTGGGTTGTCTCCTTAAGCTTTCCCTGAAGGTTTAAGTTATTGGTAAAAGCCCTTCCGGAATATGAAAGCCTTACGGGCTTTCCGTCCTCCATGAAATACTTTACAGCAGACCTCGCTATGGACGGCGTAAAGTCAGGCCGGAGCACCAGCGTATCGCCTTCCCTGTCGAAAAATTTATAAAGCTCCCTTGAAGGGGTCGTGCCTATCTCATTTGAAAAAATGTCGAAATATTCAAATGTAGGCGTTTCGATCTCCTTATAGCCGTAAAGATTAAATGTGGAAAGGATCTTCTCGTTGACTGACTTTCTCATAGCCAGTTCGCTGCCGTAGATATCCCTTACTCCTTCCGGGGTGTGAATCAGTTTTTCCATACTTTCTCCTGAAAAATATATAGTTTCTCATTTATGCAAAGAGGTATTATATCATAAACCGCCGGCACTTGCCATAATGCGTTCTTTTACTGCTGCCAGCACCCTTTCCTTATCGTCAAACCACTCAAGGATCCAGATGTGCATAGTCTTCCAGCCAAGGCTTTCCATCATTCCGGGCTGTACAGAGAAACGGTCGCCTGCAGTCTGTGCGTCACGCATATTAAAGCCGTCCAGCATTATGCCCAGTACATATTCATCAGGCTTTTCAGGCGATACTATGCCGATATCCATGCGGTATGATGATGTTCCTATCTCCGTATGTGTCTTATAGCCCAGCTTTTCTATCTCTGAAGCTATGATGGAAACCATTTCGTCATGCTCGCGCTTTTCACCGTTTATCACAGGAAGTCTTGATGTTCCGTAACGGGCATATTCCAGGAAGCCTTTCAGTCCTTCCACACCGGCTGCAGTACTCCTTGCGGTATCGATCTGCTCAGGCTTAAGCACGGCGAATACCATCATTTCCATCCTTGCCCTGGATATGGCCACATTGAGGCGCCGCCATCCGCCCTCACGGTTAAGGGGGCCGAAATTCATCGATACCTTTCCGGTCTTGTCCGGTCCGTAACAGATGGAGAAAAGGATCACGTCACGCTCGTCTCCCTGTACATTTTCCAGGTTCTTTATAAATACGGGCTCCAGACGCTCCCTGTCATATTCTTCCAGTTCCGGATGCTTTAAGAATTCATCAGCCAGCATATCCTCTATGAGATGCTGCTGAACCACGCTGAAAGTAACAACACCTATGGACTGTTCCCTAAGCTTTTCATCAGAAAGCCTGCGGATGATCTCGTCAGTGACAGCCTTAGCCTCAGCCTTATTCTGCCTGTTGCCTCCCAGATCATAGGTTCCCTCCACTGGTACCAGGCTCACCCGGCTCACCATGTCCTCAGGCGACGGGAATGTTGCCAGCAGGTTGCCGTAATACTTCCTGTTGGAATAAGCTATCAGGCTCTCATGCTTTGACCTGTAGTGCCATTTCAGATACATCTGCGGCATGGACACTGCAAGGCAGTCATCAAGAAGGCTCTCAAGGTCTTCTTCCAGGCTGTCTTCATCGCCTTTATTAACCTTAAAGAAAGCCGTAGGCGGCAGCTGCTTGGGGTCGCCTACTATAACCGCATTTTTTCCTCTTGCTATAGTGCCCACTGCCTCGCTGGTTGGAAGCTGGCTGGCCTCGTCAAAAATCACCAGGTCAAAATTCGGGAATGAAGGATCAATATACTGCGCAACCGATATGGGGCTCATCAGCATGCAGGGACAGAGCCGCCTTAATACTCCCGGAGCCTCATTAAACAGCTTTCTTATGGACATCCGCCTTCCGCCGGATTTGATTGTCTTTTTTACCAATGCAAGCTCTGCCGTCTCTCCTACATGAAGATTCTCTGTAAGTGAAGCAACCAGTTCCTGCTGCACAAGCTTCCGGTATTCCTCCTCTTTATCCTTGAACCTGCTTATTAATGTCTCGTATTTTGCTCCCCTGAATTCACGAAGTCTTTCATCATTGTCTATAAGCTCAGTCGCAAAGCTGTAGTACAGTTCTGCCTCAAAAGCATCCCTGCATTCACCGTTCTTTATCCGGCCTTCCTCGTATGCCTTTGTGACACAGGTAAGTCCGCTTTTATTAAGTTTGTTCCTGGTCTTAATATAACCGCTCCAGTCTCTTAAGGCTGTAACATTTTGTATGTAGCCGTTAAGCCTATCCGAGAGTCTTGATACGAAATCCTCTTCTTCCTCTATATCGGAAACATCAAGTATGGATTCTGAAATTGTACTTTCAATCACTGAATTCAATGAGCTGACTTTTTCCGCTTCGGCAGGTGCACAGGTCGCTGACGAGCTGAAGTCTTTCCACTGCTGCTGCGGCAATGAAACAAACAAAGTATGCAGCCCTACTGATTTTTCAACAGCAGCACGAAGCATCGTAAAGTCCGTATCCGTCCCCATATAAAGTCCCTCAAAATAATTTGAAAGATATGACTGGACAGTCTGAAGCTCCATCGTCAGTTCCTGGACATGGCTTAATTTCTTAAGGATTTCACCGGCATTTGCCTTAGTAACACTTCCCTGCTTCTTTGCAAAAGACGATACTCTTTTTACTATGTCATTTGTGGCGAAAAATTTTTCAAGGAACCATTTCTTCTGTGCAGCCTCAAATGAATTCAGCAGGTTTGATGCATCGAAGCTTAAGTTGCGGTCAAAAGCCTTCAGATCATAATCTGCCCCCAGTTCAGCTACGCATGATTTATAATCATCACCCTTATCCAAAAGCGTCATTGCGGACGCAAATATGGAATCAAAAGCTGCTGCGGATGCCAGATTAAAAAGCGAAGGGATCCCGTCCGACCTCATGCTTTCCATTTCCAGGATTCTCTTTATGTCTGCCCTTGAACAGCTGCAGCCTATGCCTGTCTTACCGGAAAGAGCCTTTACTGCGGCAGGCATGTCATCGCATGCTTTTTTACATTCTTTCCATTCCTGTCCTCTTTCATCCCTGAGGGACATTGAATAATCTTCGCTTTCGATACCTTTAAGGGGATGGACTTCATAATTACCTATGAGTTCAGCAACAGCCTCATACTCCCGTATAAGTTCCCTGTATTCAAGAACATTTTCCTCAGTAGTATCTTCAGCCGAGAAAAATGCTCCCACGCTGTCCTTAAGGCTCACTTTGCCTTTATAGCCTGCCCTGACGGAATACTCGCTGATAGTCTTGTAAAGAGAAACGCCGAAAGGTCTTTTCTCATGGACAGCATCGATCACCTCGTCAAGCTCCATCCTGGTCTTATAGAGTTCATCCGAAATACCGGCAAATTTTCCCGACTTTGCCGTATCCGCAAGATTAAGTGTTTCCTCCAATTGTGACAGGACAGCACTTTTTCCGGCTTTATTTGAATGCATCTCAAGGCAGAAGGGTCCTAATCCAATGTTTTCCAATCGCCTCTGTACCACGGAAAGCGCCGCCATCTTTTCAGCTACAAAAAGAACTGACTTTCCGTTATAAAGCGCATTGGCTATCATGTTCGTGATGGTCTGGGACTTGCCGGTTCCGGGCGGTCCGTGAAGCACAAAGCTTTCACCTGCAGCCGCAGTCACTATTGCAGCCATCTGCGAGGAGTCCGCAGGAAGCGGCACAGCCACCTTGTCAGGCTTTATGAACTCATCAAGCCTGTTCAGTTCAGTAAGCTGTCCGGATGGTGTCCATGCTACCTGTCCATCTATAAGGCTTCTTACTATCTTATTTTCCGTAAGCTCGGAAGCACGGTTATGTAGGTCATTCCACATGACAAACTGTCCGAAAGAAAAAAGGCCTAAGCAGGTGACATTTTCAACATCCCAGTTCTTTTCAGCCATTACTGCATTCCTGACCGTCTGGAATATAAGCGGAAGGTCTATTCCGTGCTCGTCTTCAGGCAGGGGATCCAGCCCTGAGATATCAACATTGTGATCCTGTCTAAGATACTCGAGGAGGGTGACATTGATCTGTGTTTCTTCGTTCCTTGAACGGATGATATACCCCTTGCCCTTTATACTCCTCACTATGTCCACGGGTATAAGAACCAGCGGCGCATACCTGGGCTTCTGTGAAACCTCAGTCTCAAACCATTTAAGGAATCCGGCAGCTACAAAAAGAGTGTTAGCGCCGTTTTCTTCCAGGCTCTGCTTTGCTGCCCTCTGCAGCTTCTTGAGCCTGTCCTTCATCTCCTCTTCCTTAAAGAACGTGTGTATCCTTTTCTGCTTTAATTCTTCAGCCGCAAATACTTTGATCCTGTCATCATTGTCAGCTCCGAAAAAATCCGAAGTCTTGTTGCCTGCATCCTCAAGTTCCGACGGAACAGGAAGTATCGAAATATCTTTACTGTCAGCCAGCACATCCTCAACCTCGCCCGGGTCACTGACCATAAGCTTTATGGCACGCATTCCCCTGAAGTTAAGAAGGGCATTGCGCATGCTGAAATCAAGCAGCCGTCTTTCCCAAATCTGCTGCTTGGTATATCCGGCATCAGCTTCATTGGAAAGCGCAACAGCTTTTTCCCTAAGGGTATTGTCGAGCGAGGACGGCGAATACATATAAGATGCTTTGCCCTGCGCTCCGGCAGCCCTTTCCGGATCCTCTCCGGCTTCCCTGTCAGCAGGAAGAGGCACTATACCGCTTATCCTGCATCTTGCAATATCAACGGCAAGCTCAAACTCTTTTTTCCCGTTTATGTCAGCAAGCGCAGCTTCCACCGCGCTGTCAAAATCAGTATCCCGTCCGCTGTTCATGGCGGTACACTCTACCGGGAGCATCTCCTCGGCACCTTTGGCCATACGCTTCCTGAGGGCAGTCACATCATCAACTGAGCAGTCTGCAAAAGCCTCTTCCTCAAGCCAGCAGGATGTATATGCATGTTCCCTGAATATGGTTATGACAGGACGAAGTCCTGCAGCCTCAAGGCAGGATGCATAGAAAAGCGCCATATCAATGCAGGTACCCTGACCGGTCCTGCAGATTTCTTCCGGCAATCGCACACGCTGTCCGCAGGTCTCAAAACTTGCCTGCGGCACCATATAGTTTATATTCAGATTCTTTATCGCCGCATATATCGCCGCCATCTGTTTCTTTACAGTATCCGCATCCTTAGCCTGATATCCGGTAAAACTGGGGATGCCGCCCCAGCCCTTAAGGATATCTGCCGCACTGTTCATAACCTTTGTAACTTCCGTCACATTAGGCATTACAAAAGCCGCGGTAAGCTCAGGCATAACACGGGGGCCGCACCACTCCGAAGGCGTAAATATATCAAGGCTTTCCGTACTTTCACCGAGGATATTTTCCTCTTCATCCGAGACAGAAAAAGTGACTGTGCCGCTCACCCTTTCACTCAGACCGTACAGATACGAGAACGAAAGAATGATATCTGTCCGGCTTATCTCCAGTATGCCGCCAGGTTCAAGCTCATCCACTGCGATATCCTTTGAAACTGCAAATTCAGGATCAAAGCTTACGTGAAGGTGAAGGTTCCTTATCCGTTCATCACCTTTATTATTCAAAATAATACTCCGGATAAATGGAACGTGGTTCTGCTGCATGGAAAGGTTAAGCACCTTCATCATTTCAGCCCTGATTTCTATAATGTTATTCCTGATCTCGTTTTCCATATTGATACTCCGTTATTTTGTCCTTCAATATCAGAATCCATACTGGCTTTTTTAGTCATACAAACTTCTAACAGTTACCCGCTACAATTCTGCTTTTTGCACATCATAGTCAGAATGTTTCACTCTGTTTCTTCTCTACACCGCATACCGTGATCACTTCACCGCGTACTGTAAATCTGATGTTATAGTCATAGTAGAACACACCCCACACCCGTTCCTCATCATGTATGAATGCAGGCCTCGGATCCTGTTCCAGTATCTGCACCGCCGCATTCCTGTACTCAGCCGGAAGCAGTTCCTTTAGTTCATCAGGAAACACTACCTCATGCTTCCTGTCCGATAAGCTTTCCCCAAAGCCTCCCCTTACTCCCGGATGCGCATCCGCATACGGGATATAAGGCTTTATATCCACAATAGGCGTTCCGTTTAAAAGGTCTGCCCCTGAAACAATAAGCGTCTGTCCGTATTTTTCATCTGCGACAACTTTCTCCAGCCTTACACAGGACAGTCCTATGGGATTCGGCCTGAAGGGCGACCTGGTAGCAAACACGCCTCTTCGCTCCTTGCCGCCAAGCTTTGGCGGTGTCACGGTTGCATTCCACTTTTCCCTTACATTTTCAGAAAAGATAAACAGCAGCCAGAGATAATCATATTCTTCAATGCCCTTGATAGCATCCGGATGCCGGAACTCAGGCTCAAATACGATCCTTCCGGTAGTATCCGGTGCCAATCCGCTCTGTCGCGGTATCCCGAATTTTTCAGTAAAGCCGGTCTCAATATGCGCGATCTGAGTAAAGTTAAAAGCCGAAGGATCAATCCCCATATGACTCCTCAATTCTTCTCATCCAAAAGCGCATTATAAATATCGCGCTTTGATACGCCCCTGTCTAATGCAGCCTGTTTCATGGCGCTTTTCCTGTCCATCCCCTGTGTTTCATACATTCCAACATGCTCGGTTACAGACATCTTTGTAAATTCCTGTATCCCGGCATTTTTTACCTTTTCTTCATCGGCCCCCTCTATTACAAGGACATACTCCCCCCTGGTTTCCTCAGTCTCATACAGTTCTATGGCTGTCTTTATCGTAAGTGGCATCACTGTCTCAAACTTTTTTGTAAGCTCCCGGCATAGGGTCAGCCTTCTGTCATCAAAAGGATCCGCATCATCCAGAAGAGCATCCTTAAGCTCCTTTAAAGTCTTCTTAAGATGATGGGGGGCCTCATAAAGTATTATGGTCCTTTTCTCGTACTTCAAATCTTCAAGTACACTTAATCTCTCTTTTTTTCCTGCCGGCAAAAAACCCTCAAAGCAAAACCGTCTTGTAGGCAGGCCTGACAGGGTAAGCGCAGTTATGCAGGCTGCCGCCCCCGGCAATGAAGTAACATGTATTCCCTCATCAATGCACATACGCACCAGCACTTCACCGGGATCTGATATGGCAGGTGTCCCCGCATCCGTGATAAGGGCCACATTCTGCCCCTCTTTCAGCATGCTGATTATCTTCTCAGCCTTGTCATACTTATGTTTGTCATCATAACTTATCAGATGCTTCTTAATCCCGAAATTAGTAAGCAGATGTATGCTGTTCCTGGTATCCTCCGCCGCTATTACATCCACCATTTCCAGTGTCTCCAGCACCCTCGCCGTAATATCACCTAAATTCCCTATAGGCGTAGCACAGAGATAAAGCGTACCAGATGCTAAATTATTCTCTTTCTGACCTTGTATCGTACTGATGATAATCCACCCCAATCTGTAGAATTATGAACTAAGCCTAAAAACGGGACAGCTGCCCTTAATACAATTCAAAACCTGTAATCCCTCTTTATCTCCTCGGTGTAATCCCCACTCTTTTCAAAGATGATAAGCGGCTTTTCCATCTTCATCCCGCTTTTGCCGCCTTTAGCAGCTTCGATGAGTACCATCTCCGGTTCCTTATCCGCATAAGGATAAACCACCCTGACCCGCTTGGGTTCCAGCTTATATTTCGTAAGCGTACACAGAAGTTCCGAAAGCCTTTCCGGCTTATGTACCAAAAACAGCTTTCCCCCAGGTGTCAGCACCTTGGCCGCCGCCCTTGACACATCATCGAAAGTGCACATAAGCTCATGACGGGCTATTGCCAGCGCCTCGTCGGGATTTACCAGGCCGTTGCCTTTTTTCATATATGGCGGATTGCAGGTCACAACATCAAAAGAAGCTGGCCCGAAAATACTGCCCGCTTCCTTTATATCACCTTCCACTATTTCCACCCGGTCCTGCAGCACAGTTCGGTTGTACTCAACGCTGCGTCTTGCCATATCAGCACTTTCCGGCTGTATCTCAAGCCCGGTAAGTTTTGAAGCCTTCGTCTTTGCTGATAACAGCAGCGGCAGTATTCCTGTGCCCGTGCCCATATCCAGCACTTTTGCGCCATCCTTTACGCTGACAAAACCGGAAAGCAACACAGCGTCCATTCCGAAGCAGAACCGCTTAATATCCTGAATTATAAAAAGGCCCGATATCTGAAGATCATCAAGCCTCTCATTTTCTTTTATTCCCGTTTTTGTATCAGTCCGTGCTTCCGCCACCGTTTCCTTCTGTTCCGCCATTCACGCCGCCGTTATCTTTTGGGCCTTTGTTGTTGCCTTTATTAAAATTCCTGTTATAGTCTTTATTAAAATGCTTTCCCTGCTTTTTGTTGAAATTCTTTTTCTGCCTGTTGTCCCGGTTCTTCCCCTGGTGACTGCCCTCCGGCCTGTTCTCATTATTATTCAGATCATTATCCTGCCCGCCTTCTTTAGACTCTTTCTTATTCTTGAAATGATCCTTTTTGTTATTCTTGAATTTCTTATTCTTTTTCCAGTTGCCCTTACCGGAATCATTGCCTTTGTCACGGCCTTCCTGTTCGGATACATGATCCTCCGCAGACTCAATAGCAGACAGCTCATCATCCATCAGTCCGGCAAGTTCTGCAGCCTCCTCGCCGTCAAGAAGTTCCGGAATATCACTCTCAGTATTTTCAGCCTCTTTACTCTCATCCTTGACGCGTCTCTTAAACTCAAGATCGTCAGCAGAATACTCCTCCAGCTGCTTCTCGCCGTTAACCTCAGTCATTACCTTTACCCGGCCGCGAAGTATGTCAACATTCTGCGCGATTCCCTGGGTACCGTCAGGAAGGGTAACTTTCTCACCGTTTTTAGGCATGCGCTTATTAAGGTATGAATATGCCTCTACCTCATAGGACAGGCAGCACATAAGCTTTCCGCACATTCCGGAGATCTTCCCCGGATTAAGGGAAAGGTTCTGTTCCTTTGCCATCTTGATGGAAACAGGAATAAAATCCGTCATGTAAGCATGGCAGCACAGCTCCCTGCCGCAGGTTCCCATTCCGCCCAGTATCCTTGTTGCGTCACGCACGCCTATCTGCCTGAGCTCTATCCTTGTGTGGAAGGCGCCAGCCAGGTCCTTTACCAGTTCCCTGAAATCCACCCTGCCGTCAGCAGTAAAATAGAATGTCAGCTTATTTCTGTCAAAGCTGTACTCTGCATCAATAAGCTTCATTTCAAGCCCATGATTAGCTACCTTTTCCTTGCAGGTCCTAAGCGCGCTTTTCTCAAGCTCTATGTTTTCCTTATTCTGCTCTGCATCCTTCTCTGTTGCCACTCTCATAATTGGCTTTAAAGGCTGCTTTACCTTTTCGTCCTCTATATCGTACGGCGGAAGTGCCACTATGCCGTACTCCATTCCCTGTGCGGTATCGACTATGACTGCCGTTCCTCTTTTTAGCTCATGATCCCCCGGATCAAAATAATATGCCTTACCGGCAGTACGAAAACGCACACCTACAACTTTTTTCATTACTTAATATTCTCCTTGATAGTCAGAAGCAGCAGCTCCATGGTAAGCTCATAATCCACCATGGATTTAAGCCTCGACTTTGCAGTATCAAGGGCATTTATCACTTCCTCGATTCCTTCATAGTCGCTGGATGATGCTACTTTCTGTATACTGGACATCTCATCCCTGAATATAAGATGATTCATGTCATGTGTAGCCTTGAAAAGCAGGATATCCCTGTACCACACTGCCATGATATCCAGATAGTCATTAATATCAAAACCGTAATCACGGATTTCCTTAAGGGCATCCATGATGTCGGCAGTATCCATTACGCTTATGTTCTTTAAGAGAGACAGGGCACTGGTCCTGATCTTCTCAAAATCCTCGCTGGTAGCAAGGGCCTTTGCCTGTCCCAGATTACCTCTGGCAAAAGCAACACATATCTCTGCTTTGTTTTCTTCTACCCCGAACTCCTTCTTGAGATACCTGCGCATATCCTCATCGGGAACAGGCTTCATGTTAAGAGTCACGCAGCGGCTGAGTATGGTCTCAAGCAGCGCTTCCGTGGAAAGCGTAAGAAGAAGGAACACAGCATATTCAGGCGGCTCCTCAATTGTCTTAAGCAACGAATTCTGTGCCTGAGGTGTCATTTTTTCAGCTTCCTCGATTATGTATATCTTATACTTTGCGCTGTAAGGCTTTATATTAACGGTCTCAAGAATGCCTGTGCGCACATCATCAATGCTTATGATATTCGGCTTTGAATGATGCAGGAAGATGATGTCCGGGTGGTTCTTTGATGCGGCCTGATGGCAGGCGTGGCACTCTCCGCAGGATTCGGAAAGGCTCCCTTTTTCAGGATCGCCGGTATTTTCGCACACAAGAGCCTGGGCAAATACCTTCGCTATGAATTCCTTACCAGAACGGTTAGGTCCGCACAGAATATACGCATTGGAAACCTTGCCGGTGGATACCGCATTTCCAAGCTCCTCTTTTATTTCTTTCTGTCCTATAATATCCGAAAATACAGCCATAATATGCCCCCTTTACATAAATATATCCAGCAAAAGCCCTCTTATTTCCCCAATCTTTGCCAGAACCTCCACATTATCTGCTTCTTCTTTTACAAGTTCCTTGGCAAGCTCATCAAGGTTTTCATCCACCAGCCTGATGATGCCGTATACACGATGCCGCCCACGCTTATCCAGGAAATTCTCCCTGCTGAAACTATGGGAACGGTTGACCACCTCGTTCATGAATTCCTTTATCAGGCCGCGGTATCTCTTCATATCGCGGATGTCTTTCTTTTTGCTTATCCGTTCCCCCTGCTCCGTTATCTGTGCCATCAGCGAGGTAAGTTTTTCCTGCAATTCCTTTTCCTGGATATTGCTGGTAAGCATGAACTTAAAGCTGTCATCTCCGGTGGGTGCCTTCTGGACAGCTTCCGTAGCAGTCGTAGGGGTTATCTGATTAATCTTCAGAGAGTCCATATCCGCGGATCATTTCTCCTATCTGTGATAGACAAAGCGAAAGTTCATTATTGATAAAAAAATTCTCTTCGCTTACTCCAGCCCTGGCAAGGTTTTCTTCTGAAAAATCCTTTTCATCGGCTAAATACCTTCTGCACATTTCAGAGTAGCCCGGTTTAGCCTGGCTGCGTTCCCTTTTAAGCGCCCGTTCCAGCCTCTCGCCGTCATCAAGAGTAATGTATATGGGAACTACGCTTTCCTTCCCATAATAAGCCGTAATACCGGCCAGCGCCTCAGGAGTGGTTATTATGGCATAATTATGCTTATCAAGAACCACCTGGCCGTCGTCAGCCGTAAAATAATGCCAGTCTCCGTATACGGTATGATATATGCGTTCCTCCAGCAGCTTGCCTTCTTTTTTGAAAGCCTCCAGCTGCCGCTCGTCCGTGAAATGGTATTCCACGCCTTCGCTTTCGCCGGATCTTTTGGGCCTGGTGGTATATGTCACCACCGGTTTCAGTCCTAAAGACTCATCTTCCAAAAGCCGCCTGTATATAGTATCCTTGCCTGATGCGCTCTTCCCGATCAGACAGAAAAGCTTACCCATCTATTCCTCCGACGATGTCTCTTCACCCGGCTCATCTTTCGCAATCTGAGTCCACTCATAGCCTGCAAGCTTGCTTAAGTTTCCGTCCACATAGACCGCATTTTTCTCAAACTCGCCATCTATAAAGCTCCCGGGGGAGAAAAGAGCCGCGTCTTTTTCTTTATCGGCAGAAGTATCATCAACAAGCCCGTCTATGGTATATATCCTGACTCTGAGGCCGTCTGCTTCCATATCGCTTGGTTCACCGGTCTGTACCGCCGCCTGATCCATTACATAGATGATATGGTCATAATCCGCATTCCGATCCCTGATATATAATATCTCGTAGCCTCTGAATGCGTTATTATCCTGATAAATGAAATTCCCCATATCATCGACGGGATTGTCATATTTCACATACTGTCCCGTGGACGAATTGTACATACATGCGTCTATGTCCTGCGAGCCTTCCCATGTGATAAAGACATATGCTGCCTCCGGATCCTCAAGCCGTGCTAAAAGGACGGTATCGGTTTCGTTATCCCCGGGCTCAAGGGTAATCTTGTACTCGTCTCCGAACAGATCAGCGCCTGTATAGCGTATCACATAATCTCCGGGCTCAAGATCCTCAGCTTTAAGCTTTCCGTCAACAGTCGTGTCGGAATAAACCACCTGACCGTCCTTCTTAAATTCCACAAGGACATCAGATAGCGGTGCGTATTCGTTCCCATAATAAACCGTAACATCACAATTGGCGGGTTCCGGTTCGGGAGTCGGCGTGGGAGTGACAGTCGGTTCCGCCTCAGGCTCCTCTGTAGCTTCAGGCTCTTCCACCTCGGTTACTTCCTCATTCTCATCCTCATCAATCTCAGCAACCACTTCCTCCTGGTCATTAAAAGCAACTTTCCTTACCAAAGAAACTGCTACAACGATCCCTATTATCAATACCAGCAGTATGGCCGCACCGGCTGCTATGAAAATCCATACAGGATTTTTCTTCTTTTCTTCGTAGTTTATTTTAGGAATATTGCTTCCCGAAGAACCGTTATCTGCCGTAGAAGCCGGAGCCGGATCAACCACAATATTGTCAGGCTGCGAAGTATCAGCTGGCACAGCTTCTCCTGTTTTTGCTCCGGCAGCAACGCTATCCACAGTACCTATAGCTGTATCAGGTGCTGCACCTGCAGCCGTATCAGTACTTTTTTCCGTATCAGCCCCCGCAGGTACCAGCTGTGAGATTCCCTGTGCCTGTGCGGCTTTATACGCCTCTAATGGTTCTCCGCAGAGCGGACAAAAGGAATTATCATCCTTTATCTTTCCACCACATTTTGGACAAAACATTTTCAAACCTCCTTTTTTTCAAAAGAGCATAACACCCCTGTATATTTTATCGCAAAACATACATTTATTCAACAACAGCCGAAAGTTTGCCTCTTATCTCGCACCCCTGCATAACCGCCTTTTCCAGATAGGAAAGCTTGTCAGCAGTCATTATCTCGCCGGGCACAAACAAAGGCCTTCCCGGCGGATAGACGGTCATCATTTCTGCGCTAATCAAGCCTACAGCATCCCTATATTCTACAGGTCTTTTTTCCATCTCTGCTGCTTTCCATATAGGGATTGCGGTCTTGTTTGTATAATTAAAAACACATTTTTCCGATGCTCTTCCTGAACCTTCCAGCCATATAGTTGCATCCGAATCAGCTTTAATAAGAGCATTTTTTAATCTGTCATAACCTTCATCCGTATCCATAACGGTAAAGATCAAAAGTACATATTCCGGAACCGACATTTCTGCCACAATGCCGCATTCTTCCGAAAGGTAGCCTGACAGCCGCCGTCCACTTAAATGGTCCGCAGGAACTATCATCATTTTGCCCGGTTCGGGTACACAGGTCATTCCCAGGTTATTAGACTGTGAAAAATGATCATAAATGCGGATATTCTTAAGAGGATTCTCTTTGAAATACTCTGACAGTTTCCTTCGTTTCTCATAAAATAATGACCATAGATCATCACCCTTCTGAGTTCCAATACCATTTTCAGAAATGCGTGAGGTAAGCTCAATACAGTCGTCTATGGCCGCCAATAAAAGATACGAGGGCGAAGTACTCTGATATACCTGAAGGAATTCCTCTACCTTCTCCCTTGATGCAATACTGCCTTTAATATGAAGTATGGCAGTCTGTGTAGGCGCCGGCAGAGTCTTGTGAAGGCTCATTACCGTTATGTCAGCGCCTTCTTTCACTGCATTCTGCGGAAAAAAAGGTGAAAAGCCGAAATGCGCACCATGGGCCGCATCCACTATCAGCGGAATCCCCCGTCCATGTGCCGCAGCCGCAATATCTCCCAGTTCAGAGGAAAAGCCTTCATACGTAGGCGATGTTATAAAGACAGCCTCGATTCCCTCATTTTCGCTTAAAGCCCTCTCAACAGCCTCGGCACTTATTCCGTATGCCGCCCCTATCTCTCCATCTGTTTCTTCATCAAGGTAGACCACCTCAAGGCGCCTTAGCATAACCGCATGATAAAAAGACTGGTGAGAGGAACGCATGGCCAGTATCTTCCCGCCGGGCTTTACGGCAGCCGATACAGCCACCAGATTGCCTGATGTGCTTCCGTTTATGAGAAAATAAGACCTGTCAGCTCCATAAAGAACCGCTGCCCGCTTCATGGCATCAAGTATTATCCCTGACGGATCATGAAGGTCATCGCTGCCCGGGATTTCCGTTATATCCCTTTTGTACCATTCTGAAAAAAACGCCTCGCCGGCGGACGAAGGATTCCGTCCGTAAAGCAAAGCGTTTCTCTTATGTCCCGGCATATGGAAAGGATACTTTCCGTTTCCGGACAGTTCGTCTATCCTGTCAAAAAGTTCACCCATCAGTTCACATCCCCGGATCAGGAACCGGCTCGGGCACCGGCTCAGGTATAGTTTCCACCGTCGGTTCAGGTTCAGGAACTGTAGCCTCCGTAGGAACAGTAACCTCCGTTACCACAGGCTCAGTAGGTATCTCTGTAACTTCGGCTGCAGGCGTAGGCGTAACCTCTATAGTAGGCTCAGGCGTAGTGATTTCCGTAGGTGCCACAGTAACAGAAGGCGCTGTTGTGGCTGTAGGCGTAGCAGTAGCGGTAGGCGACGGCGTAGGTGTTGCCTTAGCAGCCTCTCTTGCAGCCTCCTCAGCCCTTGCCTCTTCCACTGAATAAACTATTACCGGGAAATCCCTGTATACCTTTTCATAAAGCAGTGCCGCAGCATCCTTAGGAATATTTACGCATCCATGGGAACCGCTGTACTTATAAATCGTTCCGCCAAATTTGCCTCTCCATGATGCATCATGAAGGCCCACTCCCCGGTTGAAAGGCATCCAGTATTTAACAGGAGACGCATATCCGGGTCCTCTTAAAACCGCATCCTTCTGCTTATAAGTGACTCCATATATGCCTATCGGAGTTGAATTGCCTTTTGCAACGCATCCCGTCACACAGTCACACTCAAAAGTAACCTTGCCTTCCTCTATCAGATAAACCTTCTGGTCTGTAAGGCATACCTCAATATATGTGTCGCCTATATCTGACTTACCCCACTGTGCCGCAGTGCAGGAAAATGCAGGTTCCCTTGTTACCTGGTTACCTGAAACCACATCCGCATAAAGCTGTTCTGTTTCAGTCTCAATATCAAGCTTCCAGCCGTATCTTCCCTTGGGTAGAGTAAGCGTATATCCGTCAACGGTAGTGAAGTCCTCATCCAGGCCGTATGTATCATTTTCTTCTGCAAATTTTTCCACAAACTCCTGTACCTTTGCACGGTCTATGGATACAGAATTGCCGGATACTATCATCCAGTCATGTATAATGTCAAAATCTATGTCATAATATTCCCCGCAGAGATCATATGTAACCACAGTATCCTGATACTTGTTCAGTACAGAAAGTTCTTCAGCAAGGCCTTCATCATCAGATTTAATCTCTGCTTCCGTATAGCACCCTGCCGCGTCAAGGTCAAGCACCGGAGAATGCTCTGACACAGCGTTCTCTACGGAAGAAAGCAGGATGTCCATATCTACAGTAGTTCCTACGTATTCCGGAGTTATAACATACGCGCCTGCCTCAGTGCTGTAATCGCCTATGTAGGCATTTTCAGGTGCCTTCATGTTTTCAGCCTGCAGGAACTGTACAGATGCAAGGGTGCTTGCGATTTCTGCCGAGTTATAACTTATAGTCCTGTCTAAGCTGTAATTATTGTTATTGAAATAATAATATCCCCACGCAAGGGCATTCTGCTTAGCCTTTATCTCATCCATAGTAAGTGAATATATGACATTGAATCCAAGGGAATCTGATGTAAGCACCGCCTGAGTGCCTTCCCTTCCGTTCAGCGTAAGCGTATAGGTATTGTCTGAAACAATCCTTCTTTCATCAGCAGCCTTTACTGTTTCGCCTGAATAGTCAACGCCGTCAATTATGGTATTCGGAAGAAAATGTGATGTGTAATATAATGCAACTCCAAGATATCCGCCTACCGCAGCAAGGGCAAGTACGCCGGCCGTTGCAAGTAAAACCCGCTTCCAGTTGATCTTCTTTCTTGTATTCGTTTCTTCCGATGCAAGTTCTGATGAAACAGAAACAGCCTTGTCTGCCCCCTCAGTTTTCTGCTCAGCCGAAGCATCCTGTTTTACCGATGCTGCCTTATTTCCTGCCGCCTTGCGGGGATGAAGTTCATGGCGTGCCTGCTGATTTTCCGATGATGTGTCATCAGCTTTATCCTCAGCAGCTTTTTCTGTTTCGGATTCAGTACCGGCATTCGCAGCCTGCTCAGTGCTGTCTTCAGTACCTTCTGCACCCTCTGTAATTTCAGTATTTTCAGAATTCTCGTTTTTTTCAGACTCTTCAGAATTTATCTTGTTCTCTTCGCTCATTTTTGATACCCGACAAATACAATTACCTATAACTACTAATTATAGTATCCAAATCAAGCCGTAAAACATTATATAGGCATAAAAAAGCCTTTTCAATGTAAAAATATTCCATAAAAACCTTGTGAACCGGCCTATGATTTATACTTTTTGACATTTTGATCATTTACTGCATTTCCGTATGCAAAATCATACTATACGGCGTATGCAGATATAATCCCTGTAAAGGGCATTAGACACTTTTATTCCTGTGCTGGGCGTACTTGCATGAACAATCATGCCGTTCCCGATGTAAATGGCAACATGGCCTGCATAACAGATTATGTCCCCGGGCTGTGCCTCACTGTAGGAGACCTCTTTTCCGGCAGTCCTCTGGTCAAATGATGTCCTTGGCACGTTATACCCGAACTCTTTATAAACAGAATATACAAATCCCGAACAGTCAGTTCCGTTGGTAAGGCTGGTTCCGCCATACACATAAGGATTGCCTATGAATTTGCATGCATAAACCGCAACAGACTTACCTAAGCTGCTTCCGTTGGCAGAATAGATTGACGATACGTCAAAGGTACCGTTGCTATTGCTTACTTTCTTTGAAGATTCAGCATCGGCCACTTCACTAAGCGCGCGCTCCCTTGCCGCTTCGCTGTCGGCAGCATTGGCCGCGGCCGCAAGAGCAGCCTGTCTTTCGGCCTCTTCCCTGGCACGCCTTTCCGCTTCTTCCCTGGCACGCCTTTCCGCCTCAGCCTTTCTTCTGTTGATTTCGGCATTCTGGGCAGCAATCAGCGTCTCATACTCAACCGCCTGATTCTCGGCTGACAATATCTGCCTTGCGTATTCAGCAGAAGTAGCCTCTAAATCTTCCTGTATGCCTTCCATATAGGCTTTTTCTTCTTCAGCATTTGCTTCAAGAACTACCAGCTCATTTTTTTCCTTTTCAAGCTGTTCCTGGAGGGCTGCTACCATCTCTACTGTTTCTTTGTACTTAGCTAACATCCTCCGGTCATATTCATAAAGGTCTTCTATGTAGTCAGCTTTTGTAAGCAGTTCAGAAAAACTGCGCGCCTCCGCAAAAAGCTGAACATAGCTGCTGTCGCCTTTTTCATACATATATTTGATTCGGATCTTCATCGCCTCGTACTGGGCTTCCTCTTCCGCAACAGCCGCATCATATGAAACCTGCGCCTCTGCGATTTCACCTTCCTTGATATCAATCCGCTGGTTAAGATCCTCTATATCAGCCATTACTTCTGTAAGGGCTGCCGTGATTTCTTCTATTTCCTCCTCAACACCTTCCTGCTCTGCCGCAAGTTCCTCAATGGTTGCATTTATCTCATCAAGACGGCTTTCGTTTTCCTCTCTCTGGCGCTCAAGCTCGGTGGTATCCGTATCATCATCACCGTCATCAGGATCGGCAAATACTGTCCTTGAATTTCCCCACAAGGAAAGTACTGACACTGCTATCAGCAACAGCATCATAAAGCGGCTGATTCCGGTTCTTTTTTTTCTTTTTTTATTACGCATTTTAAAACGCATGTATACCCATCTCCATTCCGGATTCACCTTCAAACAGCACTTATATCCTCACAGGCTGTTCATAATAATATCGGCTATTTTCCGCCTTCATAGTAAGAGTATGTGATGAAACGGTTTCCCGAATTTGCAAAATACTCTTCGTATTCCCCGCGGTTCACACGCTCAAGATCCCCATTCATCGGATCCATTATAACTAATATGACCTTATTATACCCTATTATCAGATAATATTTATCAGCCATGCACGCTAAAACCGGAATATCCCTCGCTGTATAATACAGGACACTGTCAAGGTCACATCCGCATAAGTCAAGCGCAGTGGACTTTTCCATCACTGCCTCTATTATATCAGCTTCTGAAAGATTATCACTTTCAGGATATTCTTTTACGGAAACATTCTCATACGAGGTTATTACGTCAATGCAGGCCCTTAATGTATCCGTCCGTCCGCTTACCTGCACTGCCTGTGCTACTTCCTCGCTGATTGCCATTATCTGGTTCTTCTCCGGCATTGTCGTATGCCTGAAAACAGTCCTTCCCCTGTTATCCCGGACTGTCCCGTTTTCTGCATCCGCAACAATAACCGCGTCACAGGACCGGTTAAAGATTTCTTCAACCCTGCCGTTATGAGTCAGGACAAAGTACCTTTTATCCATGGGCATATTGTCAATCTTGGCACTTCTTTCACCCTCATAGATTACCTGTTTGGGATTCAGGGTCTGAAGATTCTTAAGATCTACGGATTTTTTCAGCACCAGCTGGGTAATATTTTCATAAGCATCGGTAACAACAAGCTCAGTGACGTTTTTACCGTGCAGGGGCGTGGAATTATCAAGGAGCTGGTCATCAGGAAGGGATGTCATTATCCCTGCCCCGCTTATGGATGAAAGCTTCAGCGTGTACATACCGTCTCCCCTTATGACATCCGTCACGTAAGAATTCTGGGGCACATATTCTTTCACCAGATTTCCGTTCCAGTCACAGATTTTTATCTGATACATAGGGAAAACTGTATGTCCGGAAATATCTTCCAGCATATCGCTTCTGCGCGCTATACCATACACAATGTCATCGCCAAAAAATCCGACAGGCACAATTCCTTCGTTTGGCAGCACGCTTATGTTCTTTAAGCCTCCTGTCACCATATTAAGCAGCGACAGGGTACTGGCATACCGGTCTTCTCCATATGAGTCTACCCATGCCGCCATCTGTCCGTTTGACGACGCGCAGAAATGGTCGCTGTCAAGGCCCTCAGCCAGAATCTCCGTAGCACCTGTCTTTAGGTCGATTTTGTAAAACGAATCGTTTAAATAGAAAAATCCCTCGCCGGACGGATTCGCATAAGCAGCCCTGCTTATGTCATATTCAAGGAATTCGTATGATCCGTTGTACGGAATAAATGCCTCTTCCTCAACAGTGTTGCGCACGCTGTCATAATAATAAACAGAAATTCCGTTCATCCCTTCGTGTATTCCGCGGTTGAGGTATCCGTAAACGGCAAAACGCACATTGCCGGTTTCATCCACGCTGAATACCTTTATGCCGTTGTCCGGATCAAGTTCCCTTAAGTCAGCCAGGTCATTATCGTAAAAGCCGAACACATATGCCAGCTTATTCTCTGACATGTTGTATACAAAAAGCCTTCCGCAGTTTATAAAAGCCAGGCAGTTACCGTCATTGTTTTCGCTCATCACAACATTCCGGTCGACAATGCCCAGTATTACCTTATTTTCAGTAAGATTCCCCGGATCAATATCAAATATCTGATCCATGGTACGCTCGTAATCGAGCAGGTACATACGCTCATCCCCCAAACGCATCCTGTATGTCTCATATACCATGAACCTTTTTTTCCTGTTATTCTCCGGCACTTCAGCCCTGAAACTTATGTCTATGACCGCCGTCTCATCATCTATATCCCTTATCACAGCTTCCGGCTCTGATATCCTGCTGATATTGAGGGTACCGTAGCAGATCTGGTCAAGGCTGCAATGTATATCCACCTTTTCATAAGTTGTATTGTCACCCTGCTCATTGCTTTCCAGGTATGTAGCCAGTTCCTTACCCCTGCTCCTGTCAAACGTGGTATCGCTGAAGTTATAAGAAAAAGCAAGTTTTTCCGCATATGCTGTATCGTCATTCCTGACTACCGTTGTGTAATAACGTATCACTTTATTATCGCCGGTAGTGAGAAAAATGCAGAGAGAATATTCTTCACCGTATGCCATCAGGTCCTTCAGTGTTATATCCGCGGTCATGCCGTCTTCCGACTCAATATAGTCAAGCACTTCCGTATCCTCGATCAGCCTTCCGTCTGAAAGGGAACGCACCTGAAAGCTCACCTTCTGTATCGCATTGCCAAAACTGTCTATCTCTATCGAAAGCTTACGGTCAGCGCCTACGGCTGTCATGGAATCATGCATCCTGTATATGTCCATTTCCGTAATATAACCCTTCATGCGGTTGTAGCGCATGCCGTCGGAAATAAACACCACCGAAGGAAACGTGGCATGGCTCATTTCCGTAGTCATGTCCGTATTGCCCTTATTCATCAGGGTACTTGTCACAAAAACTGACACAAGAAAAACAACAACGCAGAATAATATCCTGAGTATCAAAAGCGTGATCTTCATTCTGTTGTCATTGCTGTTTTTCATAATTGACTGCACACACAAAAGCCCTCCCTTGATATTCAGGAGGGCTTTAGATTTTTATTAATACTATCTGAGACAGTTTATTCTGGCTAGTGCTCTCTGGAGTGCAACCGATGCTCTGTCAAGGTCTATGCCCTCTCCCCTGGCTGCTATCCTTTCCCTTGCCCTTTCTTCCGCTGACTTGGCTCTTTCCACATCGATCTCATCCGGCCATTCGATTGCCTCCGCAAGTATAGTCACCTTGTCCGGCAAAATCTCCACGAAGCCGGCATGTAAAGCCGCTTTTTTCTCGCCGTCAGTCTCTGTAATAGTCAGCACACCCGGCTTAATGATGACTGTCATGGGAACGTGATTTCTGTAAATACCGATTTCACCCTCCGTCGTATTGAACTCAGCCATCTCTACATCGCCTTCATAGAAGACTTTGTCCGGTGTGATTATCCTTAATGCAAATGTATCTGCCATATCCTGTTTCTTTCCTGCCTGAAATCATTAGGCCGCGCAAAACAAACTACCGGCCTAATACCGTTTACTGTTCTTTGACTTACGCCTGCTTATTAGCTCGCTCAACAACTTCGTCAATAGAGCCGGCATTGAGGAAGAATCCCTCAGGAATGTCATCATGCTTACCTGCAAGAATCTCCTTGAATCCTCTTATTGTCTCAGCAATGGGAACATACTTTCCTTCCATACCTGTGAACTGAGTAGCAACGAAGAAAGGCTGTGAAAGATAACGCTGCACCTTTCTTGCACGGCTTACTACCAGACGGTCTTCCTCTGAAAGCTCGTCCATACCAAGGATTGCGATTATATCCTGCAGTTCCTTATACTTCTGGAGAATCTCCTGCACGCCTCTGGCTACCTCGTAATGCTCCTCACCAACCACTCTGGGATCAAGTATCCTGGAGGTGGAATCAAGAGGATCCACTGCAGGATAAATACCCTGCTCGGAAATTGCTCTTGAAAGAACGGTGGTAGCATCCAAGTGCGCGAATGTTGTCGCAGGTGCCGGGTCCGTAAGGTCATCGGCAGGCACATAAACAGCCTGAACTGATGTGATGGAACCGTCCTTAGTGGATGTAATACGCTCCTGAAGGGCACCCATTTCAGTCTGCAGCGTAGGCTGGTAACCAACGGCTGAAGGCACACGGCCAAGAAGCGCGGACACCTCTGAACCAGCCTGGGTGAAACGGAAAATGTTATCAATG